>NZ_QTQJ01000044.1:0-53015 GCF_003853795.1 Burkholderia sp. Bp8991 | reverse complement strand
GGAACGAAGCCGGGGTTCTGGTATCCGCCGTCGCCGCCGGCCAAATTCAATCTCGTCGGCGCGGTCAAAGGAAATGAATCGGTTCTGGGCGTGGCGGCAACGCTTGTGACTGCGCCACTCATGTTCGTCGTGACCGGCATCAGTTCGGCATTGAACATGCTCCGCGTGAACGCCGATCCGCCGAAGGGCTGGACAGTGGTGGCGGATGCTCCGGCGCTTGACGAGCCATTCCCGCCGAAGGCCTTGCGATTCGGCAAGTCAGTCGAGACCAAGGACGGCGACGCGATCAGCGACTTCAACGAAGGCAACGATCCGCCGGCTGCTTGGCGCGACGCGAACAAGAGCGATGCAGACAAGCGCGCTGACGATCCGTACGACCAGTACAAGGCAAAGAACGAGGACAGCGTCGCCCGAGGTACGGCCGCAACGGAAGCCGGACAACGTTACGAGGACCGCGCGCTGATGCGCATGGAAGCGCGCCGGACATTGAACACCGAATGGCTCGACGGCGACGGCCACGTGATCGGCGAGGACGGCAAGAGCGCGATGCCCGAAGGCTACAAGGATTGGCGCGACAAACAGATAGTCGATTGGCTCGATCGCGGTGCGACCAACAGCCCGACGAATCACTCCACGACGATGACCAATCCCGAGCATGCCGAAAAGGCGCTTGCGTATGACGTCGCGGTGGGCTTGTGCTACGTAACGGAGAAGCAACTCAAAGCGTTGCGTATAGAGGCGGATTGGAGGATGGGGGATGGAATCCCCTTGGAAAATCCGAACAAGAAGTACGCCGACTATTTTGCGTCTGGAACTCTCGATAGAACACATCTCCCCGAATGGGTACACACCGAGAAAAGCGAAGGCAAGATGCCGCTCGCGATCGTGGATGAGCGGGAAGGTCAGCTTTATTTGAAGGTCGGAGGTGCCGTATGAGGGCACTGATTACTACGCGACCACGACGTATCGCCGTTGCCATTTCGGTTTGGTTAATCACCACTGTTCTCATGGCCTCGCTGATGGCTCATGTAGAACAACCCGACCCGGCACATTTGGAAGTAGGGGATTGGATGAAACGATACTTTGTTGTACCTGGACTGGCTGCGCTCACGGTGTTTCTCTTCACTACGGCCACGATGCGCTCCGCACACGCCGCCCCTGTTAGAGAGCCTGCGGCGAATTCAACACCAGCAGCCGAAGATCCGGCGATGCCATTCACCGCTCAGGTTGTCGGGCTGATGTGGTTGAATCCGTTGCAACGGATGGACTACCCCACCGAATGGCAATTGTTGTGGGCGCAAGGGCTTACCAAACCGAACAAGAATGACGACATGGTGCGCACGAAGCCCGAAAAATTTTCGTCACTTCGCTCCATCGGAGCATTGGTTTACGGCAACGAGGGCGAGGAAACGTTCAAGGGCTTCTACGCGAAGTACATTGATAAGTTCATTCTCCTCCTGCGCTCGCGCTACTTTAGCAACTCAGGTTACTTCTACACGGTAAAGCCAGAAAACCAAGGCCATTGGCGCGAACTCGCCGGCATACGCGTCGAAGCTGCCGTTCCGCCCCGACTCGATCCGGCCTTTGCCAAGTCGCGCATGGTCGACCGGATGATGAACTTCTTCGAAATTGGCCCGCCGTCACCCAAGACGCTTTGGAGCCGCGACACGCCTCCCGACGTGCAAATCACCCAAGGCGGCGCAAACGCCGGCTTCACGTCGCTGAACAACGCGCTGGACTACTTGCAGGCGAACCCCGACAAGACCGTCTGGGCGATGAACTGGGACGCCCCGAACTTCCCGCCCACGGATGCGCAGATCAACGAGAACCTCGTCGTGCTGTTCCTCGCGGGCCCGAACTTCAACACCGAGCGCGAACCGCTCGCCTGGATCGGCAAGGCCGCAACCGGCAACACGCACGATTTTTCGCCGAAGGTCGGCACGACGCGAACGGTGCAGGCATGGAAAGCCACGATCGACGAAGCAGCACGCAACGCCGGTGTCGCGGTCACGGACCTGAATTACATCGTCCACGACGCAGGTGTACCCAGCGACGCAGCGTCGTTACGCGTTGTCTCGCTCGCGCGGACGTTGACGGAAACCCTTCCGGAATACGACCACACGAATCAGACGTTCAACACGGCCGCCCTGCTCGGCGACATGGGAACCGGCAGCGCATTGACCGACGTCGCACTCGCGATCGGCCGGATCAACCACTTCGGCGGTAACGCCTTGGTCGCAGGCACGACCGATCCTGAGCACCCCGTCGCCGTCGTCGTCAGACCACCGTCAAAGCTCACGCCGATCGATCCGGACCAAGACTGGTTCCGCGCACGCGGCGGCAACAACGCCTACCTCCCCTGGTGGGGTCGTCGACACGACACCGACTACGGCATGCAAGGCTATTCGTGGTGACGCAAACTACGCGGCGGCGCAATCGTTGGCGACCGGGTTCGCTCGGCCGCTCCGCCGCGCCACCCGCAATTCGGCACCGGCGATCAGAACGATGGTGAACGGCGAACGGCGTACCCCACACGACACGCATTCGCCGGTTCCGCCACGCTCGCCCCCTCAAGGCGCAAACCGCGTGAACACATAGTCGTGATTCTTCACGCGCGCCTGATGACACGCGAAGCAGGTCTGGTGCTGACCGATATCGGCCGGCACGCCGTTGATGAAGCGCCCGAAGCCCCAGCCGCCCGTCGATGCATAGCGACGCGAATCCTTCACCATCACCTGCACGGTCGTCGCCTGGCCGGGCACCGTCGCCGACGCGAACTCGTCGGACTGCTTGCGCTTGTACGCGAGCTTCACGAGGATCGCGCCGTCCGGAAACGGCAGCGTCGCCTGTTCGAGCGCGCGGATCGCGACCGGGTTGCCGAGCACCACGCGCAATTCGTCGAGCGGTGCCGCTTCCTCGGCCGGCGCGACCATTTCCCACTTCCGGTAGCCGGGCGGAATCGTCACGCCGTAGATCGGCGACGCGGCCGGCTTCGGCTGCTCCGCGAAAGCGGCCGGGCCGCTCGCGGACAACGCACCGGCCAGCAGCCCACCCGCGACGAGCGCACGGCGCGCGCCGCGATGCACGACACCAGAGGTACCTGCCTGCATCACAGATTCTCCACTTGCAGGATCGCATCCGCGAACGCCTGCGGCGCTTCCTGCGGCAGGTTGTGGCCGATGCCACCGGTGATCGTCCGGTGCTGGTACTTGCCGGTGAACTTCTTCGCATACGCGGCCGGCTGCGGATGCGGCGCGCCGTTCGCATCACCTTCCATCGTGATCGTCGGCACGGTGATCGCCGGGCCGGCCGCGAGCCTCCGCTCGATGTCGTCGTATTGCGCTTCGCCCTGCGCGAGCCCGAGGCGCCAGCGATAGTTGTGGATCACGACGGCCACGTGGTCGGGGTTCTGGAACGACGCGGCGCTGCGCGCGAAGGTCTCGTCGGAGAACTGCCACTTCGGCGACGCGAGCTGCCAGATCAGCTTGTTGAACGCATCACGATTCTCCGCGTAGCCGAGCGCGCCGCGCTCGGTCGTGAAGTAGAACTGATACCACCACTGGAGTTCCGCTTGCGGCGGCAGCGGCTTGCGGTTCGCCTCCTGGCTGCCGATCAGGTAGCCGCTCACCGACACCAGCGCCTTCACGCGCTGCGGCCACAGTGCCGCGATGATGTCGGCCGTGCGCGCACCCCAGTCGTAGCCGCCGAATACCGCGCGGTCGATCTTGAGCGCATCCATCAGCGCGACGATGTCGACGGCCGTCACCGCCTGCTGGCCGTTGCGCACCGTGTCGGCCGAGCGGAACGTCGTCGATCCGTAGCCGCGCAGGTACGGCACGATCACGCGATAGCCGGCCGCCGTGAGCAACGGCGCGACTTCCGCGTAGCTGTAGATGTCGTACGGCCAGCCGTGCAGCAGGAACACGACCGGACCGTTCTTCGGCCCGAGATCCGCATACCCGACGTTCAGCACGCCCGCGTCGATCTGGTGGATCTTGCCGAGCGACGCCGCGCCGGCCGCGCGCTTCGGCGTCGACGCATCGGGCGCCGACTGCGCGCGCGCCAGCGAGCCGAACCCGAGGTCGGCCAGGCTCAGGCTGGCGAGTGTCGTGCCCAGAATCAGGCGGCGGCGGGTGTTGACGGTATCAGGCATGACGCGTTCTCCATTGTCGATCGGTAAGAAAGGGGCCCGCGGCACGTGCGGGCTATGCGGTATCGCCATTCACGGCGGCGGCGCATCGCACCGCGCCGCCGTGTGAATCGCTTCACCGGTTTTATATCCGAACCGCCCGGACGCTTTGTATCCCAACGTATCTGTGTCCGGGTACGACATACAGCGATTCAAAATCGTGGCGGAAACGGGTGTTCGCGGTCGGCCGCGCGCGACGCGCGACACGAGCCGGCATCGCCACCGGCCCGCGTTTTCCCGTCAAGCCACGCTTACGCGCGACGCAACGGCCGGAACCCGGCACGCACTTCGCGGGCAAACAGTTCCGGCTCCTCCCAAGCCGCGAAATGCCCGCCCTTGTCGACTTCGTTGAAGTAGATCAGGTTGTGATAGCTGCGCTCGGCCCAGCTGCGCGGCGCCTGGTAGATCTCGCCCGGGAACACCGTGATCGCCGCCGGCAGCGAGATGTCCACTGCGTTGAAGTTGTTCGAGTGATCCTCCCAGTAGATCTGCGCGGCCGACGTCGCCGTGTTGGTCAGCCAGTACAACGAAATGTCGTCGAGAATCTCGTCGCGCGGGATCGACCGTTCCGGCACGCCGCCGCTGTAGGTCCACTGCGAGATCTTGTCGTACATCCACGCGGCCTGACCCGACGGCGAATCGGCCAGCGCGTAGCCGACCGTCTGCGGACGCGTGACCATCATCGCCGAGTAGCCGCAGTTGTCGCGATAGAACGTCGCGAGCTTCTCGTACGCGGCCTTCTCCTTCGGCGCCAGCGACGCCGGTGCCGGCGCGTCGGTCTGGAGCAGCGTCGCGATGTCCGGCGGCACCGTCGCCGGCATGTTCACGTGAATCCCGGCCAGGCCCTGCACGCGCTGCATCGCCATCCGGTGCGAGATCACCGAGCCGCAGTCGCCGCCCTGCGACACGAAGCGCGTATAGCCAAGCCGCGCCATCAGCTCGCCCCAGGCACGCGCAATGTGGTCGGAGCCCCAGCCCGTCTTCGCCGGACGCCCCGAGAAACCGAAGCCCGGCAGCGACGGCACGACGACGTGGAACGCATCGTCGGCACTCGCACCGTGCGCGGTCGGGTCGGTCAGCGGGCCGATCGCCTTCAGCAGCTCGAAGATCGAACCGGGCCAGCCGTGCGTCATGATCATCGGGATCGCGTTCGCGTGCCGCGAGCGCACGTGGATGAAGTGAATGTCGAGCCCGTCGATCTCGGTGATGAACATCGGAAAGCCGTTCAGGCGCGCCTCGCCCTTGCGCCAGTCGTATTCGGTACCCCAGTAACGCAGCAGCGCCTGCATGCGCGCGAGCCGCACGCCCTGCGATTCGTCGGCGACGGTCTCGCGGCCCGGCCAGCGCGTCGCGGCAAGGCGGCGGCGCAGGTCGGCCAGTGCGTCGTCGGGGATATGGGCGGTGAACGGGCGTATGCCGTTGCCGCCAGTGGCCGCACGCAGCGCGGCGGTGGGCAGCATCGCGGAGACCCCGGCGGCCACGGAAGTGGCCAGCAGGTGGCGACGCGTCGGGGAAAACGGTGTGGAAGACATCGTTCGGCATCTCCTTTCGTGAAGTGGAAAGTGAACATGCCGCGCGTCGGAGCGCGCCTTCGCTTTCATTCGGGCGCGCGCCGGTCACGCGGCGTTGCCCATTTGAAAGGTCTGATGTATCCGGGATTTGTCTGACTTGTACGGGTTTGTAGCGGAAACGCGGACGTCGCCGTCAGGGCGCGACCCAACGGCCCTCGTAGCCGTCGTCGTTCACGTCGAACACCGCGCGGCGATGGCCGCTGCGCGCGAGTTCGAGCCAGTCGACGCGCGTCACCGTGACGTGGAGCAGGCAGAAGTTCCGGTAACCGTCGTCGATGGCCGCTGTGCCTGTGGTTGCGCCTGCCGCGACGTGCGCCTCTTCGGGCGACCCGATCGGCGTGCCGGGGCGCAGCGGTGCGCGATACAGCAGCAGCGTATGCGGACGGCTCGATTGCCAGACCGCGCGAGGTTGCGCTTCGTCGTCGCAGATCGATGCCACGCCTTCCGCGCGAATCTGCACGAGTGAATCGAGATCGTTCGCGACGATGGCGATACGCGCGTCACGGCGCAATTCCGCGACCTTCTCCGAACGCGCATCGGTATGGAACGACAGTAGGCGATCGGCGCGGCTCACTTGCCGCAACACGATCGTGCGCACCTTCGGCGCACCATCGAGGCCGAGCGTCGCGGCCTGCAGCATCGTGAACGGCGAGCGCTGCGTGCCGACGCCGGACTCGAGGCAGGACCAAAGGCGGTCGTACGTCTCCGTCAGCGATTCGGAAGGGGAGTCGGTGTCCGACATGATGGCGTGGCGATCCTGCGCGATTCGATCGCGACAGCTTAACCGTTTCGGCGACGAGCTTTCCTTGCGAGCCCGCCGCCGCGCGGTTCAGTTGTAGCCGAGGACGGCCGGTGCGGCGTCGCGCGTGTCGGTCGACTCCGCGCCGAAGCGGCCGAGTACGTCGGCCACGTACTGCGGCCCCGCGCCGATCTGCGACGACTTGTGCGCGACGGGACGGATATCGGCCATGCCCGGCGCTTCGTCCATCCATGCGGTGTGGTTGATGACGATGTTCATGTGTGTCTCCTCACGCGGCCAGCGCCGCACCATACGCGCGCACGAGGCGCGCCACGCCTTCCCGGATCGCGTCGACATCGGGCGCGGCGAACGACAGCCGCAGCGATGCCGCGTCGACGTTGTCCGCGAAGAACGCCTTGCCCGGCACGAAGACGACCTTGTTCGCGATCGCCTGTTGCAGCAGCACGTCCGACGACACCGCGCCGATGCGCGCCCACACGAACATCCCGCCTTCGGGACGATGGAACGTGATCGCGTCGCCGAGACCGTCGCGCAGCGCGTCGCACATCGCGTCGCACTTGCGCTGGTAGGCCGCCGTGATGCGCGGCAGATGGCGTTCGAGTGCGCCGTCGGCGAGATACTCGGCGGCGGTGGCTTGCGTCCACGGCGTGCTGCACAGGTCGACCGTCTGCTTCGCGATCACGCAGCGCCGCGCGATTTCGGCCGGCGCGATCGTCCAGCCCACGCGCAGCCCCGGCGCGACGATTTTCGACAGGCTCGCGAAATGCACGATCCAGTCGCGCGCGCCTTCGACGTCGTTCGCGAGTGCAAGCATCGACGGCACCGGTTCGCCCGCGAAACGCAGGTCGCCGTAGGGATCGTCCTCGACGATCAGGAAACGGTATTGCACCGCGAGGCGCAGCAACTTCAGCCGGCGTTCGCGCGTGAGCGTCGCGCCGGTCGGGTTCGCGAAGGTCGGGACCGTGTAGAGCAGCTTCGGCTGCGCGATCGCGCCGGATGCGAGTTGCGACGCGAGGCGGTCGACGTCGAGCCCTTCGCCGTCGACGGGGATCGTGACGATGCGCGCCTGTTGCAGACGCATCGCCGACAGCGTCGCCGGGTACGCCGGCTGTTCGGTCAGCACGACGTCGCCGGGGCCGACCATCACGCGCAATAGCAGATCGAGGCCCTGCTGCGAGCCGGTCGTGACGAGCAGTTCGGCGGGCGTGCACGTCACGTTGCGGCGCGCCATCAACGCAATCAGTTGCTGCTTCAGTTCGGCGAGGCCGTCGGTCGGGCCGTATTGCAGGCAGCGGACCGGCTGGGCGTATGCGCGTTCGGCGGCGGCGTTCAGGCCGTCGACGTCGAACAGGTCGCTGGCCGGGTAACCGCCGGCGAACGAAATCATCCCCGGCTCGGAGAGGTATTTGAACAGCTCGCGGATCGGCGAACCGGCAGGATTCTGGAATGAAGGCGTGAACGCGTACATGTCGTCGTGAGCTGGATGGCAGCGACGGCCGGGATAGCCGACAGGTGCCGCCCGCCAGGCGCTTCTGGCGCCAACGGCGGGAATTCGAGCCACGATTGTCGATAGTCATTAACGCTGCGGCAAACGATATCTATGCACTAGGTCTTGCGGTTTGGTCATCAAATGGGCGGCGCTCGCCGTGTTGCTCGGTGGCCCGCATCAACTCCCTTTCCCGCGCTCTCCAGGCAATTCCGAGCGCCCGATCACTTCTCTTCCATTGTCGGCCGTGCCCGTATCCGAGAAGCCGGCGGCTTCAATCACCGATCCCCGAGGCACAAATTGCCATCCGCGATTTTGTATCCCCAGGGATACAAAAATTGATGAAACAGGCACCGATGTAGCCCAAGGGCTACAAGATTGCTCAAAGCGATCGATATCGGCAACCGATACCCATATGCATCATGTCTTGCGGTTTGATCATCGATTGAGGGACGTGATGCGGCCGTGCTCCGCGGATAAATAGAGTACGTTCGACGGTTTTCGACCGGTACGTGCTGGCGCTTCACGGCGGTTCGCGGCCGTGGCAGTTGTCACAGGTGGTGTGCCGCTACATGCGTTGATGGCCGCACGGAAGCGACGCCGCATCTAGCCCCAAGATGCGCGCGCCCCCGAGGCATCTTCCGTCATCGAGCCCTCGCCGCGAAACTCCCCATCAGCGGCACTCAATATCGACCGCCAGAATCTCGTACCCCGGATCGGCGTTCTCGCTCGCCACCTTTTTCGCTTCTTCATACGAAAGAAAGGACATCGCTTCCTCGATCTCCGGTGCCATGCCGATGTCGCCGTCCTCGCCGGTACAGAGGAACTGAAGCCCGGTCTTCACGACATAGATGGTCGTCATGTCTCCCTCCATGGTGTGCATGGGGAACTTCCAGTCTAGCCTCCACGCTCCCTTATTCAACTCCGGCAACGCCGGCCGGCAGCCGCCCCCCGCCCCGCCCCCGATTACCTAGGTAATTGACACGTATGGACCTAGGTAATTGGCGTCCCTACGATGTTTTCGACGCGAACCGAACCACACCTACGAAGAGGACACGACCATGACCACCCAGGACGTCGATACCAGCACGCTACGACGCGTGATCGCCGCAGCCTCGATCGGCAATTTCGTCGAGTGGTTCGATTTCGCCGCATACGGCTTTCTCGCCACCATCCTGACGCGCGAATTCTTTCCGAGCGGCGATCCCACGGTCGGTCTCCTGAAGACGTTCGCCGTCTTCGCGGTGGCCTTCGCATTCCGCCCGCTGGGCGGCCTGGTCTTCGGCGTCATCGGCGACCGGATCGGCCGCAAGCGCACGCTTGCGCTGACGATCCTTATGATGGCCGGCTCGACCACATTGATCGGCCTGCTCCCGACCTACGCGAGCATCGGTTATTGGGCGCCGTTGCTGCTCACGATCATCCGCTGCGTCCAGGGGTTTTCGGCAGGCGGCGAATACGCCGGCGCATGCGCGTACGTGATGGAACACGCACCGCGCCGCCGCCGCGCGTTCTTCGGCAGCTTCGTGCCGGTGTCGACCTTCTCGTCGTTCGCCTGCGCGGCCGTGGTCGCCTATCTGCTCGAATCGTCGCTGTCGTCGCAGGCAATGGTCGAATGGGGCTGGCGCGTGCCGTTCCTGATCGCGGCACCGGTCGGCCTCATCGGCGTGTACCTGCGCGTCAACCTGAATGAAACGCCCGCGTTCCAGGCACTCGAAGGCAAGCACGACATCGCGCATGCGCCGCTGATGGAAACGCTGCGTTCGCAGTCGCTGAATATCCTGAAGCTCGGCGCGTTCGTGTCCGTGACGGCGCTGTCGTTCTACACGTTCACCACGTATTTCGCGACCTACCTCCAAGTGGCCGGGCACCTGTCTCGCGGCACGTCGCTCCTGGTGACGGTGCTCGCCCTCTTCTTCGCCGCGGCCCTGTGCCCGGTCGCCGGCTTCTTCTCCGACCTCGTCGGCCGCCGCGCGACGATCGCCACGACCGGCCTCTTCATCATCGTGTCGGTGTATCCGGCGTTCTCGCTGGGCGGCTCGGGCGTGCTGTCGCAATCGCTGGCCGGCGTCGCGCTGCTTGCGATCGGCGCGGTGTTCTCGGGCGTCGTGACGGCACCGCTGATGTCGGAAGTGTTCGCGACGAAAACGCGCTATACCGCATCGGCGATCACGTACAACCTCGCGTACACGATCTTCGGCGGCACGGCGCCGCTCGTCGCCACGTGGCTGATCTCGGCGACGGGGACCAACCTGTCGCCCGCTTATTACCTGATCGCCGTGTCGATCCTGGCGATGATCGGCGGCCTGTCCCTGCCGGAAACGTCGAAGACGGCGCTCGAAGACGCAGGTCCGGCAATCGCGAGAACCGGCCGGCCCGCCAAGCGCGGCGTCGAAGGCGCGGTTTGAGTACACGCCCCGCTCATGCAAACGGGGCTGACTAAACCAACGCATGGAGAAACACCATGACGAGCCTTCACGATGCCAGCATCATCATTGACGGCCTGAACATCTCCCGCTTCGAGCGATCGGTGTTCGAAGACATGCGCAAGGGCGGCGTCACGGCCGTCAACTGCACGGTCTCCGTGTGGGAAGACTTCCAGAAGACGATCGACAACATCGCGGAGATGAAGCAGCAGATCCGCGAATACAGTGAAATCCTCACGCTGGTGCGCACGACGGACGACATCCTGCGCGCGAAGAAGGAGAACAAGACCGGCATCATCCTCGGCTTCCAGAACTCATATGCGTTCGAGGACAACCTCGGCTATATCGAAGTGTTCAAGGAACTCGGCGTGAATGTGGTGCAGCTCTGCTACAACACGCAGAACCTCGTCGGCACGGGTTCCTACGAACCGGACGGCGGGTTGTCCGGCTACGGCCGCGAAGTGATCCAGGAGATGAACCGCGTCGGCATCATGGTGGATCTCTCGCACGTCGGCGCGAAAACCTCGTCCGACGCGATCGCCTGTTCGAAGAAACCGGTCACCTACTCGCACTGCTGCCCGTCCGCGCTGAAGGAACATCCGCGCAACAAGACGGACGAGCAACTGCGCGAGATCGCGGAGGCGAACGGCTTCGTGGGCGTCACGATGTTCATGCCGTTCCTGCGACGCGGCGCCGACGCGACCATCGACGATTATCTCGAAGCGATCGAATACGTGATCGACGTGATCGGCGAGGACAAGGTCGGAATCGGCACGGACTTCACGCAGGGCTACAGCACCGAGTTCTTCGACTGGATCACGCACGACAAGGGCCGCTATCGCCGCCTGACGGACTTCGGCAAGGTCGTCAATCCGGAAGGCATCCGCACGATCGGCGAATTCCCGAACCTGACGGCCGCGATGCAACGCGCCGGCTGGAGCGAGTCGCGCATCAGGAAGGTGATGGGCGAGAACTGGCTGCGGGTGTTCGGCGAAGTCTGGAACGGTTGAATCACACGACACGAACGCACCACGCACCCGCCATGCAGCCACAATTGCCGATCGACGTCGATCCGGACACCGGTGTCTGGACCACCGACGCGCTGCCGATGCTGTACGTGCCGCGCCATTTCTTCACGAACAATCATGTCGCCGTGGAAGAGGCGCTCGGCCGCGAAGCCTACGCGTCGATTCTCTACAAGGCCGGCTACAAGTCAGCCTATCACTGGTGCGACAAGGAGGCGAAGCAGCACGGCATCGCCGGCATGGCCGTGTTCGAACATTATCTGAAGCGGCTGTCGCAGCGCGGCTGGGGCGTGTTCAGCATTGCCGAAGCCGATCCGGCGACGTCGCACGCGCGCATCCATCTGCATCACTCGTCCTTCGTGCTGGCCCAGCCCGACAAGCACGGCAAGCTCTGCTACATGTTCGCGGGCTGGTTCGCCGGCGCAATGGACTGGGTCAACGACACCGCGCCCGACACGGCGAGCAAGGGCCCGCGTGCGCATTCGGCCGAACTCCGGTGCGCGGGCGAAGGGCACGACTGCTGCGTCTTTCACGTCGGTTGAATGTGCTGCAAGCGCTACGGCTACAATCCGACAGGAGCGAACCTGCCCGATAGCCTGGGTCCGACCACGGTTCGGACCCGCCGACCCGATGCCGAACATGACCGACACGATGCCAAGCCTCGACTACGAAGATCTCTTCAGGCATCTGCCCGTCGCCGCGATCGTGGCGAAAGAGCGCATCATGATCGACTGCAACGAGAAGGCGCTGCAACTGTTCAGGGCGACCCGCGACGACATCATCGACCAATCGTTCGCGAAGCTGTATCCGCAGCAGAAGGACTTCGCGACGACCGGCCGTCGCCTCGCGCCGCTGCTCGCGAAGCGTGCGGGGTTCAGCGACGATCGCATCATGCGCCGCATCGACGGCAGCCATTTCTGGGTCACCGTGTGCGGCTTCGGCTACAACCCGAAGCGGCCTTTCGAGCTGGCCATCTGGACCTTCACCGACCTGTCGGGCGACGCGAAGCATCCCGACGTCGCCAGCACGTTGACCGATCGCGAGCGCGACGTCGCGGCATTCCTGGTTCACGGGCTCACCAGCAAGGAAATCGGCAAGGAGCTGAACATCAGCCCGCGCACGGTCGATATTCATCGCGCGAGCTTGTTGAGGAAGTACGAGGTGCGCACGACGCACGATCTGATCGCCTGCTTGCTGGCCTGAGCCGCTCGCGCCGGAACCACGCCTCCGGCCTCCCGCTCCGATAAAAAAAGCCCGGCAAAGCCGGGCCAATCAGATTGAGACACAAGGAGAATCCCGCCCACCACACACCGGGCGGTCACGCCGCGCTACACGACGTTCTTTTCGACGATCGGCCGGTTTTCGAGCACACGCTCCCAGCCGAGCGACGACAGGTCGAGCGATTCATATCGCCCGCCCAGGATCAGTTCGCTCACCCCACGCCCGGTCGCGGGCCCTTGCTGCAGCCCGTGCCCGCTATACCCGTTCGCGAACACGACGTTGTCGAGCTCGGGGTGATACCCGATGATCGCGTTGTGATCGAACACGTTGTACTCGTAGTACCCGGACCAGCAGTTCTCCACGCGCAGCGCTTCGAACTCCGGCACGCGATTCGCGAGCGTCGGCCAGATCACCTCGTCGAACAGGTCGTGATCGACCTCGTCGAGCGGCAGGTCGTCGGGGTCGCGATCGGGGCTCGGCGACGTCCCGCAGATGTACGTGCGTCCTTCCGGCCGGAAATACACACCGGTCGGATCGATCAGCAGCGGGCAATCGGTGAGCTTCGCCGGCGACGACACATTGAAGATGCTGCGACGCCGCGCGTACACGGGAATGTCGATGCCCATCATCGACGACAGCGTGCGCGTCCACGCACCGGCCGCGTTGACGAGCGTGTCGCATGCGTAGCGCTCGCCGTCGTTCGTCACCACGTGCGTGATCTTGCGACCATCGCGCACGACGCCGGTCACATCGGCCGGCACATACCGCGCGCCGAGCGCCTGCGCCTTCTTGCGCAGCGCCTGCACGAGCCCGTAACCGTCGAACCACCCTTCGCCGCTCGCGCCATAGGCGCCCGACACGAGATCGTCGACGTTCAGCCAGGGAAACTTCGCGCGCAGCGCGTCGCGATCCATCAACCGGATATCGGCGCCGAGCTTCGTCTGCAGCGCATGGTTCTCGCGCAGCGTCGCATCGCCTGCCGGCGTCGCGAGAAACAGGTAGCCGCCTTCATGCAGATCGATCGACGGGCGCGTGCCGTCGACTTCGAGCCGCTCGCCGATCGTGCGCAGGAAGTCGATCCCGAACAGCGACATCTCGATCGACAGCGGCGTCGAGAACTGCTGGCGAATCGACGCGGCCGACAGCGCCGACGACGATTTCGCATAGGTGGGATCGCGTTCGATGACGGTGACGGACACCGTCGGATCGGTAGCGCGCAGGAAATAGGCGATCGAGCTGCCGATCACACCACCGCCGACGATGACGACTTGAGAACTCACGACTGACTCCAGTTGCACGTGAAAGGCGCGGCCGGCCGGCCGCGCCCGAAGGTTGTTCGTGCCGCGTCGCGCGCGGCGCCGTGCGCGGCAGACCGTGCCCCCGGCGCATCGCCCCGACATGCGCCGCGATCGGATCCGATCGCTGGGGCTATTTCAGCACGTCCGGGCTCGCCGCGAAAGTCCGCGCGCGTTCGGGTAATTCAGGTACTCAGTCCGCCGTTTGCGTGGTGACGGGCTGCCACGCGGCGTTCTTCACTTCATACAGCGTCGAGCTCGGGTTCTTCAGGTCGCCCGTGTTCGTGAACGCGATCGTGCCGGTGATGCCGTCGTACCGCGTGCCCTTCAGCGCGCCGTTGAAATCGGCCGGCTTCGTCGAGTTCGCCTTCTGCATCGCGTTGATCGCGATCCACGTCGCGTCGTACGCGAACGGCGCATACGCGAGCATGTCGACGCCGTACTTCTGCTTGAATTTCGTTTCGAACTGCTTGCCCTTCGCGAGACGCGACAGCGGTTGTCCGTATTCCCACACCGACGCGCCTTCGGCCGCATTGCCCGCGAGCCTGATGAAGTTCGCGTTCATCACGCCGCCGCCGGCCAGGAACTGCGCGCGGATGCCGAGCTGGCGCATGCGCTTGACCAGCATCGCGGACTGCGCGTCGAGGCCGCCGAAGAACACCAGGTCGGCATTCGTGCTCTTGATCTTCGTGAGCTGCGCGCTGAAGTCGACGGCCTTGTCGTTCGTGAATTCGCGCGCGACGATCGTGCCGCCGTTCGCCTTCGCGGCCTTCTCGAATTCGTCGGCTTCGCCCTGGCCGAACGCGGTGCGGTCGTCGATGATCGCGATGCGCTTCGCCTTGGTCACGCTCGCCGCATACGCACCGGCATTGCCGGCGTTCTGCGCGTCGGTCGCGATCACGCGGTACACGGTGCCGAGCCCGGCGCGCGTGATGTCGGGATTGGTCGCCGACGGCGTGATCATCGGAATGCCGGCCTTCGCGTAGATCTTCGACGCGGGCAGCGTCGTGCCCGAGTTGAAGTGGCCGATGACGACGGCCACCTGCGCGTCGGTCAGCTGCTGCGCGGCCTGCACGCCGATGCGAGGATCGCTCTGGTCGTCCTGCGACGCGACGACGAATTTCACCGGCTTGCCGCCGATCGTCGGGTGCGCGGCGTTCGCCTCGTCGACGGCCATGCGCACGCCGTTCTCGATGTCCTTGCCATACGCGGCGCCGCCGCCGGTCAGCGGCACGGCGACGCCGACCTTGACGACGGTTTCCTGCGCATGGGCCGCGCCCGTCTGGAACGCGAGAATCGCAGCGGTCAATGCAATGCCGGAAAGCGAACGAATGCGGAACGTCATCGGCCAATCCTTCTTCTGTGGGTCGGGATGCGACGCGCGACCATCGCGCGCCGGCGACCTCCCGCGTGCCGGTGATTTTTTCTGTCGCCGGGGCATCGCTCATGGCGCATCGCCTGCCGGTCGATCACCGCGGTTCCGTCTCCGGAGAACCTGTCAGCGCGAAAGAGGTGAACCGATTGTGGGTAGCCAATACGCGTGCAGCAAACGAAATATCGGAACTATGTTGTGAGGAATTGTCATCAAGTGCCCGTGCCACCGATCCGCGGCCCGCGCGACGGCGGCCTGGAAGCAAACGCATCAAGCGGGATGCGCGCACGTACCGTTGCCCCAAGGCCGCGCCGGGTCATGCCGATGGAGAATCATCGCCGTGCCACACGGCGGCAACGCAGCGCACCTCGCGCGATTCGATCAATGGCGCCCGGTGCCGCTCAATGCCGGTCGGTGCCCGTCTGCTTGCGCACCGCATCGGCCGCCTCGCCGGCCTGTTCCTGACGCTTGCCGGCCTGCTGCTCCGCCACGCCTTCCGCTTCCGTCTCGCGGTCGCCCGTCACCTTGCCGAGCGCTTCCTTGACCGAACCCTTCACCTGTTTGAGCTTGCCTTCGATGCGATTCCTGTCCATGGTCGTCTCCTGCGATGAGTTGGGGGAGAGAGACGACGGCACGGCAGCCCGCGCCGCACCGCCGAGTGGACAGGATCGCAGCCGCGCGCCGCGCGCGGCAGATGCGGATGCACCAGCCTGCATGGTGCATTCGCACCGATGGCCCGACGGCCGGCGTCAGTTCTTGCCGTCCTTGTCGGCAGCTTTCTCGCCTCGCGCACCGTTCGCGTCGGACGTGCCGACAATCCCGCGCTCGCGCGCCCACACGATCGCCTCGCCGCGGCTATGCACGTCGAGCTTCGCGTAGATCGTCGCGACGTGATTGCGGACCGTGTTCGGCGCGAGCCCGAGACGGCCGGCGATCTCCTTGTCGGCGAGGCCGTGACACAGCAGGTCGAACACGTCGCGCTCGCGCGCGGTGAGATCCGACAGCTGCGCGCCCGCGTCCGGCGCATTCGCGCGCCGCACGTTCGCCAGTTTTTCGATCAGCGTGCGGCTGAACCACGACGCATCCTGCATCGCGGTCTCGATCGCATAGACGAGTTCCATCTCGGTGCGCTTGCGATCGCTGATGTCGAGCAGCGCGATCAGCAGGCAATCCTGCCCGTGAATCGCGACCGGCTCGGCCGACACGACGCAATCGCGCACGTCGCCGTCGCGCGTCCGGATCTGCACATCTGCGTTGCGCACGTTGCCGTCGCGCGCGAGCTGCGTGTCGATGCACTGCCGTGCGCCGCGTTCGGCCCACAGGCCGATCTCGTCCGCGGACTTGCCGAGCAGGTCGTCGCGCGCATGGCCGGCCATCCCGACGAACGCATCGTTCACGTCGAGCAGCACGAAACCGTCGGCCGTGACGATCGCGGTCGCGACCGGCGCCATCCGGAACGCCTTCGCGAAGCGCTCCTCGCTCTGCCGCAGCGCGAGCTCGGCCTGCTTGCGCGGCTCGAGATCCATGAACGTGAACAGCATGCACGGCTCGCCGTTCATGTCGATCGGCTGCCCGGCGACCACCACCGCCTTCGTGCCGCCGTCCGCGCGCTTGAGCACGGCCTCCATCTGCGGGATCGTCGCGCCCTCGCCCAGCCGCTCGATCGCGAGTTCGCGCCGCTCGGCCTGTTCGAGCACGTCGAGTTCGTAGACGGAGCGGCCGAGCACGTCGTCGCGCGCATGGCCCGTCATCTCTAGGAAGCCTTGATTGACCTTCACGTAGCGCAGGTCGTCGAGCCGGCAGATCACGGCCGGCGCCGGGTTCGCGTTGAACGTGCGCTCGAAGCGGTCCTCGGCGCTCGCCCATTCGGTCGCATCGTGCAGCACGAGCGCGAGACAGTCGGGCTCGCCGGCCGCGTTCGTCAGCACGAGGCTGCGGATCCGGTGAACCCAGCTCACGTTCTCGTCGGCCGCCGATTCGACTTCGACCGTCACGTCGCTGAACTCCTCGCCCGCGATCACGCGGTCCATCGGATAGTGGCCGTCGCGCACCGGACGGTTGTTCCGGTAGCGCAGCCGGAAGCGCTCGCGATACTCGGTGACGTCCGCGCCGAGCGCGTCGAGCTCGGTCACGCCGTGCATCGCGAGCGCGGCCTCGTTCGCCCATACGATGCGCTGGTCGGGTTCGATGAGGATCACGCCCTCGGTGAGCCCCGCGATGATCTGATGCAGCTGGCGCCGGTCGGTATGCGACTTGAGCACCTGTTCGTTGACTCGTTCGTCCATTGATCGGTGGTCCACGTGGTCGATATTGTTGCCGGGCGGGTCGCCGCCGCGCCGATAAGCCCCGACATGTGCGGCCGGCGCGCGCCGCGATGATCGCGTGCGGTCGACGCGGTCGAGACGCACGGATGCACCCTGCGCAATAGTACATTCGCATGCCGCGCCGCCTGCGTGCGCCGTCCCGCCAAGCGGCGCGCGGCGCGCCTCCCGCGTCTGTCGTCCCGCATCGCGCGTGTCACGACGCATTTCCCGTTCCCGCTTCCCCGTTCCGTCCCCGTGCAAACGCACTAGCCGATCCGGTGAATTTGCGCGATGCCCGCGTGCGTTCGCGCCGGTACGCTGGTACTGCATCGGCGCTCACGCGCTGCCCTTCCATACCGCAGAGGAGGACCAACTGATGAAGCTGCATCAGACACCCGATCCGACGCGGCCCGAGCCGGCTCCGGACAATCCGCCCGAACCGTCGCCCGGCACCGATCCGCCGGTGCCGCTGCCGCCCGACGTGCCGCGTCCGGACATGCCGCCGCGCGAGCCCGGCTACGACACGCCGATCGCGCGATGACGCGCGGCGCGCCTGCACCGACTCGCCCATCCATCACGTCAATCGAAGGAGCACATCCCATGAACAAGACCTCGAACCTGTCGGCGTTGCTCGCTGTCAGCGCGGCGTTCCTGCTTTGCGCCGCCCCGCTCACGAACGCACAGGCGTCGTCGTCCGACGACGGCGTGAAGACGGAATCGAACCAGCCCGTGACCGACACGTGGATCACGACCAAGGTGAAGAGCGAACTCGCGACCACCGAGGGCGTGAAGAGTACGCACATCAGCGTGAAGACGGTCGACGGCGTCGTCACGCTGACGGGCGTGCTGCCGTCGCGGGTCGCGGTGAAGAAGGCCGTCGCCGCGACGCGCTCGATCAAGGGCGTGAAGCACGTCGACGCAGCCGGCCTGAAGGCGAAGGCCTGAGCTATCACGCGGCCGCGTGCCGCACTTTTTTCTCCCCTTATGACAGGAGCGCATCATGAACGAGGACAAGATCAAGGGTCAATGGAAGCAGCTGACCGGCAAGATGAAGGCGAAGTGGGGCAAGCTGACCGACGATGACCTGCAGGTCGCCGAAGGCAACCGCGACTATCTGGCCGGCAGGATCCAGGAGCGTTACGGGATTGCGCGCGACGAAGCCGAGAAGCAGTTGAAGGAATTCGATCGCGAGCTGTAACGCGCCGGTCGTCTCACCCCGCCGCGGCGCATCCCGCGTCGCGGCCATGAAGAGGACAACGACATGGGCAAGTATCTGATCGCCTGGCTGCTCGGCGTACCGATCGGCGTGCTGCTGCTGTTCTATCTGGTGACGCACCTGTTCTGACGATCGCGGCGCCCATTCAACGCAAACGGGCCGGTGGCTATGCTCAGCCACCGGCCCGTTTTTTTCGTGCGGCGTCGCGCTTACTTCGCCGCGTTCGCCGTCATCTTGAAGATGCCCTGGGCGTTGCCCGCATCGAAACGCAGGTCCGTCACCCAGCGGCGCGCCGCCTGGTCGAACGTGCGACGGCGCGTGATGAACTCGTAGAACGAGCCCGGCACGTTGCGCTTCACCGTGCCGCCGTCGCGCGTGCGGAACTCGCGCTCGACGATGTCCGCGCGATACGCGGTCTGGAACACACGGCCCGAACGCGAGCGCTCGACTTCCGGCTTCATCGGCCGCCCCTTCGCCTTCTCGTCGTCGGACAGCTTGAACACGTCGGCCACGCGATCGGTCGCATGGTTGAACGCGTTGCCTTCGGTCGCGATCCACGCCATCTCGGCCGATTCGAGCAGCAGCGTTTCGTAGTCGAGTTCGTTCGGCAGGTCGTGCTGGCGCGCGAACGCACCGACGATCTCGGGCAGCAGCGCATGCGCAGCGTCGAGCGACAGCCAGCCTTCGCGCTCGATCTCCCACAGGAGCGCGACGGCCGCCGGCGACAGCGGATCGCGCGACGAACTCACGACGTTCGTCACGGCCTGCTGGAATTCCTTCGAGAAGCGCTCCGGATGCAGTTCGCTGACGAAGAACTGCGCGATCTCGTCCGGCGCGTCTTCGTGCGCATACGCGCGGCCGGTCATGCCGAGCTTGTCGAGCGGATAGCGGCCGTTCAGGCGGAAGCCGAGCGGACGCAGGATGCGCGTGAACGCGGCTTCGCCCGGCGGCAGCGCGCCCGTGTGCGGCCAGCGCACCGTGCGCAGCGCGCCGTGGTCGAAGTAGACCGAGCCGCCGTTTTCGATGGCATCGGCCGTATATGCGCGGCCGTTCGCCGAACGTTCGAGCAGCCCTTCGAACAGCGCCATGTTCATCGCCTGCGCGATTTCCGCGCGCGTGACGACGTCGGTTTCCCATTCGTCGAGGATGGCCGGCATGTTCAGGGTCGCGAACAGGGCGTCGGTCTTCGCCTGTCCCAGCAGCTTCGTCAGCAAGCTCTCGATATTCGGATTGCGCATCAGGATTCTCGTGTTCGGGGGACCGCCGGCAAACGTGCCGGCAACTCGATTGGCCGGCCGCCCAGCGGGCGCCTGGCCTTGCGTGGGATGCATTATTCAAAGGGTTGCAGCGGGGCGTAAAGCGAGATTAAATTGACACGTGATGAGTTTTTGGAATTATTCGCGGTCCCCACACGCGTCCGACGGCCCGCCGCGGGCCGGTCCGTTCGTCAGACAAAACGAGCATCATGCGCAAATTCAAGATCCCCAACATGGGTGCGCTCGTGGCTTTCGAAGCCGCGGCGCGCCACGAGAGCTTCACGCACGCGGCCAAGGAGCTGTTCCTGACCGAAAGCGCGGTATCGCGGCAGATCGCGACGCTCGAGGCGAGCCTCGGCGTGCGACTGTTCGCGCGCGTGAAGCAGCGCGTCGTCCTGACGCGCGCCGGCAAGCTGTACGGCACGCAGGTGCGGCGCGCACTGGAGGCGCTCGACCGCGACACGCTGTCGATCATCGCGCACGGCAGCGGCGGCGGCTACCTGGAACTCGCGGTGCTGCCGACCTTCGCGTCGCACTGGCTGATTCCGCGCATCAAGAGCTTCTACGACCGCACGCCGGACGTGCGCGTGAACATGGGCAGCCGCACCGACCTGTTCTCGTTCGAGGACACCCACTTCGAAGCCGCGATCCACTACGGCAAGCCGACCTGGCCCGGCACGTCGTCCGACTACCTGTTCGGCGAGGAAGTCGTGCCGATCTGCTCGCCGGCGCTGCTCGACGGGCCGGTCGAACGCGTCGAGGACCTGCTCGCGTATCCGCTGCTGCACTCCACCACGCGTCCCGGCGCGTGGGCGCAGTGGTTCGAGACGCACGGCGTCGAGGACATCCGCACGATGCAGGGCGTGCGCTATGAGCTGCACACGATGCTGATCAGCGCGGCCGCGGCCGGGCTCGGCGTCGCGCTGGTGCCGAAGTTCTTCGTCGAGGAACAGTTGCAGCAGCTCGGCCTCGTCGTGCCCTGCGACGCGGCGACGGTCGGCGATTCGGCGTACTACCTCGTGTATCCGACGGAGTTCAGCCACAGCAAGCCGCTGGAATCGTTTCGGGCGTGGCTGCTGGAACAGGCGAGCGCGTATGCGGCGCCGGGGCGGGACAGGGAGGACGATGACATGGATGCGGAGGACGACGAAGACGTCGAGTGATCGCGTCGCGTCACCGGAGGTCCGGTGCGCGCCGAGCCGGGCAACCCCGACCCGGCGCTCCGGGCAGCCGACCTCGCTTCGGCAGCGCGGCGGACCTTCTCTCTTTTCTTCACTGCGTCTGTTTTCTCTCAGGTTCCGGGCAATTTTTTCTTCGCCGCGCCGGGTCATTATCCGCTCAATGCGGCCGAAGTGAAACGTTTGCGTATGCACCGAGCGGCTTATACCCGCCATTCGGACACAATCCTTCAAATTGTTTACGCGTGGTGCGACAGCATTCGGCAAATCTTGCAATCGGCTCGGCGTTCCTTTTTAATGGAACTGGTTCCATTCCGCGTTTCGGCCATGCCGACGCGTGACGTCCCGTCGTCCGCGCGTCATCATGCCGATTCAGGATCGAGGATCGTTCAGCTCAGGATTCCGCATCGCCCGTCCTTACCGGACACCCCCGTCAAACGAGACCGTCATGCCCGATTCCGCTTCCCTGCAGCAGCTGTTTCCCGCCTATCAGGACATCCCCGCCGAGTTCCGGCTCGCAGCACCGATCCACCAGCGCGTGTCGCTGGTCGACGGCGAGCTGCGTCCGTGGGACGGCACGACCAAGACCGTGCTGTCGCCCGTGTGCGTGCGCCAGCCGGACGGCAGCGTCGCGCAGATGGAGATCGGCAGCTATCCGGTGATGGGCGAGACGGAAAGCGACGCGGCGCTCGACGCCGCGGTGCGCGCGTACGACTCGGGCCGCGGCGAGTGGCCGACGATGAAGGTCGAGCAGCGCATCGCCTGCATGCAGGACTTCATCAAGCGGATGGTCGCGCAGCGCGAGCTGGTCGTGAACCTGATCATGTGGGAAATCGGCAAGAGCCTCGCCGATTCGCAGAAGGAGTTCGACCGCACCGTCACGTACATGACGCAGACGATCGACGCGCTGAAGGAGCTCGACAACGCGAACTCGCGCTTCGTGATCGCGGAAGGCACGATCGGCCAGATCCGCCGCACGCCGCTCGGCGTCGTGCTGTGCATGGGCCCGTACAACTATCCGCTGAACGAGACCTTCGCGACGCTGATCCCCGCGCTGCTGATGGGCAACACCGTGGTGTTCAAGCCGCCGCAGTACGGCACGCTGCTGTTCGAGCCGCTGCTCGAGGCGTTCCGCGACGCGTTCCCGAAAGGCGTGATCAACACGATCTACGCGCCGGGCGCGGTGGTCGTGCCGCACATGCTCGCGTCGGGCAAGATCAACGTGCTCGCGCTGATCGGTTCGAGCAAGGTCGCCGATCACCTGAAGAAGCAGCATCCGAAGTCGCACCGGCTGCGCGCGATCCTCGGCCTCGACGCGAAGAACGCGGCGATCGTGCTGCCCGACGCCGATCTCGACCTCACCGTGAAGGAGTGCCTGCTCGGCGCGCTGTCGTTCAACGGCCAGCGCTGTACCGCGCTGAAGATGCTGCTCGTGCACCGCTCGATCGTCGACGAATTCCTGAAACGCTTCACCGCCGCGCTCGAACAGCTGAAGATCGGCATGCCGTGGGAGAAAGGCGTGAGCATCACGCCGCTGCCGGGCATGCATCGCACCGCGTACATGACCGACGCGATCGACGACGCGAAGGCCAAGGGCGCGCAGGTCGTCAACCACTCGGGCGGCGAGTTCAGCAAGACGCTGTTCTACCCGGCCGTCGTGTATCCGGTGTCCGAAGGGATGAAGCTGTATCGCGAGGAGCAGTTCGGGCCGATCATTCCGGTCGCGACGTTCGACGACGTGGAAACCGCGCTCGATTACGTGACGACCTCGGAGCACGGCCAGCAGGTCAGCATCTTCGGTTCCGATCCGGCGCAGATCGGCGCGCTCGTCGATCCGCTCGTGAACCAGGTGTGCCGCGTGAACATCAACTGCCAGTGCCAGCGCGGGCCGGACGTGTTCCCGTTCGCCGGGCGCAAGGATTCGGCGGAAGGCACGCTGTCGGTGAGCGACGCGCTGCGCGCGTTCTCGATCCGCTCGATGGTCGCGGCGAAGCAGACCGACGGCAGCAAGCAGCTGCTCGATTCGATCGTGTCGGATCACTACTCGAAGTTCATCAACACCGGCTTCATCTTCTGAAGCGCTGAAGCCGGGACGGCGCGTCCGGCGGGCCGCGAAAAAAACGTCTCGGATATGAAACATCCGGCGCATGCGGCGCGCGCCTTCAACGCGCGGCGGGTGGCGGCGGGTGGCGTCGCGGCTCGCCGCACGAGACCGTCCCGAGGCCGCGGGGACGCCGCCGACGCCCATGCTCCGCGACCTTGCAGCGCTTCGTCGATCGACACACTCGACCGTTTTCAACCCGGCGTTACGTTACATCGCTGAAGCATTTCGTCCGTCCGGCCCCTGTCGCGCGGCCGACCGCGATCGCGCGCGGCGGATGGGCGCCCTGCCCGATTTTCCGTGCAAGCCAGTCCCGGCGGGACGCGATGACCGCTGCCGCGCCCCGCGTCAACAGTGCTCAACAATCGGATCGAGGGCTGGTACGGAACCTGCATTCGCATTGCAGTGACAGCCGCGCCGACGATCGGCGCGAACACGAACCCGGATCGGGACGTCCCCCGGATACGCCCGAACGATCCACGCAAGCTGCGAGGCACATCATGGATGCGCTGCCCAATTCGTCCGATACGTCGTTCCAGATCTTCCTCGCGAAACTGCTCGAACAGCCGCAGCCCGAATGGACGGAAAAGCAGCAGATGGAACTCGAGATGGCGCGCACGCTGTCGACCCGGATGGTCAGCTACGCGGAAGCCATGCGCGGCGGCAGCGCGGATCTCGCGCACTGCCTCGTACTGCTGCGCTACGCGAAGGTCCTCGACTTCATGCTGACGTCGCTCGCCGCGCACCGCGACATTCATCCGCAGACGCTGCGCACGCTGTTCCGGCTCGCGAACCTGAAGGTCGACGACGCGTATCCGGTGTGAGCGGGCCTCGGGCAGCCCGACGCGCCGCGTGCGCGGCTAGCGCGCCGCCCGCCCCGCCATCCACTTGCGGTACCGCCGCGTCTGACACTGCGCGGCGAGTTGCTGCGACACCAGCGCGCGCAGCGGCGACACGCCCGGATGCGTACGCCGCCCGACGCTCAACCGGGCGAGCTGGAACTTCACGACGGCCATGTTCGCCAGCGCGCCCAGCGCCTTGTTCTTCCATCGGATCGGCTGCAGCGCCGGCGCGCTGTCCTTGCCGGCCTGCCAGTCGCGCGGCAGGTTCGGCTCGATCGACAGCGCGGTCGCGATGCCGACCATCGCCACGCCGCTCGCGACCACCTGCTCGGCCACCGCGCGACGCCGGATCCCGCCCGTAACCATCAGCGGCATCGCCGCGACGGCCGTGATGTCCCGTGCGAATTCGAGGAAATACGCTTCGCGGGCCAGCGTGCGTCCGTCGCGCGCCTCGCCCTGCATCGCCGGCACTTCGTAGCTGCCGCCCGACAGTTCGACGAGATCGACGCCCAGCGGATTCAGCAGTTCGACGACGCGCTTCGCGTCGTCCGCACTGAAGCCGCCGCGCTGGAAATCGGCCGAATTCAGCTTGACCGACACGACGAACGCCGGCGATACCGTCGCACGCACCGCGCGCACGATGTCGAGCAGCAACCGCGCGCGGTGCTCGATGCTGCCGCCCCACGCGTCCTGCCGGCGGTTCGTCAGCGGCGACAGGAACTGGCTCAGCAGGTAACCGTGCGCCGCGTGGATCTGCACGCCGGTGAAGCCGCTTTGCTCGGCGAGCTGCGCGGCGCGCACGAAGCGCTGCTGCACGTCGGCGATGTCGGCTTCCGTCATCTCCTTCGGCACCGGAAACTGCTTCGACAGCGCGCCGAGCGCGAGCGGCACGGCCGACGGCGCGATCGTCGTCTGGCCGAGCGCCGCCTGCATCTGGCGCCCCGGATGGTTGATCTGCATCCACACGTGCGCGCCGCCGGAGCGCGCGACCTGCGCCCATCGCCGGAAGCGGTCGAGATGCGCGTCGCTGTCGAGCACGACGCCGTTCGGCCCCGTCATCGCGCGGCCGTCCACCATCACGTTGCCGGTCAGGATCAGGCCCGCCCGGCCGTCGGCCCACGCCTGGTACAGGCGCAGCAACGCGTCGGACGGCGCGTGATCCGCATCGGCCATGTTCTCTTCCATCGCGGCCTTCGCGAGCCGGTTCGGGATCACCGCGCCATTGGGCAGCGTGAGGGGCGCAAACAGGTTCATGGTGGACTTCCTCGATTGACGATGCCCAACCATAACTTTAAAGTCAGCTTCAAGGTCAAGCCCCTCTGGAGCACGAGCATGAAAATCGGCGAGCTGGCGCGCACCAGCGGCATCGCGGCGTCGCGCATCCGGTTCTACGAAGCGAGCGGCCTGCTCGAACCGGCGCGCCGGCAGGCGAACGGCTATCGCGAATACGGGCCGGAAGCGCTGACGCGGCTCGCGATCATCGACCGCGCGCAGCGCGCGGGCTTTGCGCTCGACGAGATCCGCGCGGTGCTGCCGCCCGATCTCGGCGCATGGCCGCGCGACGAACTGCTGGAGGCGTTGCGGCACAAGGTCGACGAAATCGCGCTGCTCGAGCAGCGGCTCGCGCAGAACCGGCGCAACCTGCAGACGCTGATCGACGAGATCGCGAACAAGCCCGCCGGCGAGGATTGCGCGGGCGCCGCGCAACGCATGCTCGACAAGCTGTGCAAGGAGGAAGCCGAGTCGGTGCCGGCGCCTGCGCCGGTGGCGCACCCTCGGCCGATGCGCAAGCGCGCGTAGGCGCGGCGAGCGCACGCGTGCGCCGGGTCTTGCGGTGTGATTCACGCACGGCGGCCCGCGCGCACGGCTGCGCGGATTTGCTTACGTCGCAGGTAATCGACGCGCGCCGCGTGCGCATGGATCATGGCTTCACCGATCAACGACGAACGATCGACGATCGACGCATCGCATCGACACCCCGGAGCCTGCCATGACCGCCTACGCCATCGCCCACCTGCACGACGTTCACATGTGCGACGACATCGTCGAATACCTCGAACGCATCGACGGCACGCTCGCGCCGTTCGACGGCCGTTTCGTCATTCACGGCGCGCGGCCCGACGTGCGCGAAGGCGAGTGGCGCGGCGACCTGATCGCGATCGCGTTTCCCGATCTCGATACGGCGCGCGCGTGGTACGAATCGGACGCGTACCGGCAGATCCAGCCGCTGCGCGCGCGGCACGCGAGCGGCCCGTTGATCCTGATCGACGGCGTGGACGAGCGGCACAAGGCGACGGACATCCTGCGCTGACCCGCGCAGCCCGCCTCGCTTACTTCGCGTTGCGCTCCATCGGCTCGCCGACGACGAACCCGCCGCCCTGGAAGCGTTGCGCGGGATCGTCGTACTCGGCGCTCGGCGCCGTCACCGGGAACAGCCCGGCGAACTGCTCGGAACTGTCCTGCGGCCGGAAGCCGAGGAAGCCGGCCTTCGTGTTGTCCCACCACTTCACCGGGTTGTCCGACACGCCGTAGACGATCGCGTGCCCGACGCGGTTCGTCAGCAGCGAGCAGCGCACGAGCTCGATGAAGTCGCGATAGCTGAGGAACGTCACGAGCATGCGCGGGTTCTTCGGCACTTCGAACGACGAGCCGATCCGCAGGCACACCGTCTCGATCCCGAAGCGGTCGAAGTAGTAGCGCGACAGCGACTCGCCGAAGCACTTCGTCACGCCATACAGGCTGTCCGGACGCTGCGGCGAATCGGCATCGAGCACTTCCGTGACCGGATGGAACCCGATCGCATGGTTCGAGCTCGCGAACACGACGCGCTTCACGCCGTGCTTGCGCGCGGCTTCGTACAGGTTGTACGTGCCGGTGATGTTCGCATCGACGAGATCGTCGAACGGCGCGTCGACCGAAATGCCGCCGAGGTGGACGATCGCGTCGACGCCGTCGACGAGCTCCATCACAGCCGGCCGGTCGGCCAGGTCGACGACCCGGGTTTCTTCGTGCGGGGCGGCGTCGCCCAGCGCGGCGATGTCGCTCACGCGCACGACGTCGGCCCAGTTCGCCAGCGCGCCGCGCACCTGACGGCCGAGATTGCCGGCCGCGCCGGTCAGCAGCAGGCGCCCGAACGGCTTGCGTGCGCCGGTGGATGTGGCGTTCATCGAATCTCCTTGAATCTGTTCTGAGGTGTCCTGGACGTCGCCCGAAACCGGCGGAGCCGGCAACCAATCGGAAAACGTTTTCCAACTATACGCGGGGCAAAAGCCGAACGTCAATGGTTGAACCTGTTCGCACCCATCCGCACTTTCCCGATATCGTCCGGCGGCCGGACGCCGGCTTTTTCTGCCACAATCCGGTGCAATCGAACGAAAACGTTACCCTTCCGATGAAAAAAGTTTCCCCGACGATCCGCGACGTGGCCGCGGAAGCCGGCGTGTCGGTCGCGACGGTCTCCAAGTACGTGAACGGCACGCAGCGCTTTTCGCCGACCGTCGAAGCGCGGCTCAAGGAAGCGATCGAACGGCTCGGCTACCGTTCGAACCCGCTCGCGCGCTCGATGATCACCGGGCGCACGCGCACCATCGGCCTCGTGATCCTCGACATCAGCAACCCGCACTTCACGAACGTCGTCAAGGGCGCGAACCGCGTCGCGCTCCAGCACGACTACACGCTGCTGCTCGTCGATACCGAGGAGAACCAGGCGCGCGAACGCTCGCTGATCGAGGCGCTCGCGCAGCGCGTCGACGGGCTGATCGTCAGCACGCGGATGCCCGACGACCAGGCCGGCTGGATGCTCGACCTGCACAAGCCGCTCGTGCTGCTGCGGCGCAGCCCCGGCCTGCCGATTCCGAGCGTCGGCATCGACAACCGGCTCGCCACCTACATGCTCGCGCGTCACCTGCTCAATCTCGGCCATACGCGCATCGCGTACCTCGGCTTCGGGCCCGCGCGCGTGAACGACGAACGGATCCAGGGCGCGCGCGACTGTCTCGCGGAAGCGGGGCTCACGCTCGACGTGCACGACGCACACGCGCCGACCGCCGAAGCCGGCGAGCGCGCATGCTCGCGCGTGATGCTCGGGCCGCAGCGTCCGCAGGCCGTGATCTGCTACAACGACCTGATCGCGCTCGGCTTCATGAAGGAAGCGGCGTCGCTCGGGTTCCGGCTGCCGCAGGACGTGTCGGTTGCCGGCGTCGACAACGTGCCGTACGGCGCATACGCGGCGCCCGCGCTGACCACCATCGACATCCAGAGCGAAAACATGGGCGAGCTCGCGATGCAGAAGCTGATCGACGCGCTCGCCGGGCGTACCGAGGCGAGCTATTCGACGTTCGAGCCGCGGCTGATCATGCGCGCGTCGACGGCCGCGGTGGGTTGAAGCGCGCATCGCGTTCGATATCCGCTGTATCGCTGCTTCGGCGTATCGTTGATTCGTTGATTCGTTGATTCGTTGATTCGTTGATTCGTTGATTCGTTGATTCGTTGATTCGTTGATTCGTTGCTTCGTCGCTTCGTCGCTTCGTCGCTTCGCAAACAAAAACGCGCCGCCTCCGGGCGGCGCGTTCGTTTGCCGTCACGCGATCACGCGTCGAGCTTCGCGGGCTTCATCTTCGGCGTGAGCATGTGCATGATCGCCAGCGCGAGCAGGTAGGCCAGCGCGCCGATCGCGAACAGCACCCAGTAGTGGCCCGTGCGTTGCAGCACCTGGCCGATCACTTCCGAGAACAGCACGCCGCCGATCGAGCCGGCCATCCCGCCGATGCCGACCACCGACGCGACCGCGCGGCGCGGGAACAGGTCGGACGCCGTCGTGAACAGGTTCGCCGACCAGCCCTGGTGCGCGGCGGCCGCGAGACCGACGATCAGCACCGCGATCCACAGGCTCTGCACCTGCGACACGAACGCGATCGGCAGCACGCAGCACGCGCAGAACAGCATCGCCGTCTTGCGCGCGCCGTTCACGCTCCAGCCCGCGCGCAGCAGCGCCGACGACAGCCAGCCGCCGCCGATGCTGCCGACCGTCGTCAGCGCATAGATGCACACGAGCGGCAGGCCGATATGCTGCATGTCCATCCCGCGCGACTCGTTGAGCCACTTCGGCAGCCAGAACAGATAGAACCACCACACCGGGTCGGTCAGGAACTTGCCGATCAGGAACGCCCACGTCTCGCGCTTGCGGATCAGTTCGCCCCAGCGCGGCGCGCCGGCATCCGCGTTCGCCGCGTCGAGCGCTTCGGCTTCGTCGCGCGGCTCGTCGTATTCCGCGGCGCGCGCGCGCGTGTCGGCCGTGCGATACATCACCAGCCACACCGCGAGCCACACGATGCCGATCGCGCCGATGATCACGAACGCCGCGCGCCACCCGTAGGCCACCGCGATCGCGGGGATGATCGCCGGCGCGAACACCGCGCCGATGTTCGCGCCCGAGTTGAAGATGCCGGTGGCGAGCGCGCGTTCGCGGCGCGGAAACCATTCGGCCGTCGTCTTGATCGCGGCCGGGAAGTTGCCGCCCTCGCCGATCCCGAGCAGCGCGCGCACTGCCGCGAAGCCCGTCACGGAGCCGACCGCCGCGTGCAGCATCGCCGCGATGCTCCACACCAGCATCGCGACCGCATACGAGATGCGCGTGCCGAGCCAGTCGACGATGCGCCCGAAGCCGAGCAGGCCGATCGCATAGAACGCGGAAAACGCCATCACGATGCGACCGTACTGCACCTGGCTCCAGCCGATGTCGTGCTGCAGCATCGGCGCGAGCAGGCCGAGGATCTGTCGATCCATGTAGTTGATGACGGTCGCGAAGAACAGCAGCGCACAAACGGTCCAGCGGTAGCGGCTGGCCGCGGTGCGCACGGCACCGACGACGGCGGATTGCATGAATGTCTCCGATACGCGGTCGCGCCCGTCGCGCCGCTGGATTGTGCTGTCCGTGACCGGCGACGGGCGCCGGGGCGGGCGGCGGCCCGCCCCTTGCGTGGCGCGGCCGCTCGTCCGTCGAGTTCTGGAAAACGTTTTTCAAAGGATAGGGCGTGGCCCGGTGCCGTGTCAGTCGGGGATTTCGATGAGTCATCTCAAAATTGGCCGCGCAAAAAGAGATGACTGTTTCGCAGAGTGGCATTAACCGTTTTTCCGGGATTCTCTCGCGTGCGAAACGGGGCCACGACGCGGGATGGCGCGTCGATACACATGTCCGATTCCAGCCAGAATCGGCGGCGCGGATGGTTTACAGTCGTCGCATGCGCCTCGATCCCGACACCTGCTACGACGCCCTGCTTGCGCGGAACCGCCGCTTCGACGGCTGGTTCTTCGTCGGCGTGTCGACGACCGGCGTGTATTGCCGCCCCGTTTGCCCGGTGAAACCGCCGAAGGCGCAGAACTGCAGTTATTACCCGACCGCCGCGGCCGCCGAGAAAGCCGGCTTTCGCCCGTGCATGCGCTGCCGGCCCGAGCTCGCGCCCGGCCACGGGCTGCTCGACCTGTCCGGCAATCTCGCCGACGCGGCCGCCACGCTGATCGAGGACGGTTTCCTGAACGAGCATTCCGTCGACGCGCTCGCGCGGCGGGTCGGCGTGACCGAGCGCCATCTGCGCCGGATCTTCGCCGCGCAGTTCGGCGTGTCGCCGGTCGAGTTCGCGCAGACGCACCGGCTCTTGATGGCCAAGCGTCTCCTGACCGATACCGCGCTGCCGGTGGCGGTCGTTGCCTCGACCGCCGGATTCGGCAGCGTGCGACGCTTCAACGATTTGTTCCGCCAACGCTACGGCCTCAATCCGCTGCGCTTGCGCAAGGGCGCCGGCCCATCCGCCGATGGCGACATGACCTTTCCGCTGCCGTACCGGCCGCCGTTCGCGTGGCCCGAGCTGATGCAATTTCTCGCGCAGCGGCGGATCGGCGGCGTCGAGCGGATCGACGCGCACGGCTATGCGCGCGTCGTCGCGCTGCCGAACGGCAACGGCGACACGCATCTGACGGGCTGGCTGTCCGTCACGCACGTGCCGCAGCGGTTTGCGCTCGCGGTGACCGTATCGCCCGCGCTGACGCCCGTCGTGCCGGCCGTGCTCGCGCGCGTGCGGCGGCTGTTCGATCTCGACAGCCGCCCCGACGTGATCGACGCGCATCTCGGCGCACTCGCGAGCGGCTCGCCCGGCTTGCGCGTGCCCGGCGCGTTCGACGGACTCGAGATCGCGATCCGTGCAATCGCGGGCGAACGACTGGCGACGACGCAGGCTGGTGAGGTGCTGGCGCGTGTGGCCGAACGCTTCGGCACGCAGGTGGACCACGCGCCGCCGGGGCTCACGCATGCATTGCCTTCGGCAGTAACGCTGGCGAGTGTGCCGCCGGCGGCGCTCGAAGCAACCGGCGTGACGCGTGATGCGGCGCAGGCGATCGTGTCGCTGGCACGTGCGGTCGCCGACGGCACGCTCGCACTCGAACCGATGGCGCCGCTCGATGCGACGCTCCGCGCGTTGCGCGCGCTGCCCGGCTTCGACGAATGCGCGGTGCAGTACGTCGCGATGCGTGCGATGGCCTGGCCGAACGCGTTTCCCGCCGACGACGCGTGGCTTGCTCCGCGCGCCGCCGCCGAACGTTTGCACATCGCATCATCCGCGCCGCACGCGGCGCACTGGGCGCCGTGGCGCGCGTATGCCGCACTGCATGTGTGGCGCCTTCATGGAGAAGTTTCGCGATGACGCACGCTCATCTGATTCCGAGCCCGCTGGGCGACATCGCCATCCGTATCGAGGACGATGCGCTGACAGGCCTTTTTTTCGTCGGCCAGAAATACTATCCGTCGCTGGCGATCGCGCCGGACACGGACGTACGCGGCGCGTCGCCGCTCGCGCGCAAGGTCGCCGAGGAAGTCGCCGAATACTTCACCGGTACGCGCGAAACCTTCTCGGTGCCGATTCATCTGCGCGGCACCGCGTTTCAGCGCAGCGTGTGGAAGGAACTGCTCGCGATTCCGTTCGGCGAGCTGGTTTCGTACGGCGACATCACCGAACGCGTCGGGCTGCCGATGAGCGCGGCGCGTGCCGTCGGCGGCGCGGTTGGCCGCAATCCTGTGTCGATCATGGTGCCGTGCCATCGCGTGATCGGCGCGTCGGGCAGCCTGACCGGTTATGCAGGCGGCATCGAACGCAAACGCGCGTTGTTGTCGCTCGAAGGCGCCGGGTTCGCGCGCGGGGAACGTCATCCGATGCAGCAGTCGCTGGCGTTCTGAATGAAGATCCGCGGCGCGCGTTGCCGCGTCACGCGCTCAGCGCCGGCCGACGCGCTTCACGCTTCGCATACGCGCCGGGCGTCACGTTGAACTTCGCCTGAAACAGCGCGATGAACGACGACGTCGAGTCGTAGCCCAGTTGCGCGGCCACCGCACCGATTGGCTCGCCCGCATCGAGCAGCGGCAGCGCCGCGAGCAGCCGCACGGCCTGCCGCCACTCGGTGAACGACAGCCCCGTGTCCTGCCGGAACAGACGCGACAGCGTGCGCCGTGTCGCACCGACCTGACGGCTCCATTCGTCCAGACTGCGCGTATCGCCCGGATGCGCATGCAAGGCACGCGCGATTTTCAGCAGACGCGAATCGTGCGGCAGCGGCACCGTCAGCGGCGCGGGCCGCATCCGCGCGATCCGGTCGGCGATCAGGCACACGAGCGCACCGTCCGGCCCCGACTCGTCGTAGTTCACCGGCAACTCGCCGGTCGCGATCACCAGCTCGCGCAACAGCGGCGTCATGCAGAGGATCATGCAATCGTCGGCGGCATCGTCGCGCGCGATCGCATCGTCGAGATACAGGCTGTGGAACGCGACGCAATCGCGCGTCGACACCGCGTGCGGCACGTGCGGCGGAATCCACATCGCATAGTGCGGCGGCAGCAGATGCCGGCCCGACGGCGTCGATACCTCCAGCACGCCGCTCGTCGCATACATCAGCTGGGCCCACGGGTGACTATGCGCGTCGACGCTCGCGTTGCCGGAAATCCCGAACGCACGCACGAACAGCGGCCTCGGCAGGCGCGCCATCGGCGGCACCGCGTACGGATCACCCGATTGTCCCGCCAGCGACATAAGACGTCCTCCGAAGGTCATTGCATGCACGATCGCGATGCTACCGTAACGACTCTTCTTTCTCACGGCTTCCGTTCATGAGCGCGCATACCCGCACCACCCGCAAGACCGTCACCGCGATCCGCGCGACGAAAGGCATCGGCAGCCTCGTCTCGCTCACCGCCTATTCCGCGCCGATGGCGAAGCTCGTCGACGAAGTGGCCGACGTGATCATCGTCGGCGACTCCGTCGGCATGGTGCTGTACGGCATGCCCGATACGCTGCGCGTCACGCTCGACATGATGAGCGCGCACGGCGCGGCAGTCGTGCGTGGCACCGCGCAAGCGTGCGTCGTCGTCGATCTGCCGTTTTCGACGTATCAGGAATCGCCCGCGCAAGCGTATCGCTCCGCCGCGCGGCTGCTCGCAGAAACCGGCGCGCAAGGCGTCAAGCTCGAAGGCGGCAGCGAGATGGCCGACACGATCCGCTTCCTGACGGAGCGCGGCATTCCGGTGATGGCGCACGTCGGCCTCATGCCGCAGCAGGCCAATGCGACCGGCGGCTTCCGCGCGCAGGGGATGGACCCGCGCTCGGCCGCGCAGGTGTTCGACGCCGCGTGCGCGGCCGAGCGGGCCGGCGCGTTCAGCGTCGTCGTCGAGGGCACCGCGGAAGCGCTCGCGCGCCATCTGACCGAAACACTGTCGATCCCGACCATCGGCATCGGCGCATCGCCCACGTGCGACGGGCAGGTGCTCGTGACCGAGGACATGATCGGCGCATTCGACGCGTACACGCCGCGCTTCGTGAAGCGCTACGCCGATGCGAACGCGGTGATGCGCGACGCGATCCGCCAGTACGCGCACGACGTGCGGCAGCGCGTGTTTCCCGAGCCGGCGCACTGCTTCGGGTACGGCAAGCCGCTGCAACTCGCGGCGGCCGCCACGGCGTGACGGCTGCGCTTACGCGCGATTACGCACGCTTGCGCATCGCATGCGCGACCCGCGCGTTCGCCTCGAACTTCGCACGATGCGTCGAGAAGAACGTCCGCACGTTGCGGACGTTCGATGCGCCGGTGAACAGCCGCCGCGCGAACGCGTCGTATTCGGCGACGTCGGCCAGGTCGGCCACCACCACGAAATCCGGCCCCGGCGACACGCGGTAGCACTGCGTGACCGCCGGCTCCGCGCACACGTAGGTTTCGAACGCGTCGTAGTCTTCGGCCGTCTGCCGGTCGAGGCTGATCTCGATCAACGCCGTGACCGCCGTGCCGATCGCGACCGGATCGAGCACCGCGAACTGGCGGCGGATCACGCCCGCTTCCGTCAGCCGCCGCACGCGACGCATGCAGGTCGGCGGCGACGACAGCGCGCGCTCGGCGAGTTGCAGGTTCGACACCGATGCGTCGTCCTGCAGGATCGCGAGAATGCGCAGGTCGAGATCGTCGAGCGTGATGCCGGCCATGGGCGGCTCCTTCCGGTCAGGGTGTGAAATTTAATTTCAACATGATAGACGACCGCCTGTCTGTTTCATCTTCTTATATATTTTGAAATTTAATTCCATTCGTGCGCCTCTACCATCGCTGTCACGGGTCCAGACCGGACATTTACGGAGCGCGCTATGTGTGGAATTGTCGGGGCGGTTGCCCAGCGGGACATCCTGCCGAACCTCGTCGACGGGCTGAAGCGGCTCGAATACCGCGGCTACGACTCGTGCGGCGTCGTGGTCTATCGCGATCGTGCGCTGGCCCGCGCGCGCAGCGTCGACCGCGTCGCCAACCTGCAACGCGAGATCGCCGGGCATGCGCTGTCGGGCTACACCGGCATTGCGCATACGCGCTGGGCGACGCACGGCGCGCCCGTCACGCTCAACGCACATCCGCACTTCTCGCCGAGCGACGACAACGCGCGCATCGCGCTGTCGCACAACGGGATCATCGAGAACTGCGATCAACTGCGCGCGGAACTGCAGGCGCATGGTTATGTGTTCGCGAGCCAGACCGACAGCGAGGCAATCGCGCACCTGATCGATCACCTGTACGACGGCGACCTGTTCGACGCGGTGCGCCGCGCGGTCGCGCGACTACGCGGCAGCTACGCGATCGCGGTGATGTGCCGCGACGAGCCGCACCGGATCGTCGGTGCGCGCGACGGGATGCCGCTCGTCGTCGGTGTCGGGGATGGCGAGAATTTCCTGGCGTCGGATGCGATCGCGTTATCGGGCATCACCGATCGGATCGCTTACCTCGAGAACGGTGACGTTGCCGATATCCAGCTGCATCGCTACTGGATCGTCGATGCGGCCGGCCAGCGCGTCGAGCGTGCGGTGCAGCGGGTGGCCGCGCATAGCGGCGCGGCCGACCTCGGATCGTATCGCTATTACATGCAGAAGGAGATCTTCGAGCAGCCGCAGGCGGTGGCCGATACGCTGCTCGATGTCGGGTCGATCATGCCGGAGCTGTTCGGCGACGGCGCGTGGCGCGCGTTCAACGACGTCGATTCGGTGTTGCTGCTCGCGTGCGGCGGCAGCTATCACGCAGCGCTGACCGCGAAGTACTGGATCGAGAGCATCGCGAAGCTGCCGGCGAGTGTCGAGATCGCGAGCGAGTTCCGGTATCGCGACAGCGTGCCGAATCCGCGCACGCTGGTCGTCGCGGTGTCGCAGAGCGGCGAGACGGCTGACGTGCTCGGGGCCGTGCACGTCGCGAAGCGGCGCGGGATGCTGCACACGCTCGCGATCTGCAACGTCGCGACGAGCGCGCTGATGCGCGAATGCGCGCTGCAGTTCGTCACGCGTGCGGGGATCGAGATCGGGGTGGCGTCGACGAAGGCTTTTACGACGCAGCTCGTGGCGTTGTTCTTGCTGACGTTGTCACTGGCGCAGGTGCGCGGGCGGTTGAGCGACGACGAGGAGAAGGCGCATCTGCGCGCGCTGCGGCATCTGCCCGATGCGATGTCGAAGGTGCTCGCGCTGGAGCCGCAGATCATGGGCTGGTCGGAGCTGCTCGCGCGACGCGACAACATGCTGTTTCTCGGACGCGGAATGCATTATCCGATCGCGCTCGAAGGCGCGCTGAAGATGAAGGAGATTTCGTATATCCACGCGGAGGCTTATCCCGCCGGGGAGTTGAAGCATGGGCCGCTGGCGTTGGTCAGTAACGAAATGCCCGTGATTGCGGTGGCGCCGAATGACGTGCTGCTCGAAAAGCTCAGGTCGAACATGCATGAAGTCAGCGCGCGGAACGGCAGGCTTTTCGTGTTCGCGGATGTGGACTGCGGGTTGGTGCCGAGTGAGGGGATCGAGGTGATTCGACTCAATGAGTACTACGGGCCGCTGTCGCCGATCCTGCATACGGTGCCGATGCAGTTGCTCGCCTATCACGCGGCGTTGGCACGGGGGACGGATATTGATAAGCCGAGGAATCTGGCCAAGTCGGTGACGGTGGAGTGAGGGGATATCGCGGAGGGCCGGGCTTTGCCGACCGGAAACCGACCGCACCACAATCGCACGCAATCGCGCAGACGACCGGCGCCGAAGCACGCGACATGCGTGCCCCCGCAAGCCGGTCGGCATCACCGCTCTGCACAGGAAAAAAACCTACTTCGACAACTTCAGCTTTTTCGCCAACACAACCCCGCTCGACGGACTCACCAGCGAGATCGCATTGATATCCATATGCACCCTGGAGATCCGGGTCGTAATGTCCGTCGGCTCGTCGATACTCGGATCGGCATGCTCGACTTGCTCGGTCAGATAAGGCCGAACCAGCCGCCCGGAAAAGACGAGCGCGAAGTCGCCATGCGCTTGAGCGTACACGGCAGGCGAAATCCGCATCCGGCTGCGAACCGTGGTCTTTTTGCCATGCCCGGAATCGAGTTCGATGATGTCGATCTGCTGGATGTACCCTTTCGCTTTCGCTTCGGGGGCGATCACGAGCCCTCGCCCTCGTGGCCCCTTCGTGACCTTCCGGAGCAGGATGCCCGTCCGGTCGCCGTGCTCCGCGTCGAACAGGTCGACGTCCAGCGTCAACAGGTGCCGCTGCGACCGGTACCTCAGCCCGTACTGCACCGGCACCACGAACGTCACGTCGCGATCCAGGCCGACGGCCGCCAGATCGGGATTCGGGGCATACCGGTCGGTTGCGTCGGAGACCAGGCCGCGAACCCGGTCGCTCAAGGAAGGCGGCGAGGGGCTGACGTGCAGCTTCTTCAGGGCATCCCGAATGGCAACCGGGTCGTCGCCGACGATCGATCGTGCGGGCGACGCGTCGTGATCGGCAGCAGGCGCGACGTGCGTCGTGCCGTCGACGGCCTCCGCCTCTGCATGCGCCGCGACGGGCGCCAGGATCATCGTCAAAGCGACGACGCACACGAAGCTCGAATGCCCCAACTTGGATTTCCGATGAAACACGAAGGCTCCTGATTTTCTTGCAGGTCGGTCAACGACGAGCACTATAGGGTGGAATGATAGGCAACGCATCCATTGTTTGAAATTCACCGATGCCCTGAGCGCCCCTTCGCCGGTTCATTGCCAGCCGAAAGCAGGCCAACGCCCCCTCCTCCGCAACCTCAACCCTGCCGATCCTCCCGCCGATACTCCGCCGGCGCCTTCCCGACCAGCTTGCGAAAATCGCGCGTGAAATGCGCCTGGTCGAAATACCCCAACGCCTGCGCCAGTTCCGCGAGATCGACCGGCTCGCCGCCGGCGAGCTTGTCGGCCGCCTCATGCAGGCGATAACGACAGATCACCCACTTCGGCGTCACGCCCACATAGTCGGAAAAGAGTTGCTGCAGCGTGCGCTCGCTCAACCCCGCGCGCTCGGCCAGATCGCGCACCTGCGTGAGCCCGATATCCTGCTGCAGCATCTGCAAAATGCCATGAATACGTTCGACCTGCGGATCGGCCGGCGGCAGCACCCGCAACAGCAGCGCCTCCGCGGCCGCCACCATCCCGGCATCATCCTCGGCACCGAGCACGGCGTCTTCGGCTTGCGCGTCGCCGCAATCGAGCAGCGTCGACACCGGCAGCACCTTGTCGGTCGACAAATGCACCGGCTTGCCGAAGAACGCCCGAAACGCGCCCGGCCGGAACCGCAAGCCAATCACCCGCCCGGCCCCGGCCAACGTCGTCTCGAACGCCCCCGACACCACGCCGAAGATCCCCGTCCGCCGCCGGTCGAACACCAGATTCACGCACGGATACGGCAGCGTGCGCTGCACATACGGCGGCTGGTCGCGCAGATCCCATTCGACGATCCAGTGGTGATCCAGCACCCCGGCCAGGTCGGCACACGGGTAATAGCGATTCAGGCGGAAGCGCTGATTGAAGGCTTTCGGGCCGACGACGCCTTTGGGCGTGTCGGTCACGTTACGCAAGTCGGCCATGGTGACGAACCGTTGAGGTGACTGCGTGATGATGCACCGCCGCAGCGGATTTTTCCAAGACGAAGCCGCGCGGCCGTCCTATATTGGTCGACCTGTCCCGAATGCACACCGGAGCCCGCGATGCCGCAAGACCGTCACCTGACCCTGTTCCACTCCCCGCGCAGCCGCTCGGCCGGCGCGCGGATGCTGCTGGAAGAACTGAGCGCCGACTATGAACTGCACGCGTTCGACCTCTCCACCGGAAAACATCACGAAGCCGACTACCTCGGCATCAACCCGCTGGGCAAGGTTCCCGCGCTGCGTCATGGCGACGTGATCGTCAGCGAGCAGGCCGCCGTCTACATGTACGCGGCCGAGTTGTATCCGGAAGCCGGCCTGTCGCCGGCGCCGGGCGATTCGCTGCGCGGGCCGTATCTGACCTGGATGACGTTCTATGGTTCGTGCCTCGAGCCGGCCATCGTCGACCGCTCGATGAATCGCCCGCCCGCGGCCTACTCGACGTCGCCGTACGGCGACTTCGATACCGTGATGATGCGGATCGATGCGCAACTGGCGAAAGGGCCCTACCTGCTGGGCGAGCGCTTTACGGCGGTCGACGTGCTGTGGGGCTCGGCACTGAACTGGACGACGATGTTCAAGCTGGTACCCGAAACGCCGCGCATTCGCGCGTACATCGATCGCGTACTGGCGCGCCCGGCGATCCAGCGCGCGCAGGCGGCGGATGCGGCGCTGGCGGCGGAACAGGACAAGGCCAAGGAGGCGGCCGCAGCGGCGCGCTAGCCGGTTGGCGGGCGAACCGCGACGCCGGTCCCGCCCGCCGCGCCATCAGAACATCGTATGCAGGCCGACCCGCGCCACCGCCTGACTCGCCGAACTCGACGCCCCGTTCGGATCGAGCACGCCGTTGATCTGCGCGTTCGCGCCGCTGTTCGCGCGTTGATAATCGGCGGACACGTAGACCATCGTCCGCTTCGTGAACAGGTATTGAAGCGCGACGCTGACCTGATGCGCATGGTTGTCGTTCACGGCTTCGTTGCCCTTCATGTACATGTACTTCGCGCCGAGAAACACGTCCGGCCTGACGCGCCACACGCCGCCGGCCTCGGCCATCCACACGCCGGCATCGTTGAACGAATTGTGCACGGTGGTCAGGAGTGCCTTCGCGCTCACCGCACCGAAGTCGTAGTGCATCCCGACACCCCAGTTGCGCACGCTGGTCGACGGCGTGCCGGGCGCCGGGCCGTACTTCTCGTTCGTATATGCGGCACCGATGCCGAGCGCGCCGACTTCGTAGTTCAAGCCCGCGCTCACGGCATTGTCCGCGCCGATGGAACCGGCCACGCCGCCGAACGCGTACATCACGCCGCCCGACAACCCTGCAATCGTCGGCGAACTGTATTTGACCGAGTTCGCGACCGGCTTGCTGCCTGCCGTGCGATCCCAGTCGAACGCGCCGGTCGGGTTACCAGGCAGCGCGAGACGCTGGAACGGGCCATTCCTGAATCCGTACAGCCCCGAGATGTCCATCGAGATCGCATTCCCCTTCGCAAACAGCGAATCGACCATGAAGTCGTACTGATTCCCGAGCCTGACGCTGCCGAACCGGTCGCTCTCGATGCCCACGTATGCATTACGTCCGAAGATCCCGGTCCCGATGATGCTGCCGTTCGCCATCGAGAACTGGTTCACGAGCGCGAACGTCGCGTGATATCCGCCGCCGAGATCTTCCGTGCCGCGAAAGCCGAACAGGTTCGGCGTGAAGATGCCGTCGTCGAACTTGACGTTCTTCCCGCCGCCCTCGTTGCTGACGTACGAGATGCCGCTGTCGATCAGACCGAACATGGTCACGCTGCTCTGTGCATACGCACCCTGCGCGATGGCCAGCATCGCGAATACTCCAAACCTGAGCTTCATTGCGTCTCCGTCTTTTTTTGAAATTCGAGCCTGTCGCCCGCCAGTCGCGAACGATCCGCCCATGCTTCGTGAAACAACACCTTCCCGCCGGATCAGGCTTGCATCCGGCCCGGTATAATGAAATTTACTTAGCTTTACTTATTGACTGGAACGAATGAAATCCCGTGCATTTCCGATTTCATCCAGCCTGGTGCAATCGACCCGTCCGCCGATTCAGGCGCTCCGGCAAATCACCCACGCCGCCGCATCCACCTCGACGGCCACGGCCTCCAGCCCGGCACCCGAACACGGCCCGTCGATACACACACCGTCGTCGAACCGGAACAGCGCACTGTGATGCGCGCACATCAGCACCTGGGATCGATAACAGGAAACGCTGCCCGGCACGAAATCGAGCGGAACCGAGAAATGCGGGCAACGATTCACGTAAGCCCACACCTGCTCCCCGCGCCGCACGACGATGACGGGACGTCCGATGCGCGTCTCATCGACGACCCGCGCGCCACCATCCGGCACATCGGCGAAGCGACAGAGTTGCGTGGCACCCATGACTCACGCTCTCCGCTCGGGATTGCCGAGGCTCCAGTCCCACGGTCGCACCTCGACCCGCGAGAACAGCCCTTCCTTCACATACGGATCGTTGCCGACGAACTGCATCACCGCATCGATGTCGTCCGCCTCGACGACGAGCAGCGTGCCGTTCATCGCATCGCCCTGCGGATCGAGCGTCGGCCCGCCGAGCCGCACATACACGCCGTGCTGCGCGGCGGAACGCAGGTAGGTCCGATGCGTCGCCCGCACGCGGTCGCGCACCTCGCGCATCCCGGGCTGGTCCGTCGCAAACACCGCAAAGAATCGCGCCATGTCGGTCAGCTCCGGTCGAGCACGAAGTCGTACGTCGCCTCGCGATACGGGCCGCTCAAGCCGACCCGGCGCGCGAGCTCGTCACCCGCCGCACGCGGCCGATAGGCGACCATCAGCGACGGCTTCACGCCGAAGACGGCATCCGACTGCAGATACGCGTCGTTCTCGTCGAACAGATGCGTGACGAGCTTTCGGTAGCCCGGTGCATCGATCATGAAATGCAGGTGCGCCGGCCGCCACGGATGGCGCCCGGTGGCGTCGAGCATCTTCCCGACCGGGCCGTCGGTCGGAATCGGATAGCTGACCGGCAGGATCGTCGTGATCGCGTAACGACCTTCGGCATCGGTCCGGTAGCGGCCGCGCAGGTTGCCGTGCGGCTGCGCCGTATCCTGCCCGGAATACATGCCGTTCTCGGCGGTCTGCCAGACGTCGAGCACGGCGCCCTGAACCGGTGCGCCGTCAGTAGTGAGCACGCGGCCATGCACGACGACCGGCGTGCCGGGCGTGAACGCCATGTTCTCGCCATACGCGCGCTCGGGCATGCCCTCGATGTAGAACGGGCCGAACACGGTCGTTTCCGTCGCACCGGTGGCGAAGCGATGGTTGATCGCATCGACCAGCATCGACACGCCGAGCGTGTCCGACAGCAGGATGAATTCCTGGCGCACCACGTCGTCGCACATCTGCCCGGTTTCGGTCAGGAAGCGAATCGCGGCCATCCACTCGGCCTCGGTCAGCTCCGTTTCGCGGACGAACGCATGCAGGTGCCGCACGAGGCTCTGCATCAGCACGCGCAAGCGCGGGTTCGGCGTACCGTCGAAGCTGGCGACGACCTGCTCGGTCAACCGCGTGTCGCCGTCATCATGATGATCATTCGTCACGTTCGTCTCCTTTGTATGCAGCCGGCCGCTCACTGCGGCTCGCGCCCTTCCCACGCATGCTGAAGCAACTCGCGGATCGGCGCGCGCTCGATCGGCCGCGGATTCGCGTACGGGTTCCGGCACGCGAGGTCGGCGGCTTCGTCGAGGCCCGCTTCCGGCATTCCGATGTCGGCCAGCGCCGCCGACAAGCCCAGTTGCCGGTTCAACCGGAACAGCAGCGGGCCGGCGTCGGCCGCGTCGGTGCCGCCCAGCGCCCGCGCGACGCGGCGCAGCGCGTCGGGCGCCGCCGCATGGTTGTAGTGCGCGGTATGCGGCAGCATCGCGGCGTGCGTCTGTGCGTGCGGCAGGTTGAAGGTGCCGCCGAGCGTATGACAGAGCTTGTGATGCAGCGCCATACCGACCGCACCCAGGCACGTGCCGGCGAGCCATGCGCCATACAACGCGCGGCTGCGCATCTCGCGGTCGTCGGGCGCGCGCACGATCGCGGGCAGCGCTTCGCCGAGCGCACGAATCGACTCCTCGGCCATCAGGCTGATCACCGGGTTCGCATCTTCCGCATAGAGCGCCTCGACCGCATGCGCCATCGCATTGACGCCCGACGCCGCGGAAATCCCCCGCGGCAGCGACAGCGTCAGGGACGGGTCATACAGCACCGTACGCGGCAGCACGCGCGCGTCGCGTCCGGTGCGCTTGAGCCGGCCTTCCGTGAGCCCGAAAATCGGCGTCATCTCCGAGCCCGCGTAAGTCGTCGGCACGGCGAGGATCGGCAGCGACGACTCGAGCGCAATCGCCTTGCCGAGCCCGATCGTCGAGCCGCCGCCGATCGCGATGCAGCAGTCCGCGCCCAGCTCGGCGGCCATCTCGCGCGCGGCCCGCGCCACCTCGACCGGCACGTGCATCACGGCCTGCGCGCACACGCCGGCCGCACGCTCGCCGAGCACGTCCCGGACGCGTTCGGCGAGCGGCTGCTGCTCGGGCGTCGACAGAATCAGCGCGCGCTGCGCGCCGAGCGCGGACAACTCGTCCGGCAGCCGTTCGAGCGCGCCCCATTCGAACACGACGCGGGACGGCGTTCCCTGATAGACGAAGCGCTCCATCTCGGCCTCAGCGCTTGAAGTGCGGCGGCACCTTGCCGTCGACGTTGACCCACACCGAGCGCGCTTCCGTGTAGTCGTGCATCGCCTCGAAACCCATCTCGCGGCCGTAGCCCGACTTGCCGATGCCGCCGAACGGGCTGCCCGGATTGACGCGCTTGTAGCAGTTGATCCAGCACATGCCCGCGTCGATCCGCGACGCCATCCTGTGCGCGCGGGAGAGATCGTTGGTCCAGAGGCCGCTGCCGAGCCCGTATTCGGTCGCGTTGGCGATCGCCAGCGCTTCCTCGTCGCTGCCGAAGCGCAGCACGGTGACGAACGGGCCGAACACTTCCTCCTGCGCGACGCGGTCGGCGGCGCTCTTCGCCTCGATGACGGTCGGGCGCACGTAGTAGCCGTTCGCAAGTGCCGCGTCCTGCGGCACGCTGCCGCCCGCGAGCACGCGGCCGCCTTGCTCGCGCGCGACGTCGACGAACGACAGCACGCGGTCGAGGTGCTGCTTCGACGTCAGCGGGCCCATCTCGGTGTCGGGGTCCAGCGGGTTGCCGACGCGGATCGACGACGCCAGCGACACGAAGCGCTCGAGGAATTCGTCGGCGATGCGCTCATGCAGCACGAGCCGCGAACCGGCGATGCACGCCTGCCCCTGGTTGTGGAAGATCGCCCACGCGGCGCCGTTGATGGCGGCGTCGAGGTTCGCGTCGTCGAACACGATGTTCGCGCCCTTGCCGCCGAGTTCCAGCTGCACGCGCTTCAGGTTGCCCTGCGAGGCCTCGACGATCCGGCGGCCCGTCGCCGTCGAACCGGTGAACGCGATCTTCCCGACACCGGGGTGTTCGGCGAGACGCTGGCCGGCCGTATGACCGTAGCCGGGAACGATATTGACGACGCCTTCGGGAAACCCGACTTCGGCCATCAGTTCGACGATGCGCAGCGTCGACAGCGGTGTGATCTCCGACGGCTTGAGCACGACGGTGTTGCCTGCCGCCAGCGCCGGGCCCATCTTCCAGCTCGTGAACATCAGCGGGAAATTCCACGGCACGATCTGGCCGACGACGCCGATCGGCGCGCGCTGCACGTAGTTCAGGAAACCGGTTTCGACCGGAATCACCGAGCCCTGCAGCTTGTCGGCCATGCCGCCGAAGTAGCGGAAGCAGCCGGCCGTGCGCGGCACGTCGAGCGCGCGCGAATCGCGGATCGGGTGGCCGGTGTCCAGCGATTCGAGCTGCGCGAGTTCCTCCGCGTTGGCTTCGATCGCGTCGGCGAGGCGCAGCAGCAGCCGGCCGCGCTCGGCCGCCGGCATCGCCGACCACTTCGGGAATGCGCGGGTCGCGGCTTCGACCGCGAGGTCTACGTCCGCCGCGGTGGCGGCGGCGATCTTCGCGATCAGCGAGCCGTCGTGCGGATTGAGCACGTCGATCGTGCCGCGCTCGACGGCGTCGACGAAACGGCCGTCGATGAAGAGTTGGGTTTGCATGAATCGTCCTCGATGGTGTGCTTGTGCGAGCCGGCGCGGCTCAGAACTCGATCGGATACGGCGCCAGCTCGCCGCTCTCGTATCGCTGCGGAAGGTTCGGCGTCGCGTTTTCCCAGACCAGCAGCATCGAACGCTTCGTCGAGTAGCCCTGGTGCCGGATGTCGGCGGGCATCGCGCAGATGTCGCCGGCCCGCATCGTGACGCGCGCGCGCGGTGCGCCGGTGTTCTTGTCGCCGATGTCCCACACGATTTCGTCGGACAGTTGCAGGAACCATTCGACGCGGTCGTTGCCGTGGAATACCGGCAGGATGAATTCCTCGGTGGTCGGGCAGAACAGGCTGCGCCCGCACACGGAGGTCACCGACGGATTCCACGTCACGTCCGAACGCGACAGATACTTGAACAGGTTGAACGCGTGCAGCTCGCCTTCGAAGCCCGGTTTCACGTGCACTTCCGGCTCGTCCTGAGCGACGTCGAGAAACGCGCGGTTGACCGGCAGATCGTCGCGCAGCGGCGAGTCGCCTTCGAGGCCCGGCATGCGGCGCGTCGCGATGCGCGTGCGTTCGATCGCGGAGCCGTTCTCGCCGTGCTTGCGCCCGAACGCCGTGCCGGTTTCCTCCGGCGCCGCGAATGGATCGAAGCCTTCGTTGGTCCAGTCGTGCAGCATCGCCTTGAAGGTCGCCATGATCGTCGGCGTTTCGAACGTCTCGGTGTAGTCGACGCCGGCTTCCTTCAGGATTCCGTTGAACGTGCCCGCATAGACGTCGACCTTGCCGTAGTGATTGCGCGTGCCGAACACGTGATCGAAATTCACCCAGCCGTAGAAGAAGCCCCACGCGACGTCGCGCATCATCGCGCGCAGGAATGCGTCCGCGGGGATCGCGTGCGTGCGGGTCTGGCCTTTCGCCGGCCAGCTGATTTTCACGAAATACTCGTCGCGCTGGAACGCGAATTCACCGAGGTGGAAGCGGCGGTAACCGGTGACGGCATCGGCTTGCGTGGCCTGCACCAGATCGGCGCCGAAGCCTGCGGAAAGATCGAGGGTCTCGAGGGTGGCCATAACGTGTCTCCTGGAATAGTTGAATCTTCGCGATCGAATCGATCAGTGCAGGCAGATGTCGGCCCACTTCTCGACGGACAGCTCGCCGAGCACGGTCTGCACGAGCGCGACGCCCGGCTTGCTGGCGGTGAAGCGATACGCGCAGCCGGCCGGCAGCAGTGCCTGGTGGCCCTTGCGCAGCACGACGTAGCCCATCTCGCGGCCCGCCGGCTGCGTGCCGGCGTTCACGGTGCCGCGGCCGGTGGCGGGCGGGTTGTCGAGCTTGATGAAGTCGATGCGGACTTCGCCGTCCATCTGGATCGCGAACTCGTCGTGCGCGCACGCGAACCACGGCGACTGGCCTTCGGTGCGCAGCACTTCGATCACGTATTCGAGGTTCTTGCCGGCGACGACCTTTTCGTAGGGCGCCGACTTCGATGCGATCTCGAAGACGTTCGAGAACGCGTAGTGTTTTGCGCTGCCGCTGGTGATTTCGATCTCGCCCTTCGGGTAGCCGTCGAGCGAGCCAAAGACGGTGTGGAATGCCGTGTCGGTCATTGCTGTCTCCTGAGTTGAACCGCTTGTTGGATTCAACTTTAGGGGCGACGACGCCCGTCAACAAGGCAACGGAGCGCGACTACGGCATTTGCGTTTCGCGAATAATCGCTTCGCTCAACGAACCCAGCCGCGCTCCAGCAGCGGGCGATCCCACGGCGACTCGTCGCCGATGTATTCGACGAGGAATTCGACCAGCGCCTTCACCTTCAACGCCTGTCGCTGCGTTGCGGGATAAACGGCGGCGAAGCTCAGCGGCGCGATCTGGAAGTCGGTGAGGATGGGCACCAGCCGGCCCGCGACAAGCGCGTCGCTCGCGACCAGCGTGGGCAGGCACACGACGCCGCCGCCCGTCAGCGCGTACTCGCGCAGCAGGTGCACGGAGTTCGAGCGGATCATGCCCGGCAGCTCCATTTCGACGACCTCGTCGCCGCGTGTCAGCGTCCAGCGGTTACGTGACGGATAACCCGAATACAGCGCCGTGGTGTGCTGCAGCAATTCGCGCGGATGTTGTGGCGCACCATGCGCATCGAGGTAGGCCGGCGACGCGCAGAACAGGCGTCGGACCACGAACAGGCGCCGCTCGATCAGCGACTCGGATATCGGCGGAAAGATCTGGAACGCGATGTCGAACCCTTCTTCGACAGGGTCCACGACACGGTCATTGACGATGATGTCGAGCTGGATGCCCGGATAGCGGCGATTGAATTCGGCGAGCGGCACGCCGAAGTGATCGAGCGCGAAGCCGGGCAGCATCTGGATGCGCAGCCGCCCGGTCGGCGTCGCGCGCAGCTCGCGCATCTGGTCGGTCAGCTCGTTGACGCGCCCCACGACTTCCGCGCATTCGCGGTAGAAGGTCTCGCCCACTTCGGACAGCCGCACGTGGCGCGTGCTGCGATGGAACAGCGGCGCGTTGACGAACTTTTCCAGCTGCTGGATGCGGTTCGTCACGACCGAACTGGTGACCCCAAGCTGCCGCGCCGCTTCCGCGAAGCTGCTCGCCTCCGCGACCCTGACGAACGCCTCGATGCTCAGAAACCGGTCCATGCCGCACCTTTCCCGAAAGCCAAACCGGCAGTCTAACCGCACCTGCCGGCCGGGTGGGTCACGCCGAACGCGTCACACTGTCACCTGACGGGTGTCAATCCCGCCGGCTGCGCGCATGACCGCGCCGCACGTTACGGCTGCTTGCCCGCCGACAGCTCCGGCTGCACGCCCACGCGGCGCTGCAACACGGCCGGGGCCGTCTCCCGCAGCAGCATGCTGACCACGATGCCGAGCAGCACCGCCCCCATCGGCAGCCACAGAATGTTCTGGATCCCGAAGTGCGCGGCGACGTAGCCGCCCATCGCCGGCGCGATGCCGCCGCCGAAGATCTCGCCGCAACCGACCACCACGCCGATCGACGTCGACACGAGGCCGACGGGCGCGGCTTCGGTCGCGACGGGGCCCGACAGCAGCGACACCAGCCCGAGCGTGAAGAACGACGCGACGAACAGGACAACGAACAGCACGACCGGTTGCGGGCCGAGGCCGCGGAAGATGTAGAGCATCACCGCCGTGCCGGCGAAGCCCGCGATGCTCGCGAGGCGGCGGCCCACCACGTCGGACAGCCCCGGCAGCCCGAACTGCCCGAGAAAGCCGCCGAAGCCGATCGCCGACACCACGAGGCCCATCTTCTGCGTGCCGAGCGCAAGGTAATCCGTCAGGTACAGCGGCAGCAGCGCGCCGAGCACGAACACGCCGGTCATCGCGCAACACAGCGCGGCCATCGCGACGAGGATGTTGCGGCTCTTGAGCACATGGCCGAGCGATGCCGGCGCGTGCTCCGACACGACCTCCTTCGCGCGCTTCGGTTCGCGGATCACGAAGAACATGATCGCGCCGAGGATCAGCCCGGGGATGGCCACGAGCGCGAACACCCAGCGCCACGACACGACGTTGAGCAGTTGGGTCGCGATGATCGGCGACAGCGCCAGCCCGAACAGCGCGAAGCCGCTTTGCTGCAGCCCGAGGTTCAGGCCGCGCCGCCGCGGGTGCGACGCGTCGGCGGTGGCCGCGAAGCTGGTCGGGCAGAACGAGCCTTCGGCGACGCCCATCAGCCCGCGGATCGCGATCAGGCCGAGCAAGCCGCCCGCGAGGCCCGAGAAGCCGGACAGCAGCGAGAACGCGATGATGGCGGGTATCAGGACCTTGCGGCGGCCGACCTTGTCGGAGATGCCGCCCATCAGCGCCGCGAAGATGCCCCACGACAGGCCGAGCACGCCGATGCAGTTGCCGACGTCCTGCGCGCTCAGGTGCAGGTCCTTCATGATCGAAGGGAACAGCGGCGCGATGAGCCAGCGGTCGAGGCCGACCAGGCCGAAGCCGAGCGCCAGCAGCGTCACCGCCTTCCACTCATAGGAGGTATCCCACTCGTTTGCTTTCATGTCTGTCTCCGTGGATTGGTCCGCTTGCGCGCGCCGGGGCGTCCGCGCATCGGCCAGGTCCGTTGTCTTGGGTGTGCGACGCGACGTGAGTCGCGAGGAAGTGGCGGCCGCCTGTCCGGCTTCGTTCCGGTTGCAGGCGTCGAATTCAATCAGCCGACGCCCGAACGATAGGTGCGCGCACGCGGATCGGGTATGGAACAACCGGCGAACGCGCCATTCGCGAAACGCAAATAATCGGGCGCGGCAGGCGGGAAAGGTCGATGGAGAAGCGCTGTGCGAACGGCGGCAGCGTTGAAGCAGCGCTCCTTCCCCGGTTACGGGGGAATCCCTCATAGACATCAGCGGTGCCCGCAGGCGACGCCGCTTGCGCGGCCGATGAACGCGGTTCGGCGCGCCGCCCGGCCGCGCGCTGATCAGGTGGCGGCGAATGACGAGACCGGCAACCGGCAGATGCGATCCGAGCAGGCACGAAGCAATCCGTCCACACGTTTTTCGTCAGCGCAATACGCCGCCATTTTCTTCGATATCAGACGGATCCTATCTTCGAAATCCGTAAATCGATTTTATTTAAATAAAAAAACCTGCACGACAACCACACAATCTGACAGAACCACCTTGCGCCCGCCCTTTTTACCGATTAATACGAGAACCTTCAAAATCATCCGAATCGCCGAAAAAGAAAAATACCGTTTCAAACCAATCATCCAGCCAGGCAAAAACAAAAATACATTTATCGAGACCGACAAGCTTGATATTCTCGACGCGAATTTTCGAGCCGATTTCCTCAATTCAAACAGGACCACATTTCAAACAAATCCTAATCAATAAAAAAGCAATGAGATTATGGCGATGTCGATAGCAAGAACATTTCGGGAATTTGCGTCCAGTCTGACCGACGGGAACTCGCGACCCGTCGATCTCCATTTCGGCCGGGCGCAGCGCGCGGTCGGCCACTTGCTTGCGCTCCATCACGCCGATATCCGCGAAGGCCTGATGTCCGGCATCGACGGCGAGCTGACCTGCGTGTCGAGCCACGATCATCTGTCGCCGACGCTGTTTCTCGGCCTGCCCGTATCGGTCCGGCTGACGACCGACCGCGGCAGTACGCGTGCGATCAATGCGATCGTGCGCGAAGTGCGAACCGGTCAATCCGACGGCGAACTGACCGTCTATCAATTGCACGTGTGTGACGCGCTGTCGTTGATGGACCGCCGCACCAACGCTCGCATATTCCGTTCGCGCCGCGTGACGGAGATTCTCGCGACGCTGATGAACGAGTGGAAACTGCGCAGCCACGCACTCGCGCGCGCATTCGATTTCGACCTGTCCGGCTTGCAGCCCGATCGCTATCCGGTGCGCGAACTCACGCGGCAGGTCAACGAGTCGGACGCTCGTTTCATCCGGCGTCTGCTGCGTCGGGAAGGCATCACGGTCTTCGCGAAGGCCGAGCCGGCCGGAGGCGCGCGCGGCATGAACGACGCGTGGCCGATTCATACGCTCGTGTTCTGCGACGACCCGCATCGCCTGAAGGAAGCGCCGGCCGGTACGCTGCGGCTTCACCCGCGCGACGCCGGAACCGAACAACGCGACACGGTGACGCTTTTTGCGCACTGCCAGAGCGTGTCTCCCGGCCAGGTCCGCCGCGCGTCCTGGGACTACAAGCCAGCCCGTGCAGATGACTCCACCGCTGTCACGGACCTTGACCAGGGCGAAGCCGGGAACGACCTTGCGCGCCTGCTGACCGACGTCGCGATCGACATCCCGCACGTCGGCGACTCATGGCGCGATCACGATCGCATCACGCGCGACCGGATACTGGCGCATCAGTTCGAAGCCGAGCGTTACGACGGAATCAGCAGCGTACGCGACCTGCCCGTCGGCCACTGGTTCACACTGACGGGCGACCCGGAGCTGGACATGCGGCCGGCCGATCGTCGCCAGTTCGTCGTCACGTCGGTTCGGCACGATATCTGGAACAACCTGCCGAAGCCGCTCGCGGGCCGCGCGCACACATTGTTCGCGGCGAGCCGGAACCTCGCGCAAACGGCTGCGCCGGCACCTGTCGATCTGCCGGAGCAAACCGACACGCGCTATGAAAACCGTTTCACGTGCGTGCGACGCGGCGTGCCGCTGAAGCCCGCCTATGATCCGAAGGTCGATGTACCGCCGGTGCACCTGCTGACCGGCACGATCGTCGGCGCCCAGGGCGAGGAAGTGTTTTGCGACGGGGCCGGCCGCGTGCGCGTGCTGATCCACGGGCACGATCCGGCCGATCATGCGCACGCGCAAGGCGCCGGAACGAACGGCCGGGCCGGCGACAGTGCGCCGATTCGCGTCGGAACAAGCCTCGCCGGAGGCAACTTCGGCGCGCTCTTCCTGCCGCGCGTCGGCATGGAAGTGCTGCTGGGATGTCTGTCCGGCGACCCGGACCGGCTCGTCATCATCGGCGTGCTGAGCAACGGCGCGAACCCGCCCGTCACGTTCACCCATACGGGCGCGCTCCCCGGCAACCGCTTCCTGTCGGGCATCAAGACCAAGGAAATCAACGGCCGGCGCTACAACCAGCTTCGTCTCGACGATACGCCGTCGCAAATCTCGGCGCAGCTGGCGAGCGAACATGCGCATACCCAACTGAATCTCGGCTATCTGACGCAGCCGCGCGAACACGGACACGGGAAGGATCGCGGCGAAGGTGCCGAGCTGCGCACCGACGCCGCCGCGGCTCTGCGCGCGGCACAGGGCATCCTGTTGTCGACCTATGCGCGCGCACGGGCCACCGGCGGTCAGCTCGATCGAGACGAACTGATTCGACTGCTCGACGAATGCACGGCGCTGTTCAAATCGCTCGGCGACTATGCCGGCGAGCATGGCGGACAGTCGGCCGATACCGCCGGTCAGGACAACGTCGCCGATGCGTTCCGCAACTGGACGCCTGACGGTGCGCGGCCCGGTACGACAGGCGATGCGCCCGCGTTGATCGCGTTCGGCGCGCAGTCGGGATCGCTCAACGTCACGCCCAGAACGCACGTCATGTATGCGGGCGAGAACATCGATCAGATCGCGCAGCAACACGTTCAGGTCAGCAGCGGCGAGCGCATCAAGCTGCATGCCGGTCGTGGCGTCGCGATGTTCGCGCACGGCGACGGCGTGTCGGCGATCGCGAATCGAGGGAAGGTCACGATTCAATCGCAGCACGACGATACGCAAGTCGATTCGGCGAAGAACCTTCAGTTGACGGCCAGTGGCGGAAACCTCGTCGGCACGGCGAGCGATGAAGTCGTGTTCGTCACGTCCGGTGGCGCGTATCTCAAGCTGCGCGGCGGGGATATCGAACTGGGATGTCCGGGGACATTCACGGTGAAGTCGGCAGGGCATGTGTGGGACGGGCCTGCGAGCATGAGTGCGGACATGCCGAAGTTTGGTCAGGACACGCTTGGTCGAGTACCGAAGCTGGTCCGATCCACCGACGGCAATGCGGCGGCGGGATTCGAGGGCGAGGTCAAAAGGCCGTCCGGACCGCTGTCGAACTTGTCGAGCGATGCGGCCGGCCAACTTCCGGCTGTCGATGCTGACCAGTTCGAGAGACTGGCGGTGCAGTTCATCAAAAACAATACATAGGATCGCGAAGGAATCCGCATGACTGATTCATTTCTTGAACCACCGCTGATGGCGACTGCTCATCGCGACCAACCTGCGGCGAAAGTCGATGCTGACGACGTAGCTGTGTCGCGGCCGGCACCGCCGCCGATTGTCGTCGGCCGGGGCGAAGGCGTGACGATGTTCGCGAAGAACACGCCGCTCATCTGCATCAAGCAATTGCCCTTGCCCGGTATCGTGATCTTCGTGCATGGGGTGAATTCCGAAGGCGAATGGTTCGAGGCGTCGGAGGACGGGCTGTGCAAAGGCCTGAATCGCAGGCTCGGACGTCTGGACGATCAGATGATGTATCACGGCATCGATGCGGGGCAATTGACGCCCGCGAAGTACACGGAAAGCGTGACGCCGGATGGGTTTCTCAATCCGAAGCTGCTTCCCAATAACTACGTCAAGCCCGAGCCGTCGTTCTCGCCCGTCATTCATTTCCGCTGGG
>NZ_QTQJ01000043.1:0-57669 GCF_003853795.1 Burkholderia sp. Bp8991 | reverse complement strand
CGCGCCCAGAAGCCTTCGTAATCCTGCTCGGCTTCGGCGACCAGCGCGCGGTAGGCCGGCATGCCGGAGATGTTGGCGCGCTCGCGCGCGTCGGCCGACGGTTCGAAGATTCGGTGTTCCTGCAGGATCGATACGAGGGCAGTCAAGGTGTTCTCCGTGGAAATCGTTGGTGTGCGGCCTGACTGTTGAAACGCAACTTGCATGCCAATCGAACGGGTATTCGGCCGGAGCGGCGTGCGTGCGCGTTGCAGTGCGGTTCACGTAGATCGATATGCAGTGCAAAGCATAAAAAGACCAGGCACTCGGTGCGCTTGCCGGCCTGCGCGTTGCGTCGAAATGCAGCAGCGGGTGTTGCAGGCGTCAACACGGCACACGATACGCGGCGTGCACGCCGCTGGCCGGACGCCGCGCTACGCGATGAACGACCGGAGCGTGCCGAGCGCGTCGGATGCGCGAAGCCGCGCGAGCGCCGACGCCTCGATCTGCCGCACGCGTTCGGCGGACAGGTTCAACTGGCGGCCGATGTCGCGCAGCGAGCAGCCTTCGTCCGCGTGCAGTCCGTAGCGCAACCGCAGGACCGTCGCCTCGCGCGGCGGCAGCCGGTCGATCGCGGCGGCGATCGTATGGCGCAACTGGGCGGCGCCGGCCGCGTCTTCGGGCGACGGCGACGACAGGTCCGGCGCGACGTCGGCGAACGTCATGTCGCCTTCCGGCGACACCGGCAAATCCGCCGACACCGGCTCCTTCACGATCGCCATCAGGTCGCGCACCTTGTCGACCGGCTCGCCCATGTGGACGGCCAGTTCGGCCGGCGTCGCGGCCGTGCCCGTGCGTTGCCGATGCTCGCGCGCGAGCCGCGTCAGCTTGTTCAGCGCGTCGACCGTATGCGTCGGCACGCGGATCGTGCGGCCGAGGTCGGCGAGCGCATGCGTGATCGCCTGCCGGATCCACCAGGTCGCGTAGGTCGAGAAACGGAAACCGCGCCGGTAGTCGTAGCGCTCGATCGCCTTCAACAGGCCGATGTTGCCTTCCTGGATCAGGTCGGCGAACGCCAGGCCGCGATCGGGATAGCGCTTCGCGATCGACACGACGAGCCGGAGGTTCGCGTCGAACAGTCCGGTCCTCGCCGGCTGCATCGCGCGCTCGATCGCGGCGAGCCGCGCATCGAGCGACGCGGTCGCGCCGGGCGGCAGCGCCGACGCCGGGGCATCGCGCACGATCGCGGCGCGTGCGTCGACGAACTCGGCCGCGCGCCGCGTCAGCGTCGGCCCGCAGGCCGGATGGGCGGCGATGCACGACGCGAGCCAGCCCGCGTGGTCGTCGTCGGTCGACCGCGCAAACGACGGCGGGACGCCCACGTCGGCCAGCATCCGCGCCAGCCGGCCCCGCAGCGCGCGCTGCCGGCATGCGCGCTTGCGCAACGGTTCGCTCATCCGTTCGAGTGCGCGGGCGGACAGGCTCACCGTGCCGAGCAGCGCCGCGACGTCGCGGACTTGCGCGCGATACGCGGCGGAAGCGCTGCCGCCCGACAGCAGCGCCGCGCGCATGCCGCCGGCGAGCGCGTCGATGCGGGCGAGCCGTGCCACGACGGCGTCGCGCCAGGCCGAATCCTCCGGCGGCGTCTCGTCGTCGCGTGCGGGTTCGCCGGTGGAAGCGGCCGTAGCGTCCGCATCGACCCTGTCCGCCGGGCGGTCGTCGCGCGGGCCGTCGGCGAGAAAGATCACGTAGGTCGATGCGGCGGTCCGGCATTCGGCGATCTCGGTGCGGATCGACACCAGCGCGTCGAGTGCATCGGGATCGCCGCACAGCACCGCGACCGACGCCGCGCGGCCGCGCTCGATGCGCTGCGCGTACGCGAATTCCTCGTCGCGCGTGAGGAGCGGTGTCGTGCCCATCTCGCGCAGGTACAGCCGGACCGGGTCGGTCGTGCGCGGCGCGAGCAGGTCGGCCGCGGCGAGCGTGCCGGCGCCGTCGGCCCATGCACGCGCGGGCGGCGCGGGCCGGAAGTAGCGGTCGAGCGTCCAGCCGCTCGCGGTATCGGCGCTGTCGCACACCGCGATGCCGAGTTCGGCGAGCACCGCGGCGGCCGCATCGATGCCGCCGTCGCCCGCATCGTCGTCGGGCAGCGCGTCGATGATGTCGCCGCGCGTGACGAAGCCGCGCGACAGGCCGGTCGCGATCAGCGCGTGCAGATGTGCGCCGGCGTGGGGCGGCGCGCCGTCGTCGATGCCGGCCGCGGGCGCCGGTGCGTGCCGCGCCGGCATCCCGTCGCGCGACGCGTCACGCGCGCTTCGCATACACGTTGCACCAGCCGTCCGCCGCGACCAGCTTGCCGCCGAACATCGGACACGTGCCGGCGGCATCCGCCGCTTCGCCCTTGTAGAAGCGGCAGTTCACGCAGCGCTGGCCGGCCTGGTATTTCGGGAACTGCGCGGCGTCGACGCTGGACGCACGCGCGCGATAGCCGAGCGTCTTCGCGGCGGCGTCGTTCTCGTCGACGAGCGGCGGCGCCGCGAGTGCCGTGCGTGCGGCGGCGAGCGTCGCGCACAGGCCGATGGTATGGATGATGAAGGTTCTGCGGGAGGTCGGGTACGTCACGGTCGTTTCCTGGTGAAGATGAAATCGTGGGGAAGGGCGCGGCCCGCATCGCGTGGCGGAGCCGCTTGCCCCGGTGTTACTGGCTCGCGTCCTTGTGCGCGGCGGGACCGGCGATGAGCGGCGCGGTCGATGCGTGGGCGCTATCGGCCGTCAACTTGCTCTTGCCGGCGGCATAGCCGTTCGACGCGAGCAGGAAGGCCATCAGGTCCGCGTAGTCTTCGTCCTTCAGCTTGCCGGGCTGGTCCGCCGGCATGTTGGTCGCCATGTAGCCGAACACGCCGCCGATCGTCAGGTGCGAATGCGACAGCGGCGCGAACGACGGGCCGCTCAGCGCGGGCGCGGTGTTGCCTTCGAGGTCGGCGCCGTGGCACTTCGCGCACGCATTGCCGTAGATTTCCTTGCCGTGTGCGACCTGGGCCGCGTCGAACGTCGGCGCTGCGTCGCCGGTGCTCGCGGCGACGCGGATGAAGCCGCCTGTGGGCACGTTGCGCGCGCGCAGCAGGCTACCGGGCGCGCGGCCTGCGCTCGCCGTCGCGCCGTCGAGGAAACGCGACGGCGTGCTCGACTCGTGCGCTTCGAGCGCGCTGCCGGGCAGCGCCCACTTGCGGGTCAGCGCGGCCAGCCGGCCGTTGTCCTTCATCCGCGTGAGTGCCGCGTCGATCCGCTGCTGCAACGCGGCCGAGCGCGGCGCGAACGCGAACGTGAGCTGCCACTCCGCATACGGCGACGCGGTCGCGCCGATGCGGAACGCCTGTTTCGGATGCGCGGCCTGGTACGCGACGACCGCCGGATACCAGACGATCGCGCGATGCGCGCGGCCGCGGGCGACCGCGTCGACCGTTTGCTCGGACGTGTTCTCGAGATCGAAGCGCGCGTTCTTCTGCTGAACCGCGATCAGTTGCGCGGGGCTCGCGTAGGTGGCCGCGACGATTTCCCGGCCGGTCGGCGGCGTGACGGCGTCGCGGCGCGTGACGCTCACGTAGCCCGAGCGCAGGTAGCCCTGCGAGAACAGCAGCTTCGTGTCGGATGCGTCGGCGATGGCCGAGCGCGGGAAGCCGGCGAGCACGTCGCAATCGCGTTCGAGGATGCCGGCGAGTTCGTGCGCGGATACGCCGTCGTCGTCGCTGCCGCCCGCGTCGTGTGCGGCGAAGCTGGCGACGATGCCGGCCGTGCGGAACACCTCGCGGGCGACGGCCTTGTCGAGCGCGGCCGTCGGCGTGCCGGGCAGCGAGCAGACGCGTACCGCCGTCGCGGCCGTGGACGGCACCGGGGGCAGCGCCGTGCCTGCCGCGAGCGCACTGGCCACGGCGAGGCGGGAAAGTCGGAGGTTCATGATCGTACGCTCGGTTGAAAAGGAGAAGGGAGGCGGCACCCGCGCCGGCGGCGCGGGTGCGATGCGGTTGAACGGACGTCGATCAGCCGCGGTCGAGGGCGAACACGTACAGCGTGCCGCCGCGCGGCACGTCGTCCGCCGCCTTGGCCATCGGGCCGCCCCAGATCGGATTGGCGCCGCCGTAGCCGGCGAGAACTGCTACGTACTCCTTGCCGTCGACTTCGAAGACGGACGGCTGCGCGATGATCCCGCTCGCGAGCTTCGGGCTCTCCCACAGCACCTTGCCGGTCGACACGTCGAACGCGTACAGGTGGCCGTCGAGCGAGCCGCTGAACGCGAGGCCGCTCGCGGTCGTCGCGACGCCGCCGTTCCACGGCAGCTTGCTCCAGTGGCTCCACACCTTCTTGCCGGTGTTCACGTCGATCGCCTGGAGTTCGCCGTAGCCTTCGCTGCCGGGCTCCGGCTTGATCTCGAAGCCTTCGCCAAGATACGGCAGCCCTTCCATGTAGTTGACCGACTTGCCCGACAGGCTCATGCACGCATGCAGCGCCGGGACGATCGCGAGATGGCGCACGGGGTCGTACGACATCGACCACCAGTTCTTGCCGCCGAGGAAGCTCGGGCACGTGTCGATCGTCGTGCCGACCTTCGGATACTTCGCGGGATCCTGGATCGGCGCGCCGTCTTCCGTGTAGCCGGTGACCGACGTCGCCTTCACGAACGGCTCCGCATAGATCAGCTTGCCGGTGTCGCGGTCGATCGCATGGAAGTAGCCGTTGCGGTCGGCATGGACGATCGCGTCGTGTTCCTTGCCCTTGTACTTGATCGTCGCGAGCACCGGTGTGTTGACGCCGTCGTAGTCCCAGGTGTCGTGCTTGGTGTACTGGTAGTGCCACTTGAGGTCGCCGTTCTTCGGATCCAGCGCGAGCAGCGAATCGGAGTACAGGTTGTCGCCCGGCCGCAGGTCCGCGAGCCACGGCCCCGGGTTGCCGACGCCCCAGTACAGCGTGCGCGTCGCCGCGTCGTAGGTGCCGGTCAGCCAGGCCGGTGCGCCGCCGTGCGCCTGCATGCCGTCGGGCCAGGTATCGGCGTGCTTCTCGCCCTGGCCGGGGATCGTGAAGCGCTTCCACAGCAGCGTGCCGTCGTTCGGGCTGAGCGCCGCGATGAAGCCGCGTGCGCCGTATTCGCCGCCCGAGCTGCCGACCACGATCGCGCCGTCGAGCGCGAGCGGGGCGAGCGAGAACGCGTAGCCGAGCCCCGGTTCGAACATCTGCTTCTTCCACACGAGCGCGCCGGTCTGCGCGTCGAGCGCGGCCACCTCGCCGCTCAGCATCGCGACGTAGACGTTCTTGCCGTACAGCGCGACGCCGCGGTTCACGACGTCGCAGCAGGCCGTCTTGAACGATTCCGCGCCGAGCTTCGGTTCGTATTTCCACAGCTGCGCGCCGGTGGCCGCGTCGAACGCGTACACGTTGTCCTTCGGCGTGGTCACGAACAGGTAGCGGCCGTTGACGATCGGCGTGGCCTCGAAACCCTGCTTCAGCTCGGCCGGAAACTTGTAGCTCCACGCCTGCGTGAGCTGCTTCACGTTCGACGCGTCGATCTGCTTGAGCGGCGAATGCGCCTGGCCGCTGTACGTGCGGTAGTAGGTGAGCCAGCCCGGATCGCGTTGTGCATCCGTGAGCCGCTGGTACGTGACGGCCGGATAATCCGCGGCAGCGTCCACCAGGCCGGGATTCAAGGCGATCGCGGCAGCCGCCGCGATGCCGATCGTTGCCAGTCGGCTCGTCGAAGCCGAGAGTTTTTTCATGGTTGTCTCCTGAGTCATTGTGGTCGCACCGCGGCCAACACATGGCCGGGCCGGCAGGGTGGGGATCCGGGTCCAGTGCGCAGCCAGTCATGCAAATCGCATGCCACTGCGGCGCGCGCCTTGCCGGGCAAGGCGCAGCGGCCGATTGCGCGCGTTGCGGCGACGCGGGCGGCGCGGCGCGGGTGATCCGCGGGTGTTGCGTTCGGGGACAGCCGCGGGCCGAGTGTTGCGAAACATGACAACGCCGTGAGCGGACGGGAGCCGCGCGCATGCGATACGTGGCGCACGGCCAATCGCGGCGGTCATGCGCGAGGGCATGCCTGAATGGATGACGGTGCGGCGCAGGGACGGCGATCGTCGTCGACTGTGTGAGTCGATGGCGCGCCGTTACCCGGTGCGACGCACGCATGCAACGGACCGCGCGCCCGCGGCGGCGCGCTCGATCCGAACGGCGCTCACGCATACGACTGCGCGAGCGCCGTACCGTTGATCCAAATTGACACAGGTGCAACAGCGGTGGCACGAACTGCAACAGGTCGGCGGTTGCGGATCGACGCGTGGCGGCTTCGACCGGCGCCAGGCGGGCGATGCGGGCATCGGCATGCTTCTTGCCGTTCGCACCGGCAACGATTCCGCGCAGCGAGAAACCGCCATGCCTGTCCCGATGCCGTTCGATGCCAATCGCAGGTCCGAGCGCCGCCGCGTGGTCGCGCTCGCATACGGCATCGCGCCCGTCGGCGCGGATGCGGCGACGATCGCGATGTCGCAGGCCGTGCGCGCACGCGAACCGCTGCACACGGTCGCGCTGGCGGTATTCGCCGTCCACGCGGCCATCACGGTCGCGCTGTGGCATGCATGGGTGCCAGCTGCCCGCCCGACGCTAGCCCGTGCGCTCGCCGTCGAGGTGGACGCGAGCGAATCCGCGCGGGTGGCCGAACCGGGCGAGCAGCGCCGTACGGATCGCGCAACACCGGTTCCTCCCGTGCACGGGCCTTCGCATGCGCGCCGCGAAACGGTCATGCCTCGGGAGATTCGGCCGAACCCGACGGTGCCGCGTCGGGTCGATCGCACAAGTCCTTCGCGCCAGCCCCCAGCCGCAACCGCCGTGGCGCGGCCGGACGGCGAATTGCAGCGAGCCGGGGCGGTACCGGAACCGGCGTCGCCGGCCGCCGCACACGCATCGGCCGATACCGCGACGGTGCCTGCGCACGCGGCGCCCGCCGCACCATCGGCAACCGCGCCCGAACCCGTCACCGCACCGCGCTTCGCGGCGGCCTACCTGCGCAATCCTGCGCCCGACTATCCGGACGCCGCGCAGCGGCGCGGCTGGGAAGGCACCGCGTTCCTGAACATGCATGTGGTCGCGAGCGGCCGGCCCGACCAGGTCCTGCTGTCGGCGAGCAGCGGACACGACGCGCTCGACGAGGCGGCCGTCGCGGCGGTCACGGACTGGCGCTTCGTGCCGGCGAAACGCGGCACGGAATCGATCGACGGCTGGGTCAGGGTGCCGGTCGTGTTCAAACTCGGAAACTAGGGAGTCCTTCATGTCTGACTACATCCACTACGCGGTCGTCGGCGCGTTTGCGCTCCTCGCGGTGCTGTCGGCGCTCACCTGGACGCTGATCGTCGTCAAGGCACTGCTGCATGCGCGCGTCGTGCTCGGCAACCGCCGCTTTGCCGCGGGCCGCGGCGATCGCACGGCACTGTCGATGCCGACGGACGACGAGGCGGCCGCCAGCTCCAACGCGCGCCTGCAGCGCGCCGTGTGCGCCGCATTGCGCGATCTCGACGCACCCGAGCCGCACGCCCCGGCCACATTGGTTGCGTGGGACCGCCGCGACCTGCTCGAACGCACGCTCGCGCGCGCGATCCGGCGCGAACGGCGGCCGCTCGAGCGCGGGCTCACCGTGCTCGCGTCGATTGCGAATGTCGCGCCATTCGTCGGGCTGTTCGGCACTGTGTTCGGCATCGTCCACACGTTGCAGTCGATGACGGCGTCGGCCACGAACGGCATCGATGCGATCGCGGGGCCGATCGGCCAGGCGCTGGTCGCGACCGGGATCGGGATCGGCGTCGCGATTCCGGCGGTGCTGGCTTACAACCTGTTCCTGCGGCAGCTCAAGACCGTGACGGCCGGGCTCGACGAGTTCGGGCAGGACCTGATCGCGCTGGCCGAACAGCGCCGCTTCCGGATCGACGCGCCGGTGCATGCCGCGCTGCCGGCGGCAAGCAATGCGGGCGTGCGCCGGGCGGCCGTATGAGGACGGACGAGCGCGAAGCCGACGCGGGCGAACCGCTCGGCGAGATCAACGTGACGCCGCTCGTGGACGTCGTCCTCGTGTTGCTGGTGATCTTCATGGTCGCGGCGCCGCTGATGACGCATGCGATCCGCGTCGACCTGCCGAAGGCAGCCGCGCCCGCGCGCGACCCGCGTGCGTCGACCGTCACCGTGACCGTCGACGCGCACGGCGCGATCCGGATCGACGGCACGCCGGCCGCGCCGGCCGAGGTCGAAGCCGTGCTGACACGCCGCGTCGCGCACGACCCGCAGACGAGCGTGAGCCTGCACGCGGACCGCAACGAGCCGTTCGGCACCGTGGCCGGCGTCATCGCGTCGATCGGACGCGCGCGTGTCGCGCATGTCGCGATCGCGACGGCGGACGGCGCTGCCGGGCCGGCGCCATGAGCGAACGGGGGCGGCGGAGATGGCCGCCGACCTATCGATACGGACAACGATATAACGACGCGACGACAAGAAAAGAGGAGACGTGGACATGAAGGAAACCGATGGGGCGAAGCGCCGCTTCGCCGCACGGCGCGCGGGCGTGACGCTGTGCTTCGGCGGCATGCTCGGCGGCTGGCTCGCGCCCGCGTCGGCGCAGGTCGAACCGGCCGGCAACGCCGATGCGCCGACGCTCGCGCCGATCGTCGTCGTCGGCACGACGCCGCTGCTCGGGATCGGCACGCCGCTCTCGCGCGTGCCGGCCAACGTGCAGACGATTCGCGGCGAGGACCTCGCGCGCCAGCACGACAGCGTGTTGACCGACTACTTCGAGAAGAACGTCTCGAGCGTCGACATCAACGAGGCACAGGGCAATCCGTACCAGACGGACGTGAACTACCGCGGCTTCACCGCGTCGCCGGTCGTCGGCACGCCGCAGGGGCTGTCGGTGTTCGTCGACGGCGTGCGTGTCAACGAGCCGTTCGGCGACGTCGTGAACTGGGACCTGATCCCGCAAGCGGCGATCGACACGATGCAGCTGATCCCCGGTTCCAATCCGACCTACGGCCTCAACACGCTCGGCGGCGCGCTCGCGATCACGACGAAGAACGGCAGGACGAGCCCGGGCGGCGCCGCGCAGGTATCGATCGGCTCGTGGGGACGCAAGACCGCGCAGATCGAGCAGGGCGGACGCATCGGCAGCCACCTCGACTATTACGTGACGGGCAACGTCGCGAACGACAACGGCTGGGCCGATCACAACGCGAGCCGCGTGCGGCAGGGCTTCGGCAAGCTGCGCTACACGGACGCCGATACGACGCTGTCGATCTCGGCCGGCGGCGCGGACAACGCGCTGCAAGGCTCGCAGACGATTCCGCGCACGTTTCTCGACAATCGCGCGCAGGCCTACACCTATCCCGACCTGAACCGCAACAGCGCCGCATACGTCACCGTGGCGGGCGACCATTCGTTCGGCGACCGCGTGCAGCTGAGCGGCAACGTCTATTACCGGCACTATCGCAACACCAACATCAGCAGCAACGTGAACGACGATTTCGGCAGCGTCGACGGCAGCGGCGCCACCGACACCGTGCAGGCGACCAACGCGCGCTCGGTGATCGCGACCGACAGCTACGGCGCGAACCTGCAGCTGACGCTGCTCGGCAAGCTCGCCGGCATGGACAACCAGTTCGTGGCGGGCGCATCCGCCGATCTCGCGAACTCGGGGTTCGAGCAATCGTCGCAGGATGCGATGTTCACGGCGACGCGCGCGACGGTCGGCATCGGCGACTTCACGCAGACGACGCGCGCGAAGACGCGCAACGCGAACTACGGCGTCTACTTCGACGACACGCTCGCGCTGACGCGGCAATGGTCGCTGACACTGGCCGGGCGCTACAACGTGTCGCGCGCGGCGATCGAGGACGTGAGCGGCCTGCAGCCGCTGCTGACCGCGCGCCATACGTTCGCGCGGTTCAATCCGGCCGTCGGCGTCACGTGGAATCCGGCGCCGGGCTTCACCGCGTATGCGACGTACAACGAAGGAATGCGCTCGCCGACCGCGATCGAGCTCGCGTGCGCCGATCCGGCCGCGCCGTGCTCGTTGCCGAACGACTTTCTCGCCGATCCGGCACTGAAGCCCGTGATCGCGAAGACGATCGAGCTGGGCGCGCGCGGCCGGGTGGGCCAGGCGACGACATGGAGCGCGGCCGTCTACCGCACGACGCTCGACGACGACATCCAGTTCATCAGCAGCAACGGCGGCGCGAGCACGCTCGGTTATTTCCAGAACGTCGGCAAGACGCGCCGGCAAGGCTTCGAACTCGCGGGCCATACGCAGCTCGGGCCGCTCGGCATCGGCGTCAGCTACAGCTATGTCGACGCCAGCTACCGCTCGACGTGGACCGAAAGCAGCGCGAGCAATTCGAGCGCCGATGCGCGCGGCAACATCGTCGTCCGCTCCGGCGACCGCATTCCGGGGATTCCGTCGAGCACCGTGAAGCTGCGGCTCGACTATGCGGCGACGCCGAAGTGGACCGTGGGCACCCGCATCACGTATCGCAGCGGCGTGTTCGCGCGCGGCGACGAGAACAACCAGGACGAAAATGGCAAGGTGCCCGGCTATTTCCTCATCGACCTCGACACGACCTGGCAGGTCACGAAGCAGCTGCAGCTGTTCGCGTCGGTGACCAACCTGCTCGACAAGCGCTATGCGAGCTTCGGGATGCTCGGCCGGAACGTCTTCAATGGTCCGGACCATTCGTTCGACGGGCTCAATGCCGTCAACGAACAGTTCGTCGGGCCGGGCGCGCCGCGCGGCGCATGGGTCGGCGCGCGCTATGCGTGGGACTGAACGGGCGGCTCGGCATGTTGTGGTGCGTCTGCCGCCGCGACGTCGAGCATCTTGCGTACCGCGCGGGCGATGCCACGCGCGAGCGCAGCATCGCTCGCGAGATGCCCGGCCGGCACACGCTCGACGATGGCGGCCGGCACCGCGCGCGCGAGTCGATCGACGTTGTCGACCGGGCACACGCGGTCGCGCGTGCCGTGCACGGCATGTATCGGCACGCCGGCTTGCGCGGCTTGCCGGGCGAGCGCCAGCAAGCGGCGTTCGCCGAGCCAGCAATGGCGTTGCAGGTAGTGCGCCTGGATCCGGTACTTGTCGATCAGCCGGTCGATCGCGGCTTGCGCCGGCCGCGCGCCGCGCGCCGGCCGCCCGGACAGGATCGCGTCTTCATACGCGTTCCATGCGAGCGCGACCGCGCGCTGCCGCGCCGCGTCGGCGCCCGGCTGGAGACGCCGCGCGCAGCAGGCGATCAGGCGATCGGCGCGCGCGGTGCCGGCGGCGGCCGTCAGGCGCTGCCAGGCCCGCGGCGCGCGTGCGCGTGCACCGACGAACAGGCCGCGCACTTCGCGCGACGACGTGAGGAACAACCCGCGCAGCACGACGCCGGTGACGCGCGACGGATGCCGTCCCGCGTAGGCGAGCGCGAGCGCCGCGCCCCACGACCCGCCGACGACGCCCCAGCGTGCGATGCCGAGCCGCGCGCGCAGCGCGTCGAGATCGCCGATCAGTCGCATCGTGTCGTTGTGACGCAGGCCGCCGCGCGGCGTCGATGCACCCGCGCCGCGCTGGTCGACCAGCACGACGCGTGTGCGCGTCAGGTCGAACAGGCGCAGCACGGCCGGCCGGCTGCCGCTGCCGGGCCCGCCGTGCAGCACGACGACCGGAGCGCCGCGCGGGTTGCCGGCCTCGGTCCACGCGATCGTGCATGCATCGCGGGACAGGCGGCGCACGGGGAAGGCGGAGCGGTGGCTGCGTGATTGCGACATGTCGGCCGGGCGTAGAGGGAGACGGAGCGGGAAAGGCAATCGCGCGATGCGGCCACGCCCGACCCGTATGAAGCCAGATTCGCGCCGGCGATGAAGATAGGGATTCGTCCGGGTGGCGGCACGCGTGCGTTTCACGTTATCACGTCGATCACGCGCTCGGGACGCCGCATCGACGGCAAGCCAGTGCCGTCATTTCATTTCCCTTTCAATTTCGGTCGGCGCGGCGATGCAACGAAACCAGATCGTGCGCGCATCCCATCGTGGCCCGATGTTTGCTTGCATCAAGCGCAAACAGTCCGGCAGCGACCGGAAGGATCCCCGGAGGAGACAATGCGCGATGACGTTCATCCGACGGCCAACGCACGGGCCACGCATGCGCCCGGCTGGCCGACGCCGACGATCCAGAAGTCCCATGAGCGGTCCGAGACGTTCGGCCTGCAGGCGTCGGCACGTCCCGACTACGACCTGCTGTCCGGCGCCGCGCTGGCGCTCAAGCGCGAGCAGAACCGCGTGCTGTGCGTGCATGCGATGCCCGTGATGGAGACGCTGCACGAGCAGATCGTCAACACGCAGAGCATGATCGTGCTGACCGATGCGGAAGGGCTGATCCTGCATTCGATCGGCGACGATGACTTCCTGCGGCGCGCGGAGCGGGTCGCGCTGCGCCCCGGCGCGAACTGGGCCGAGAACCGGCAGGGCACCAACGCGATCGGCACCGCGCTCGCGGAGCTGTGTCCGATGGTCGTGCACGGCGACCAGCACTTCCTGGCCGCGAACCATTTCCTGACCTGCTCGAGCGTGCCGATTCTCGATCCGTACGGCGACGCGATCGGCGTGCTCGACGTGACGGGCGACCACCGCAGCTATCACCAGCACACGATGGCGCTCGCGAAGATGTCGGTGCAGATGATCGAGAACCACCTGTTCACGACGACCTTCCAGGAAACGCTGCAGGTGTCGTTCCACGGCCGCCCCGAATTCCTCGGCACGCTGATGGAAGGGATCGTCGCGTTCACCGCGGACGGCCGCTTCCTGTCGGCCAACCGCAGCGCGCAGTTCCAGCTCGGGATGCCGCTCGCCGCGCTGCGCGCGCATACGCTCGCGTCGCTGTTCGACGTGACGAGCGCGCAACTGATCGACCGGATGCGCGCGAGCACCGAGCCGCACGTGTCGCTGAACCTCGGCAACGGCGCGGTGGTCTGTGCGCGCGTGCAGTTCCGGCGCGCGTTGCGGGCCGAGGGCAGCCGGCCCGCCGAGGTGCACGACGGCGCCGCCCCCGCCGCGCGGCCGCCTGCCGCGCAGGGCGCGGCGAGCCTGTCGCGCCTCAGCTATCTCGACACCGGCGATCCGCAGGTCGCGGCGGTGATCGCGAAGGTCCGCAAGGTGATCGGCAAGGACATTCCGGTGCTGATCACCGGCGAAACCGGCACCGGCAAGGAACTGCTCGCGCAGGCGATCCACAACGACTCGCCGCGCCGCGACGGGCCGTTCGTCGCCGTCAACTGCGCGTCGATTCCGGAGACGCTGATCGAATCCGAACTGTTCGGCTATGAGGAGGGCGCGTTTACCGGCGCCCGCCGCAAGGGCGCGACCGGCAAGCTGCTGCAGGCCAACGGCGGCACGCTGTTTCTCGACGAAATCGGCGACATGCCGTATCCGCTGCAGGTGCGGCTGCTGCGCGTGCTGCAGGAGCGCATCGTCAACCCGCTCGGCTCGACGAAGGCGATCGGCGTCGACATCGCGATCATCTGCGCGACCCACCGCGACCTGCGCGAGATGATCGCGCAGAACCGCTTCCGCGAGGACCTGTACTACCGGCTCAACGGCCTCGTCGTACGGCTGCCGCCGCTGCGCGACCGCACGGACCTCGCGGTGGTCGTCCAGAAGATGCTGCAGCGGGAGACGCTGTCGGGGCCCGGACGCCGACCGTTGAGCGTCGCGCCCGACGTGATGGCGCTGTTCGAGCGTTGCGCGTGGCCGGGCAACTTCCGGCAGCTCGCGAACCTGCTGCGCACCGCGGCCGCGATGGTCGACGACGACTGCGAGATCCGCTGCGAGCATTTGCCGGACGACTTCTTCGACGACGTGCGGCGCGACGGCGGCGCGGCGGCGCAGGGCGCCGCTGCGCCGCCAGCGCTCGCAGCGGAAGCGCCAGCGTTCGCGAACGCGACCACGGCCGGTGATGCGCGGTTGCAGGACGTGGCCGCATCCGCGATCGCGGCCGCGCTTGCGCGTCATGGCGGCAACGTGTCCGCCGCCGCACGCGCGCTCGGCGTGTCGCGCAACACGATCTACCGCAAGATGCCGGCCGCCGGGCCGGATGCGCTGGAGCCGGACGAACCCTGACGAACCCTGACGGAAGCCGCGACTGTCACACCGGTGTGTCAGGTTGCAACACCCGGTGTTCAAGGATTCAACACTTGCTCACCAGGCCGCGCGCATCGTGAACCGTCGCTCGACGGATTCTGAAATATTTATGTCGGTCAATCGTAAGGATTCCGGTGCCGTGACCACCCGGCGGTGGCCGCACGCCTGCGCACACCGCCGCGCGACGCAAATCCGGCCCCGGCACGCTCCTTGCTGAATGGGTATCGGCCGCTCGATCGATGCGGTTTGTTCGACTCACCAACTCAACAAGGAGACACATCATGCAGTGGACCACCCCGGCTTATACCGACCTGCGTTTCGGTTTCGAAATCACGATGTACATCGCCAACCGCTGATCGACGCGCGCAGTGCCGCCCGCATCGACGGACACGATGCGGGCGGCACCCGGAGCACACGCAGATGAAGATCAAGATACTCGGCTCGGGCGCCGGCGGCGGACTGCCGCAATGGAACTGCAACTGCGGCAACTGCCGTCGCGCGCGGGCCGGCACCGACGGCATCGTGCCGCGCACGCAATCGTCGATCGCCGTCAGCGGCGACGGCAGCGACTGGGTGCTGGTGAACGCGTCGCCGGACATCCTCGCGCAACTGCGCGCGGCCCCCGACCTGCAGCCCGCCCGCGCGATCCGCGACAGCGCGATCGTCGCCGTCGTGCTGTGCGACGCGCAGATCGATCACGTGACGGGCCTGCTGATGCTGCGCGAACGCACGTCGCCGCTGCCGCTGTACGCGAGCGCACCGGTGCTCGACGACCTGTCGACCGGGCTGCCGCTCGTGCCGCTGCTCGGCCACTACTGCGGGGTCGACGTCCACCCGATCGCGCCGGGCCAGCCGTTCGCGATCGCGGGCGCCGGCGGCCTTCGCTTCACCGCCGTGCCGGTCGACAGCAAGCCGCCGCCGTATTCGCCGCGCCGCGAGGCGAGCGTGCCGGGCGACAACATCGCACTCCTGATCGAAGATACGGCGACCGGCCGGCACGCGTTCTACGCGCCGGGGCTCGCCGACGTCGACGACGGCGCGCGCGCCGCGATGCGCGACGCCGATCTCGTGCTGGTGGACGGCACCTTCTGGACCGGCACCGAGATGATCGACCTCGGCCTGTCGTCGAAGCACGCGGCCGACATGGGGCATCTCGCGCAGTGCGGCGACGCGGCGCGGCCGGGGATGATCGAGCAGCTGCGGCAGTTGCCGGCGCACACGCGCAAGGTCCTCACGCACATCAACAACACGAATCCGATTCTCGACCCAGGTTCCGCGCAGCGCGCGCAGTTGCGCGAGCACGGCATCGAGGTCGCCCACGACGGCATGCAATTCGAGGTCTGACCATGAACGCACCGATTCCCGCCGCGGCGCTGCACGCGACGCCCTGGAGTGCGCAGGAGTTCGAGGCGCGCCTGCGCGCGCTCGAATCGCGCTACCACATCCATCATCCGTTCAACCGGCGCTTGAACACCGGCGCGTGCTCGCCGGCGCAGATCCGCGGCTGGGTCGCGAACCGCTTCTACTATCAGGTCAGCATTCCGCTGAAGGACGCGGCGATCCTGTCCAATTGTCCGGACCGCGACACGCGCCGGCTGTGGGTCGAGCGGATTCTCGACCACGACGGTCACGGCGGTCAGGAAGGCGGGATCGAGGCCTGGGCGCGGCTCGGCGAGGCGGTCGGCATCGAGCGCTCGGAGCTGTGGTCGCTCGCGCACGTGCTGCCCGGCGTGCGGTTCGCGGTCGACGCCTACGTCAATTTCGCGCGGCACGCACCATGGCAGGAGGCCGTGTGCTCGTCGCTGACCGAGATGTTCGCGCCGCAGATCCACCTCGACCGGCTCGCGGGCTGGCCGTCCCACTATCCGTGGATCGAGGCGGACGGGCTGCAGTATTTCCGCAGCCGCGTGCCGCTCGCGCAGCGCGACGTCGAACACGGGCTCGCGGTGACGCTGAGCCATTTCACGACACCGGACGCGCAACGGCGCGCGCTCGACATCCTGTCGTTCAAGCTGGATGTGCTGTGGTCGATTCTCGATGCGATTGAAAAGGCGTACCCCGCATGAACTCCAACGAAGCCGTCAGCGGCGTGCCGCTGCGCCCCTCGCTGAGGGGCATGTACCGTCTGCAGTGGGAGGCGGCCCAGGATGCGTACGTGCTCCTGTATCCGGAAGGAATGGTCCGGCTCAACCCGAGCGCGGGCGAGATCCTCGCGCGCTGCGACGGCAAGCGCGAGCTCGACGACATCATCGACGAGCTCGAGCGGCTGTTCAGCACGTCGGACCTCGCGTCGGACGTCTATCGCTTCCTCGATCATGCGCGACTGCGCGGCTGGCTCGACTGACATGGACATGACACCGCCTCCGAACCGCCCGAGCGCGCCGCTGTGGCTGCTCGCCGAGCTCACGTACCGCTGTCCGCTGCACTGCGCGTTCTGCTACAACCCCGTCGACTTCGCGACGCACGGCGCGGAGCTCGACACCGACGCGTGGCGCACGGTGATCAGCGACGCGCGCGCGCTCGGCGCCGCGCAGATCGGCTTTTCCGGCGGCGAACCGCTGCAGCGCGACGATCTGGAGGTGCTGGTCGAGCATGCGCGGTCGCTGGGTTTCTATACCAACCTGATCACGTCGGGCGTGGGCCTGAATGCCACGCGCATCGGCCGGCTCAAGGCGGCCGGCCTCGATCATGTCCAGTTGTCGCTGCAGGATTCGACGCGCGAGCTGAACGACTTCCTGACCAGCACGCGCACCTTCGACCTCAAGCGCGGCGTCGGGCGGCTGATCAAGTCGCATGGCTATCCGATGGTGCTGAACTGCGTGCTGCACCGGTACAACCTGCCGCACGTCGGCCAGATCATCGAGATGGCGCTCGACCTCGGCGCGGATTTTCTCGAGCTTGCCAACACGCAGTATTACGGCTGGGCGATGCTGAATCGCGACCAGCTGATGCCGACCGCCGAACAGCTGCGCGAAGCGGAGGAAACGGTCAACCGCTACCGGAAGCTCGTCGGCGAACGGTGCAAGATCCTGTTCGTCGTGCCCGACTACTTCGAGCAGCGGCCGAAGGCCTGCATGAACGGCTGGGGCTCGGTGTTCCTCGGCGTCGCGCCGGACGGCACCGCGCTGCCGTGCCATGCCGCGCGCGGCTTGCCGGGCCTCGCGCTGCCGAACGTGCGCGACCGGTCGCTGCAGGAGATCTGGTACGACAGCGACGCATTCAACGCGTTTCGCGGCGACGGGTGGATGCGCGATCCGTGCCGCACCTGCGACGAGCGTCACACGGATCACGGCGGGTGCCGCTGCCAGGCGTACATGCTGGCCGGCGATCCGGCGCAGGCCGATCCGGTCTGCGCGAAGTCCGAACATCACGGCCGGGTCGAACAAGTCGTGCAGTTCGCGCGGCGGGCAGGGCGCGAGGACGAGCGGCCGCTGATCTTTCGCAGTATTGCGAATTCGATCGCGAGCTGAGCGGCAGCGGGCGGCATGTCGGTGAGCCTCACTTGTTCGACCGCTTGACCGCTTGCCGCGCCGCCTGCTCGAGCAGCGCCGCGAACGCCGCTTCGTCGACGCGCAGCCCCCTCGGCGTGCGGCGCACCTGCAGCGCCGCGAGCATCCCGGCCTCGAACGTATCGAGCACCACCGGATGAATGTAGCAGCGCCGGCACACGGCCGGCGTGTTGCGCAAGACCTCGGCGACGGTGCGCACCGTTTCGACGATCTGCTTGCTGGCGTGCGCGACGTCCTGCTGCGGGACGCGCCGCAGCAACGCGAGCGCCTGCACGCTGCCTGCCCACGTCCGGTAATCCTTGGCCGTGAACGCCGCGCCCGCTGCGTCGCGCAGATAGTCGTTCACGTCGCACGAGCCGACCGAATGGCGCGTGCCGTCTTCGTCCAGATATTGGAACAGCTCGTGTCCCGGCAGCTCCGCGCAACGGCGCACGATACGGCCGACGCGCGGGTCGTCGACCGTCACGTCGTGCTCGATCCCGCTCTTGCCCGTGAAGCGCAGCCGCACCTGGCCCGGACCGATCGTCACGTGGCGCTTGCGCAGCGTCGTCAGCCCGTACGACGCGTTCTCGCGCGCATACTCGGCGTTGCCGATCCGCGCGAGCGTCGTGTCGAGCAGCCGGACGACCGTCGCGACGATCTTCGCGCGCGGCATGCCGGGCAGCGCGAGATCGCGCGCGACGCGTGCGCGGATGCGCGGCAGCGCGCGGGCGAATTCAGCCATCCGTGCGTACTTGTTCGCGTCGCGTGTCGCGCGCCACTGCGGGTGATAACGATACTGCTTGCGTCCGCGCGCGTCGCGCCCCGTCGCCTGCAAATGGCCGCGCGGGTCCGTGCAGATCCACACGTCGGTGTAAGCGGGCGGAATCGCGAGCGCGTTGATGCGGGCGATCTCGTCGGCGTCGCGGATCCGCGTGCCGTCCGGCGCGTAGTACGCGAAGCCGTTGCGCAGCCGCCGGCGCGTGTAGCCGGGGCGCCGGTCGTCGACGTGGCGCAGCGGGGCGGCGGACACGTCCGCGTCCGGAGGTGCCGCGCGGGGCGTGCGCGTCTTCATGCTGCGATGCGTCGATCGACGCGCGCGGTCGATCCGCGCATCGGCGCGGCGGGCTCCGCTCGTCGCTGCTGCTGGCATCGTCTTCTCCTTGTCGTTCGCGCGATTCGGAGCGTGACAGCAAGAAGCGTGCGCCGTGCTTGCGGCGCCATGCCGTTACCGTTGCGCCGGCCGACCATGGAGAAAAACAATCCGGGTGGCGTTCTCGTTGATCGCCCCGAGTTCATTTGACGACGCCGCCCCGCCCGCTTAGGTGTTTATACGTATGCCGATACCGATATCGCTTCAATCCAATATTTCATTGGAAGGTTATCGGACTTGTTCCTAGACTGATCCGGGGCGTACATCTCGGGCCGGCCGCAACGGCCGGGCCGCCTCGCCCCGAACCGCGCCCGTGCCACGCAGAACCACAACAGCACGACACGGCACCGCGCCAGGCCGGCGCCGCGGCATACAACGACACCATCGGAGACGGACCATGACATTCATCAGGAAGCTGGCGGCCGGCGCGATCGTCGCCGCGGCGACGGTGCTGGCCACCGGCGCGCACGCGCAGCAAAAGCCGATCACGCTCGGGTTCTCGCAGGTCGGCGCGGAAAGCGCGTGGCGCACCGCGAACACCGTGTCGGTGAAGGGCGCGGCGAAGGAGGCCGGCATCAACCTGAAATTCTCGGACGCGCAGCAGAAGCAGGAGAACCAGATCCGCGCGATCCGCTCGTTCATCGCGCAGAAGGTCGACGTGATCGCGTTCTCGCCGGTCGTCGAGTCGGGCTGGGAGCCGGTGCTGACCGAAGCGAAGGCGGCCCGTATCCCGGTGATCCTGACCGATCGCGGCGTCGACGTGAAGGATCCGTCGCTGTACGTGACGATGATCGGCTCCGACTTCCTCGAGGAAGGGCGGCGCGCGGGCCACTGGCTGGAAGAGCGCTACAGGAACGATGCGGGCCCGGTCAACATCGTCGAGCTGCAGGGCACGGTCGGCTCGGCGCCCGCCAACGACCGCCGCGCGGGCCTGCTCGAAGTGATCAAGAACAATCCGAAGTTCAAGGTGATCGCGTCGCAAAGCGGCGACTTCACGCTCGCCGGCGGCAAGCAGGTGATGGAAGCGTTCGCGAAGACCTACGGCAAGCAGATCAACGTCGTCTACGCGCACAACGACGACATGGCGCTCGGCGCGATCCAGGCGATGGAAGAGGCCGGCATCAAGCCCGGCAAGGACGTGAGCGTCGTGTCGTTCGATGCGACCAAGGGCGGCTTCCAGGCGATGGTCGCCGGCAAGATCAACGTCGACGTCGAATGCAGCCCGCTGCTCGGCCCGCAGCTGATGACCGCGGTGAAGGACGTGGTCGCCGGCAAGCAGCTGCCGAAGCGCATCGTCACGAACGAGACGGTGTTCCCGATGAGCGTCGCGGCGCAGGTGCTGCCGACCCGCAAGTACTGAATCCCGGCGCACGCGGACGGCGGCGCGTTCGCCGCCGTCCGGCCGCCGCTTCGAATCGAGGGCGATCCATGACGAGTCCGCCGGTGGTCGAGATGATCGGCATCGACAAGGCGTTTCCGGGTGTCCACGCGCTGCAGCGCGTGAACTTCCGGCTGTTTCCGGGCGAGATCCACGCGCTGATGGGCCAGAACGGCGCCGGCAAGTCGACGCTGATCAACGTGCTGACCGGCGTGCACGCGCACGACGCGGGCGAGATTCGCGTCGGCGGTGCGCCGGTGAGTTTCGCCGCGCCGCGCGAGGCCGAGGCGGCCGGGATCCAGACGCTGTACCAGGAAGTGAACCTGTGCGCGAACCTGTCGGTCGCGGAGAACATCTTCGCGGGCCGGCAGCCGATGCGGCGCGGCGCGATCGACTGGAAGACGATCCACGCGCGGGCACGCGATGCGCTCGCCGAGCTCGACCTGTCGCTCGACGTCACGCGCTCGCTCGACGCGTATCCGATCGCGGTGCAGCAGATGGTCGCGATCGCGCGGGCCGTGTCGGTCGACGCGCGCGTGCTGATTCTGGACGAACCGACGTCGAGCCTCGACGACGGCGAGGTCGCGCGGCTGTTCGACGTGCTGCGCCGGCTGAAGGCGTCGGGCATCGCGATCCTGTTCGTCACGCACTTTCTCGAACAGACCTACGCGGTGTCCGACCGGATCACCGTGATGCGCAACGGCGAGCGCGAGGGCGAGTACCTCGCGCGCGACCTGCCGGTCGACCTGCTGGTCGCGAAGATGACCGGCCGTGAGCCGATGTCCGGCACGCTGCAGGCGGGCGCGGCGGCCGTGCAGCGCGATGCCGATGCGGCCGCGCCGTTCCTGTCGATGCGGCAGGTCGGCCGGCGCGGGATGATGAGCCCGCTCGATCTCGACGTGCGGCCCGGCGAAATCGTCGGGCTGGCCGGGCTGCTCGGCTCGGGGCGCACGGAGACCGCGCGGCTCGCGTTCGCGGCCGAGCGCACCGACACCGGCGCGATCGAGATCGACGGCGCACGCACGCGGCTCGCGTCGCCGCACGACGCGGTCCGAAACGGGATCGCGTATTGCCCGGAGGATCGCAAGAAGGAGGGCATCGTCGCCGCGCTGTCGATCCGCGAGAACATCGTCCTCGCGCTGCAGGCGCGGCGCGGCTGGTGGCGGCTGATCAGCCGTGCGCGCCAGCGCGAGCTCGCCGACACGTACATCGCGCGGCTCGGCATCAAGGCGCGCGACGCGGAGCAGCCGATCGGGCTGCTGTCGGGCGGCAACCAGCAGAAAGTGCTGCTCGCGCGCTGGCTCGCGACGGAGCCGAAGCTGCTGATCCTCGACGAGCCGACCCGCGGCATCGACGTCGCCGCGAAATTCGACATCATGGAGCGCGTGCTCGCGCTGTGCGCGCAAGGGCTCGCGATCCTGTTCATCTCGTCGGAGATCAGCGAAGTGGTGCGCGTGAGCCACCGGATCGCGGTGCTGCGCGACCGCCGCAAGGTCGCCGAACTGACCGGTGCCGACGCGTCGGAGGAACACGTGTACCAACTGATTGCGGGAGGCCGGTCATGATGCGGCTCCGTGGATTGCTTCGTCATCCGCTCGTGTGGCCGGTGCTGACGCTCGCGCTGCTGTTCGCGCTCGACGTCGCGCATCGGCCGGGCTTCCTGGCGATCGCGCTGCTCGACGGTCACCTGTTCGGCGCGCCGGTCGACATCCTGAATCGCGCGGCGCCGCTCGTGATCGTGTCGCTCGGCATGACGCTCGTGATCGCGACGCGCGGGATCGACATCTCGGTCGGTGCGATCGTCGCGATCGCGGGCGCCGCCGCGGCGATCGTGCTCGACGGCGATCCAGCGCGGGTCGGCACGGCGCTCGCCGCCGCGCTCGGCGTCGGGTTGCTCGCCGGCGCGTGGAACGGCGTGCTCGTCGCGTTCGTCGGGATGCAGCCGATCATCGCGACGCTGATCCTGATGGTCGCCGGACGCGGCATCGCGCAGCTGCTGACCGGCGGGCAGATCATCCCGATCGGTGCGCCCGGCTACCTCGCACTCGGCGGCGGCTATCTCGCGGCCGTGCCGTGCGCGGTCTGGATCGCGCTCGCGACGATCGCGGCGACCGCGCTGCTGGTGAACCGTACGGCGCTCGGCCTGTTCATCCGCGCGATCGGCGTGAACCCGGTCGCGACGCGGCTCGTGGGCTTGCGCGCGGGGGCGGTCGTGTTCGGCGTGTATCTGTGCTCCGGCGTGATGTCGGCGCTCGCCGGCATCCTCGCCAGCTCGAACGTGCGCAGCGCCGACGGCAACAACGCGGGGCTGCTGCTCGAGCTCGACGCGATCCTCGCGGTGACGCTCGGCGGCACGTCGCTGCTCGGCGGCCGCTTCAGCCTCGCCGGCTCCGTGCTCGGCGCGCTGATCATCCAGACACTCACCTACACGACCTATTCGATCGGCGTGCCGCCGGAGGCGACGCTCGTCGTGAAGGCGATGGTCGTGATCGTCGTGACGCTGATCCAGTCGGACGCGGCGCGCGCGCTGGTCGTCCGGCACGCGTCGCGGCTGCTGCCTTCCGCGCGTTCGCGCGCCACCACCGGAGCGACGCCGCGATGAACCGATTTCTCGCACGGCTCGCCGACCCGCGCACGCTGCCGATCGTCGTGACGATCGTGCTGTTCGCCGCGCTGTTCGGCTTCGGATCCGTGATGTATACGGGTTTCTTCTCGATGCAGGTGCTGACCGGGCTGCTCGTCGACAACGCATTCCTGCTGATCGTCGCGATCGGGATGACGTTCGTGATCGTGTCGGGCGGCATCGACCTGTCGGTCGGCTCGGTCGTTGCTCTGACAACGATCTTCTGCGCGGTCGGCGCCGAGCGATGGCACTGGCCCGTCTGGGCGATCGTGCCGCTCGTGCTCGTGTTCGGCGCGTTGTACGGTGCGGCGATGGGCGCGCTGATTCATTACTTCCGGCTGCAGCCGTTCATCGTCACGCTGGCCGGGATGTTTCTCGCGCGCGGCGCGTGCTTCCTGATCACGACGCAGTCGATTACGATCAACGAGCCGACCTTTCATGCGCTCGCGGGCATCAGCGTGCCGGCGGGCGGCGGGACGCTGAGCGCGGGCGCGCTGATCGCGCTCGCGACGCTGGCCGCCGCGCTCTACGTCGCGCATTTCACGCGCTTCGGCCGCAACGTGTATGCGATCGGTGGCAACGAGCGCTCGGCGCTGCTGATGGGGCTGCCGGTCGCGCGCACGAAGGTCGGCGTGTATGCGCTGAGCGGCTTCTGCTCGGCGCTCGGCGGCGTGGTGTTCACGCTGTACGTGCTGTCCGGCTACGGGCTGCAGGCGCAGGGAATGGAACTCGATGCGATCGCCGCGACCGTGATCGGCGGCACGCTGCTCACCGGCGGAGTTGGGTACGTGATCGGCTCGGTGTTCGGCGTCGGCATCCTCGGCACGATCCAGGTGCTGATCACGTTCGACGGCACGCTGAGCTCGTGGTGGACGCGGATCGTGATCGGCGCGCTGCTGTGCGTGTTCTGCCTGCTGCAGCGGATCATCGAGCGGCATGCGGCGCGGCGGCGGAGCGGCGGCACCGGGCTCGATCCGAAACGGCGCAAGCGGGAAGTCGCGCAGGCCGGGTCAGCTGCGCCGGGTGACGATGCGGCGCTGGTGTCGACGATGCGGCGGGTGTGGCGCTTCACGCCGTCGGCGGCGCGCCGGTGACGGTTATGCAGGTTCGGGCATATCCATCTCTGGTTCGGCGTTGAACGGCGTATGTTTCGACGCATCGGCGATGCCGATGTGTTTCAGCAACGCGGTCAGCTGCTCGATCGCGTGCAGGTCCAGCGCATCGAGCGGCTCCCGTACCGTCTGCACGAACGCCGCATGCATGCTCGTCGAGTCATGCCACGATATCGGCAAGGCGGCCGTTGCCGGCGAGCACGGCCGGTTCGTCGAGCGCCGCGCCGGCCGGCCGTCACAAGTGTTTGGGGACGACCGCCGGACATGCCGGCGCCCCGAAGTGACGATCAGAACCGATGACGCAGCCCCAAATTGACCAGGGCCTGCTTTTTCGTGCCGTTGTAGCCGTATGAACCGATCGACGCCTGTGCCGGCATTGCACCGCCGGCACCGTTCGCGGTATTCCCGCTTGCGTGCTGATAAGCGGCCGTCATGTAGACATCCGTCCGCTTCGACAGGTTGTAATCGGCACCGACGGATGCCTGGTGGTAGTTCGCCGAGGTGTCGCCGCCCGACTTCGTGAAGCTGTAGCCGACCCCGACGAGCAGCGCCGCGGACGCCTGATAGTTCAGGAAGCCCTGGGCGGTGTTGTAGTGTTCGTTCTTCGCGAACACCGATGCGCCGTCGCGTCGATATTGGGCGTTGCTGTAGCCGGCGCCCACGGTGAACGCACCGATCACATACTGACCGGCCACGCGAGCGATGCCGATGGAATGGGCCGTCTGGTAGCCGGTATTGATCGCGCCGTCGAACGTGCCGTCCGACGTGCTCGACCATGTCGTGCGATTGCCCGTGACGGGATTCGCGTTGGCTGCATAGAAGTAGCCGCCGGCGAGACTCAGCGGACCGTTGGCGTACGACACGCCGGCCGAATACGACTGCTTCGAGCCGGTGCTGCCCGCGACACCGCCCAGCGAATACATCGCCTCGAACTGGAGTCCGGCGATGACGGGCGACGTGTATTTGACCGCGTTGTCGACGCGGAAGCTGTTGTCGTAGTTGTCGACATCACCGGCGGTGGCGAACACGCTGCCGAAGTAGTTGTCGGCGGTAATCGGCTGCACGAGGTCGATCAGCGGATCGTATTGGCGACCGAGCGTGAGCGAGCCATACTGGTTGCTGGTCAACCCGACATAGGCCTGGCGGCCGAAAATGCGGCTGCCCTGACCGAGGCCGCCCGTACTCGGATTGAAACCGTTTTCCAGCTGGAAGATCGCCGCCAGGCCGCCGCCGAGATCTTCCGAACCCTTGAGCCCCCAACGACTGCCCGACAGATTGCCGGCGCTGCTGTTGCCGAGCGCCCAAAGGTTCTTGCCGCCATCGGCGTTGCGCACGTACGTGAGCGACGTGTCGATCGTCCCGTAAAGCGTCACGCTCGACTGCGCGTGGGCTACGCCGCCCATCGTGACCGACGCGATCGCAAGGACAGGAAAAAATGCGTGTTTCATGGTCTCTCCTTTTGCAAGCATGCCTGCGTTCAAATGAACGGAAGCAGACTACATCGAGAGATTTCTAGTGCGAAATTAAAATGGCGAGGTGTCTCAAAAAAATAACGGAGAGTGATGCATTTCGGTTCGTGCAGGCTGGTCGAATTGACGATGTCTTTGATCGAAGTGGAGTTTGCGGAGAGAAGGGAGGGTGATTTTTTTCGATGAATAAATGAGGGTGCGGCGGGATAACATAGTCGTGATACGCCAATGATTTGATTTAATCGGACTTCATGGTTTTTTGGGAGCGATTTTCGATTTTATTATTGGCGAGTCCGGGGCGAGCCGGCGCGGAGTCGGCACTCTCGTTCATCGTGCAGCCTCATCGTCCGGGGTATGTGCCGACTCTTCGGGAAACCGTGCCGAGGCGTATCGAAAGATCCGGGGCGAGACGTGCGGAGTCGGACCGGCAAGGAAACCGCATCGAGTGATGGTGGTGCAGACACGCTCATTTCCGAGGCTGGGGTGCAGTGCATTCTGCATGCTTGGTCTACAGGCGCTGCGGTATTAACTCATGGTTGTTCCGCAAGCGACATCATCCGGGAAGGAAGGCGTTTTCAAACTGCGTCCCACATTGGAAAATTCCCGGTTATGGGCGTTGAAGACGCAGGAATCAGTGGCCGGAAAATTCGAAGACGATGGCGAGCCGATAATCGCTGCACGATGAGCGAGATCGATGTGCGGGTCGACCGTCCGATCGAATGGTGTATGTAAAGCCTGTTCGACGATGCTTCACAGCGAGAGCAATCATCGCGACCGAAGTCATGCCGGCAGGAATTCGATTCCCGAGCGTGATTGGTTGAGGCGGGCGCCGCCAAGCGTCGGATGTCAACGCGCACGTCGTACGATCACGCCCGTGACAATTCGGTTTCCTTAGCGATTGGCAGGGCGATATCTCCGATTCGCGAGTTGCCGCATGCGCCTTCGAGCGGTCGACGACCCGGCAAGCATCACGATCGGCCGGCGGCAGAGTCGCATGTTCCGGAAACCGATGGCCCTGGTGATGTGACGCGCGGGCCGTGGCGCACGTCGGGTTTGATGTTACGAAATATTCGGGCATTCCCAGTCGCGCGGATTTATCTGCCGAAATTCGGCTATCATCGTCAAATAATATTTCGAATGCATCTGGAAGAATTTACTTAATATAGGCAAACGTTAAAGCGCTTGCCATCTATGATTTTTTCGTATCGCGCTTGCATGGTAAAGCTTGCAAGGTAATATCCCCTCCCGCAGAGGGAGGCATTGCGCATATTTTTTGTCTCATCCCTCCAGCCGTCGAGGCGGCGGACAACGCGAACGCGTCGATTCCTTATGACCCATGCTGTAAGGATCTGTAAGGAACTGAACGCATGTTCTATTTCCGGAGTGAAACATGCGCTGCTCGTTGTGTTGCAAAAATGTTTCGTCAATGATCTGGATCAAATCTCCATGACTTTGTGCCGTCACGCCAGCTCCTATTCCTGATTATCAACAAATAATTGGTTCCATATCATCGCCTTGACTGATTCCGTCAACAATGAGGCGGGATCGGACACCGACGGATCGGCCGACGATTTAGCCGCATATGATGCGCTGCAGAAAATGCAAAAAATTGTTAAGAGGCCGAGATGATGCAAATAGCGCCGAACGAAACGACTACGGGGTTCAGAGTGAGTGGTGACCGGGGAAGAAGCGTCGGTCGTCGGCGGGACAGCGTCATCATCCTGCTGCTCGACGGATTTTCGATCATGCAAATGGGCCGGCTGGCCGCGGTATTCGAACTTGCAAATCAGCTCGAAGGCGTGAACGTCGCGTTTGCCGATCGCTATGAATTGCGGCTTTATTCCAGTCACGGCGGTGCCGTTCGTTCGTCGTCGGGTGTACAGATCTGGACGGAAGCGGCCCGCCCGCTCGATGCGAGCAGTGTGCAGGCCATGTTCGTGCTCGGTGGACAGGGGCGGGCAAGCGGCCTCGACGATGCGTTCATCAGCTGGTTGCAGCATGCCCATCAGCGCGCCCGCGTGGTCAAGGGCGACAATGCCGGCGCCGAAATGCTGACGGCGATTCGCCTGAACCAGAAAGTTCCGGAAGTCGTGCCGCAGGCGGTGCTTGCCGTTGGCGGTACGGGCGAATCGGGGCCATCCGACGACGATGGCGAAGGCATGTTCGCGGCCGCGTTGTCGATCGTCGTGCGTGACGCCGGCTACGAAGTCGCGCAAGAGATCGTTTCGTACATGATGCCGGGGGCGAACCGGAAATTTGCGAGCGTCCTGTTCGGGGCGCAGGAGGCGCGAGCCAGTGAATTGATTCGCGCGGCCGCTCAGCATCTTCGAGCCAACAGTGCGAATCGCATCTCGATCGCCAATGCTGCGCAGGCCGCTGCGATGAGCGAGCGGAATTTCCTGCGGCGCTTCAAGAACGAAATCGGCGTGACGCCAACCGAATTCGTGCTGCGGGTGCGGCTCGAAAAGGCATGCTCCATGCTGGTCGAGACGGATTTGCCCGCCGACAAGGTCGCGCGGCGGGTCGGCCTCGGTAGTGGAGACCGGCTGGCCAAGCTGTTCCGCCAGCATCTGTCGATGTCGCCGACGGAGTATCGCGCGGCCGCTCGGGACAGAATGTTCGCGTCGGTCGGCGGCTCGGACATGCGCAACGGTACATCGTCGCTTTGATGCTCGCGCCGGGCTAACGACCGGCGTCGGGTAGTCGATTTGTCCGCCGGAGCAGCGTTCGCCCGATTTCAGGCGGACGTGCCGAAGTAGGTTCGCGTATTCGAATGGACCGTTTGGTCGGCGACGATCTCGTCGGCGGTCGCCCATCGGTAGGCAGTGTGCTGGGCATTCGGCAGCGACACGAGGTCGAACTTGCCCCGGAGCTTGTATCCCATCACCACATAGTGCGTCGAGATGCCCGGTTCGCCGCCAAAGTTGTCTTCGTAGAGGTGATCGTAGATGCCGATCAGTTCGGCATCCGCACGTTCCAGACCGCTACATCCGAGTTCGTCGCGCGCGATGCGATTGAACGCATCGTCGAGACGCTCGTTCTTGCGAATCCGGCCGCCCGGCACGAACCAGAAACCCTGCGCGGGACGATTGACACGGTGACCGAGTAGATACGCGCCATCGCCGTTCGAGATGATCAGGTCGATCGCAACGAGCGGGGTTGCGTCGACGACGCGCAAGAAAGTGTCCAGCGGAAGCATGGCGGATGGGCTCCTGGAAGTCTGTCGAAGTGCACCGGCATCGTTGCGCGTTCGAGGCGACTCGGTCACGACGATGACATGCCGGCTTCGTCGATGAGCGAACGTTGAATGTCCGTCTGCACGAATCTCATCATGGCCAGTCGAGGTTGCGCTCGTCGGCCAAAACACCGAAGCAATCCGCCAATTGCAGGAAGCGGATCGGGCGTGACGGCGCAATGCCCGTCGAGAAACGTGTGCGCGTGCATCAATACATTTTCATTCGGCCATGATCGTGGTCGAAGCCGCCATCTCGTTTTGAAACGGTCGATTCGACGTTACGCTTTTGTCTGGCCTTTCGAGGAGACGCGTTCACCCCGGAACTCTCCTCGGAATTTTGCCTGCGTGCCGTGTGGCACGCAGGCCTTTTTATTCATCACGGGTCGAGCTGCGCGTACGGTGAATGTCAGTCGCCGTCGTTCGAGTCGTGGATCCGCAAGACGATCCGTGTGGCCTGGCTTCGAACATTACGAAGCAGTGCGAACGTTGTTGCACGCGCGCGGTGCTTCGCGTCGCGCGCCGCCCGGAGGAAACGTACGGTAACCGGTTGGCGGAATCGTCGGATCAATTGTCATGTCCGGCATGCTGCATTGCAATGTACGCTATCGGCATCGAACCGCGCGCCATCTGATGCGCGGTATCTCGCCGAAAACGGAGCATCGCCGCCATGAACGTCGCGCTTCTTATCTTCTCGAGGATTTGCTTCGTCTGGATTCTCGTCTACCTCGTCTTCAGCACCGCGTCCGGCCTTTGGGCCGGCGCACGACATGGTCAGGGGCTGCTGCTGCTCGAATTTCAGTCGCGCCGGGCCCGCGGCTCGCGTGAGGTGGCGCGAGCTCGAATCTTGAAAAGGATGGCGCTGTCGGCGCTGCTCGCGCTACCCGTGGCGATTGCATCGCTCGTTGCGAGCGCGGTGATGTCGTAGACGCCCGGCTCGCGTGTGCGTCGTCATGCGGCTGGAGCGAGTACCGGCCGGCTCGAACAAAAAAATACAAGGAACTGAAGGGGCGGCGGATTGCTGCATCGCGTCGTCAGCGCGTTTCGCCAGGCGCCGGGCTGGCGGATCCGGGCTAATCGGCCTTGCGCGGCACCCGTGGCCGAATACGACGCATCGATGCAGGCTGATCGTCAACGACGCCGATCGCGTTGCGCCACCGTACTGTCGAGTTCGAGGGCCGAATCGACTGCTGCTCCACAGCGATGCTCGCCAGCACATGATCATGTCGCACCACATTGCTTGCCGTTGTGATTCATGCACGAAGGTGCCGCGCATCTTGCCGAACGCCTGACGGCCCGTGGGCGCACCACGACGCTTCGATCACCGAACGACTGCCGTCGGATATCACTCGCTCGTCATGCGAGCGCCGCTGTTTCTGCAAGCTCTTCGTCATCCGTTTCGCTGCCGCGAGGTAGTCGGAAACCGCCAACATTTGGCCGATCAGGGAATTCCCGCAGACTAATCCGACGACTGTTTGTTCGAATCGGCCAGTGTTTAAACGCCATTCGGCGCCCTCGGTATGATGCGTCGCAACGGAGTAAAAAACGACGACCGAAGTTGATTGGACTGATTGTCCGAGAGCACGCCATGACGCACACGAGTGTCGATCATTCGGGAGATGAAGCGGCAGCAGATGTTGGGGGAAAGCGGTCACGCAGGAATCGGGATATCGGCGTTGTCGTCTTCGACGGGTTCTCGTTGTTTGCGGCGGGCGCGGTATTCGAGGTGTTCGAAGTAGCCAATGAAATCTATGCGCCGCGCGCGACAGGACTTCCGCTGTACGACATTCGCTTCTATTCGTCGAAGGGTGGAAACATCGTCTGGTCGTCGGCCATCAGCGTGCGGACATTCGCATGCGATGCGGGCACGGCGCACGCATTCGATGCGCTGTTCGTCGCGGGTGGCGAAGGTGCGAGGCGCGCGTCGCGCGACGCCCGGGTGATCGACTGGTTGCGGATCGTGCTGCCGAAGGCGGGCATGGTCGAGACGATCGGCGAAGGCAGGATGTTGATCGATGCGGCGCTGAATGGCTCGCACGTGATCGATGCAGTGGATGCGGTGCGCGTGGGTCGCGGCGGCTACGAGCCGGCAAGAGCCGCATTGGCGCTCATCGAACGCGACCTGGGTGGCGATGCGGTGCGAGGCATTGTGGCGCGGCTCGCGCTGGGCGACGCATTCGAGCCGGCCGAGCAGGAGGGTGAAGTGCGCAATGGCACGCCAGCCGATCGGGTCCGCGCGACGGCGAGCTGGTTGCGCAAGAACTGTGGAAGAGCCATATCCGTCAGCGATGCAGTGCGGGTTGCTGCAATGAGCGAACGGAACTTCCTGCGGCATTTCAAGCAGGAAATCGGCATGACGCCGTCCGAATTTCTGCTGCGGGTTCGCCTGGAGCGCACGGTGCAGATGTTGATGGAAACCGACTTGCCGATCGGCACGATCGCACGGCAATGCGGGTGGGGGAACGGTGATCGCCTGGCCAAGATTTTTCGGCGACACCTCGACGTGACACCCTCGGAATACCGGTTCCAGGCGCGCTCGAGCCAGACGGAACTGGAGTTGTAGAGAAGGCTGAATCAGCTTCGGCGAAGGGACGGAGCTCATTCCCGGATTTTCAGATCGAATTATTGCCTGAGAGAATAGGAGTGCAGATTATGTCGGCATCCATCGAAACAGAGCACGGCGAAACAGGACCGGTCGGCTCCGGTCGCGGCGACGCAGTCGACGTGAAGGTCAGCGTCGCGCCTGTCGTTCTCGCGGGCGGATCGGGGTCGCGCTTGTGGCCCATGTCGCGCGAACAGTATCCGAAGCAGCTGATCGGCGTACTGGGTGCGGATTCTCTGCTGCAGGCAACCGTCCAGCGCATGACGGGTTTTTCGATCGAGGAAGGCGATGTGTCGGCGCCCATCGTCGTTTGCGGCGACGAGCATCGTTTCGTTACGGCGGAGCAGCTTCGGGCCAGCGGGCTCGATGCCCGCGTCATCGTCGAGCCGACCCGGCGCGATACGGCGCCCGCACTGACGCTGGCGGTCGCTGCCGCCAGTGCGGACGGGAAGGACGCGATCGTCGTCGCGATGCCGGCCGATCACGCCATTGCCGATACCGCCGCGTTTCATCGTGCGATTGCACTCGCGGTGGAGCATGCGCGGCGCGGCGCGATCGCGACGCTTGGCGTGCCGCCGACCCGGCCCGATTCGGGGTTCGGCTACATCAAGATCGGCGAGGCCCTTGGCGCCGGTGCGCACCGCATCGAGCGATTCGTCGAGAAGCCGGCCGCCGAACTCGCGGCGCAGTACGTCGAATCGGGCTCGTACTGGTGGAACAGCGGCATCTTCGTCGTGCGCGCGAGCGTCTGGCTCGACACGTTGCGCACGCTCCAGCCCGATATGCACGCCGCATGCCTCGCGGCACATGTACACGGCAAGCACGATGGTCCTTTCTTCCGGCCGCATGAGGATGCCTTTCTCAAGTCGCCGTCGGATTCGATCGACTACGCGGTGATGGAACGCCTCGTGTCCGACGCGAGCCTGGTGGAGGGCGTGGTCGTGCCGCTCGATGCCGGCTGGTCGGATCTCGGCTCGTGGGATGCGGTTTGGGAGGCGCTCGACAAGGATGCGGACGGCAACGTCGGGCGCGGCAAGGTCGTGTTCGAAGGTGCGACGTCGAGCTTCGTGCATTCGGAAGGGCGGCTCGTCGCATGTGTCGGCATGACCAATGCGGTGGTGGTCGAAACCGCCGACGCGGTGCTGGTGGCGGACCGCTCGCGCGTCCAGGACGTGAAGGGCCTCGTGAACCGGATCCGCGCGCAACAGGCGCCGGAAGCCGACACGCACCGGAAGGTGCGCCGCCCGTGGGGCTACTACGACTCGATCGATCACGGCGCCCGATTCCAGGTGAAGCGCATCGTCGTGCATCCGGGCGGACGGTTGTCGCTCCAGCTGCACCACCACCGTGCCGAGCACTGGATCGTCGTGAGCGGAACTGCGCTCGTTACCCGCGGCGACGAGCAATTCATGCTCGGCGAAAACGAGTCCACCTTCATTCCGCTTGGTGTGACGCATCGGCTCGAGAACCCGGGAAAGTTGCCGCTCGAGCTCATCGAAGTGCAATCGGGATCGTATCTCGGCGAGGACGACATCGTGCGGTTCGACGATACGTACGGGCGTGCGTAATGCCCCGATTCGACTGTGATCGTTGGCGTCAGACGGGAGATTGAAATGTTCGGTCTACAAGGCTTGATGGCTCGACTCGTGGATATCGCGTTGATCGTCGCCGGCTCGTTGCTTGCGTCGCAATTTCGCTATCAGACGGTTTCCGAGGGGCACTTCGACAGCGCGCTCGTCACGTTCGCGATCGCGTTCACGCTGGTGCTGTTTCCGGTATTCGGCGTGTACGAATCGTGGCGGGGACGGTCGATGCTGAGGTTGAGCGGGAAGATCTCGCTCGCGTGGCTCGTCGTTCAGGCGTGCGGGATCGTGTTGATGTTCTCGCTCCATCGCTCGGACGTGATTTCCAGGCTGTGGTTCGTGTACTGGACCGCGATGACTGGGGGCGCACTGATCGCGTCGCGAATCGGCACGCATCTGTTTCTGCGCAGTGTTCGTCATGCGGGCATCAACCTGCGCAGTGTCGCGGTTGTAGGACACGCTCAGCACTGCCAACAGGTGGTTCGAAACATCGAGGAGTCGCCGGCGAGCGGATTCCGGCCGGCGGCTGTATTCGACCTGCGCCCGGTTGCCGCGAATGCTTCGCATCGCTTGCCGGTATTCACGGAGCTCGACGCGTTCGCGCAGTTCGTCCGGGAGAACGGTGTCCAGGAAATCTGGCTCGCGCTGCCTTTGTCGGAGGAGGCGACCGTTCTGCGGTTCGTCAATACGTTCGGCGACGATCTCGTGAACATCCGCTTCATTCCCGACGTGCGCAGCGTCGCGCTGTTCGACGGCGCGATGATCGACCTCATCGGCGCGCCGGCGATCAATCTCGTGGCGTCGCCGCTTCCGCGTCATGCGATGTGGCAGAAGGAGGTGTTCGATCGCCTGTTCGCCGCAGTCGCGCTGGTGGCGCTGATGCCGCTGATGGTGCTGATCGCCATCGCGGTGAAGTTGTCGTCGCGCGGGCCGGTGTTCTTCAAGCAATACCGCAAGGGTGCGGACGGGCGCAAGTTCCAGATCCTGAAGTTCCGCACGATGCGCGTGCACGCCGAACAGGCTGGCGTGGTCACGCAGGCGACGAAGAGCGACTCGCGCATCACCCGTGTCGGACGCTTTCTCAGGCGAACCAGTCTGGACGAGCTGCCGCAGTTTCTCAACGTGCTGCGCGGGGAGATGTCGGTGGTCGGGCCGAGGCCGCATGCGATCGAGCACGATCGGCTTTATCAGAAAGTCGTCGACGGGTACATCCATCGCTATCGGATCAAGCCGGGGATCACCGGATGGGCCCAGGTGAACGGGTATCGCGGGGAAACCGATCGTCTCGAGAAGATGCAGAAGCGTGTCGAGTATGACCTCTATTACCTGCGGAACTGGTCGTTCGCGCTGGATATGCGGATCGTGTTGGCGACGGTGGCGAAGGGGTTGGTGAATGCGAATGCTTACTGAGCGGGTTTCGACGTCGTGATTTGTCGCATCTCTAAACATAAACCGGGGAAGACGAGATGAGATGTATTTGGGATCGGCGCGAAAGCCGGGCAGCGGAATTTCGCCGTCATGGCGCCCGAATCGTGATCGGTGCAACGATGAGCGCGGTGCTGTCGGCTTGTGCTGTTGCGCCGGGTATGCGTATGTCGTCGCAAGCGACATTGCCGGTGACTGCTGGCGATGAAAACACGTCGCAGCAGGAACTTCATATTCCGATTACTGATATCAACATGGCGTTGATTCAGGAGATGCGCGAGGAGGGGAAACGGACAGGCGAAACGCAGTTTGAAGACCTGATAGGAAAACCGGAGCCGTACACGCTCGGCGTGGGTGACGTATTGCAGATCACGGTCTGGGATCACCCCGAACTTGCTGTTGCACAGGGTGCGCAAACGTCGACGAACTCACGGCCGAACGACCCTGTTCAGGGCTTCGTCATCGACGATAACGGCAACGTACAGGTTCCATACGCCGGCAACGTGCATGTTTCCGGTATGCGTATCGAACAAGCTCAACGCGCCGTCCAGTCCGCGTTGCAACGCGTTTTTGTGAGGCCGCAGGTTTCGGTGCGCGTCTCTTCGTTCCGGGCGAAGCAAGTTTACGTCGACGGAGAAGTCCATACACCCGGTGTCGTGGCAGTCAATGATGTCCCCATGACGTTGAACGAGGCGATCAACCGAGCGGGCGGATTCAATCCAACGGCAGACCAGAGCCGGATGGTTGTCGTGCGGAATGGCAAGTCGTACCGGATCGACCTCACGCGGATGCTGGACCGAAACGTGAATCCCTCGAGAATTTTGCTTAGAAACGGGGATCTGCTACGCATCGTCTCACGAGAAGACAACGGTGCTTTCGTCATGGGCGAAGTCAACAAGCCAATTACGGCACTGCCGTTGAGGAACGGACGGCTCACGTTGAGTGATGCACTCTCCCAGGCTGGCAGTGTGAATAGCGCCAGTGCGGATGCTGCTCAGTTGTACGTGATTCGCGGAGCGTCGGAAGCCAACCCTCAGGTTTTTCATCTCAATGCTCGCTCGCCAGTTTCGATGGTGCTAGCGAACCAATTTGAACTGCAGCCAAAGGATGTCGTGTATGTCGACGGTAACGCGCTGGTGCGTGTCAGTCGCGTGCTGAGCCTGCTGCTGCCCGCAATCAATGCAGGTTTGACCGGCGCAGTGTTGGCGAAATGATCGACAACATCCTTGTCGTGTGTGAAGGGAACATTTGCCGGAGCCCGATGGCGCAAGCGCTGCTGGCCCGGGAATTGCCGTCGGCTCGAGTTGGATCAGCTGGATGTTCGGCGCTGGCAGGGCGGCGCGCAGATCCACTGGCCGTCGAATTGATGGCTGAGCGCGGTATTGACCTTGGTGAACACATCGCAATCGATTTGAACCTGCAGCACATGCGGTCAGCGGACCTGATTCTCACGATGACGGAGAGCCAGCGAAGAAGAATCGAAGCCGGCTATCCATTCTCGAAGGGCCGAGTTTTTCGTATCGGCGAGTTCGAAAAGATCGACGTTATCGATCCATACCGGCGAGGACGATCGGTTTTTGAATTGGCGCTGAATCAAATCGAAAAGAGTATGAAGCGTTGGGTTGACAAAATGAATCGGATCAAGAATTGACTATGGAATCCGTAAATAAATCCAGAATCATCGATATGCAGGATGGTGACGAGATTCACCTGTCAGACTATATCGCCGTGGTCGCCGAGAGCTGGAAACTCATTGTTGTGACTGCCGCGTTCGTGCTCCTACTTGGCACGGTCTACGCGTTCGTTGCGAGGCCGGCTTATCGTGCGGACGTGATGATTCAGGTAGAAGACAGTGCTAACTCAGCGCAGAATGCACTGGGCGAGCTCGCATCGATCTTCGACACGAAGCAGACCGCCGACGCAGAGATCGAACTGATTCGTTCGCGCCTTGTGGTCGGTCACACGGTCGAGGCGCTGCACCTCGACATATCGGCGCAGCCACGTTATTTCCCGGCAGTTGGGGCCATGCTGGCGCGCTTGGCCGGAAATAAGGAACTGGCTTCGCCGTGGTTCGGGATGACAAGCTTCGCATGGGGCGGCGAGAAGATCGAAGTCACCCGGTTCGAGGTCCCGAAGGAACGCTACGACGCGAATTACAAGCTGATCGCCCGCGACGGAAGCGGTTATGAACTGGTCGACCCGGAGGGCGACGTCGTCCTGAAGGGAACGGTCGGCAAGATCGCACGCGGTATGGATCAGTACGGCCCGGTCGAACTGATGGTGGCGCGTCTTCGAGCCCGCCCGAATTCGGAATTTGTGCTCAGTCGCGCATCGACGCAGGCGACGATCAAGCGACTGCAGGACGATCTTGTCATTGGCGAGAAAACAAAGCAATCCGGCGTGATCGGCGTTTCGCTGGATGGTGTCGATAGTGCGCGGACGGCTGAAATCCTCAATACGCTTGCATCCGCATATGTGCAACAGAACATTGACCGGAAGTCTGCCGAGGCGGAGCACACACTTGCGTTCCTTGATCAGCAACTGCCGCAATTGCGCAAGCAGCTCGATCAATCCGAGGACAGGTACAACGCGTTCCGCAACCAGAAGGGCACCGTCGACCTGTCCGAAGAGAGCCGCCTATTGCTGCAGCAAATTGTCGACGGCAAGACAAAGCTCGTCGATCTGGAGCAACAACGCGTTGAAATGGCACAGCGCTTCACGGGCGAGCACCCAGCCCTTGCCGCGTTGACGGCCCAGATTGCAGCTCTCAACGCGCAGCAAGAACAGCTAAATAAGCGCGTGTTGACCCTGCCGGATACCGAACAATCGGCATTGCGTTTGTTGCGCGACGTACGCGTGAACACTGAGCTCTACACGAACTTGCTGGACAGCGCGCAGCAACTGCGCATCGTCAAGGCCGGTCAGGTCGGAAACGTTCGCGTCGTCGACTTTGCCGTGGTGGCCGATGACCCGGTGAAGCCAAAGCGGCCGCTCGTCATCGCGCTGGCTGCGTTCCTCGGGCTCGTCATCGGCACGGTGACGGCGTTCGCAAAGCATGCGCTGTTCGGTGGTCTGAAGCACAGTGACGAAATCGAAAAGGTCATCGACCTACCAGTCTACGCGACGATTCCTCACAGTCAGGCGCAGATCGAACTGCAACTGGCGATGGATCGCGGTCGGGCTGGGCCGCACGTACTTGCATCGCTCGAGTCCGAGGACCTGGCTATCGAAGGTATACGCAGCCTGCGCACGGCGTTGCAGTTCGGTTTGCTCGACGCTTCCAACAACGTGATCGTGATCACTGGCCCCCGTCCGGATGTTGGCAAATCATTCGTCTCGGTGAACCTCTCTGCCGTGCTCGCGAGCGGTGGCACGCGCGTATTGCTGATCGATGCGGACATGCGGCGCGGCAACGTTCACTCATATCTCGGGGTGACAAAACAGCCTGGGCTATCGGACGTCATTACGGGCTTCAACCTCGACGACGCATTGCAGCGTGATGTCGTGACGGGTGTGGACCTGCTTCCGAAGGGATCGTTGCCGCCCAATCCGGCCGAGCTGCTGCTGAGTGATCGGTTCAAGGCACTCCTCGACGAGGTTTCGCGACGCTACGACATTGTCATCGTCGATACCCCGCCGGTGCTGGCAGTGACCGACTCGACGGTGATTGGCCGGCATGCGGGAGCCACGCTGCTCGTGGTGCGGCATGGCCAGCATCCGCGCGCGGAACTCATCGAATGTGCGAATCGACTTCGCGGTGGCGGCGCGGCGCTGAAGGGTGCGCTGCTGACTGACGTGCCGCGTCATCGATTCGGCTACGGCAGTTACTACTCCGGCTACTACGGATACGAGAGCGTTTCAGAGTGAACAACATCGCGGACTGTGTGCGAGACATCGACACGCGCAGCACGTCCCAATAGGAGTATCAAACCATGAATCGTAAAGTTGCTTTGATTACCGGTGTGACGGGGCAAGACGGATCGTATCTCGCAGAGCTGCTGCTGAACAAAGGCTACGAAGTACACGGCATCAAGCGCCGCGCGTCACTATTCAACACTGACCGGATCGACCATCTCTATCAAGACCCGCATGTATCCGACCGGCGCTTCGTGCTGCATCACGGTGATTTGACGGATTCGACGAGCCTCGTGCGCATCATCCAACGTGTGCAGCCTGACGAGATTTATAACCTCGCCGCTCAGAGCCACGTCGCCGTTTCGTTCGAGGAGCCGGAATATACGGCGAACGCCGACGGCATTGGCGCGCTGCGGATTCTCGAGGCCATCCGTATTCTCGGGCTCGAGAAGAAGACACGCTTCTACCAGGCGTCGACGTCAGAACTCTATGGTCTCGTGCAGGAAATCCCCCAGAAGGAGACGACACCGTTCTATCCACGCAGCCCGTATGCAGTCGCCAAGATGTACGCGTACTGGATTACCGTCAACTACCGCGAGGCATACGGTATCTACGCGTGCAATGGCATCCTGTTCAACCATGAATCGCCGGTGCGCGGCGAAACCTTCGTGACGCGCAAGATCACGCGCGCCATCGCGCGTATCGCAACCGGTCTGCAGGATTGCCTGTACCTGGGCAATCTGTCCGCGCTGCGTGACTGGGGGCATGCACGTGACTACGTCGAAATGCAATGGATGATGCTGCAGCAAGAGCAGCCGGAAGACTTCGTGATCGCAACGGGCGTGCAATACAGCGTGCGTGATTTCGTCAATCAGGCGGCCGCGGAACTCGGTATTACCGTGCGATTCGAGGGCGAAGGCGTAGACGAGATTGGCATCGTCGAAAAAGTCGAGGGCTCAGAAGCGAAAGTGGCTCCCGGCACTGTGATCGTGCGTGTCGATCCGCGTTACTTCCGTCCGACTGAAGTTGAAACGTTGCTGGGCGATCCGACCAAAGCGCACGAGAAACTGGGCTGGAAGCCGACAACGTCGTTCGAGTCGCTGGTCACTGAAATGGTGCGATCGGACTATCAGGTGGCGAAGCGCGACGCGCTCGTGACGCTCGCTGGCTTCAAGACGTTCGAATACAACGAGTGAGAGCCATGGACAAGGACACGCGAATTTTCGTTGCCGGACACCGCGGAATGGTCGGTTCGGCAGTCGTGCGCGATCTTGAGGCGAAGGGTTATCGCAATGTCGTAACGCGTAGCCGATCCGAGCTCGATTTGACCGATCAGGCCGCCGTCGAAGCATTTTTCCGCGACGGCGCAATCGACGTCGTGGTACTCGCGGCCGCCAAAGTAGGCGGGATTCTGGCCAATGATACGTATCCGGCCGATTTCCTGTACCTGAACCTGATGATCGAAGCCAACGTGATACACGCAGCCTATCGGGCAGGCGTCGAGCGGCTGGCATTCCTCGGTTCGTCGTGCATCTATCCGCGCGAGTGCCCTCAGCCGATCAAGGAAGCATATCTGCTGACCGGTCCGCTGGAGAAGACGAACGAGCCGTATGCGATCGCGAAGATCGCGGGCATCAAGCTGTGCGAGTCGTACAACCGGCAGTACGGAACGAAATATGTGTCGCTGATGCCGACGAACCTCTATGGCCCGAACGACAACTACGACCTGAAAACCAGCCATGTGCTGCCAGCGCTTCTGCGCAAGGCACACGAGGCGAAACTTGAAGGGCGGGACAGCCTCCAGGTATGGGGCACTGGCCGTGCACGCCGCGAGTTCCTGCATGTCGACGACATGGCCGATGCAACCGTCTTTATCCTGGAGAAGGGCATTGACTCGGGCCTATACAACGTCGGCTGCGGTGCGGACGTGACAATCGAGGAACTGGCGCGCGCTGCGATGCGGGCCGTCGGCTTCGACGGACATATCGAATTCGACACGACGAAGCCGGACGGCACGCCTCAGAAACTGCTCGATGTGGGCAAGCTCGACGAGTTGGGGTGGACGGCGAAGATCGGTCTGGACGACGGACTGGCTTCCACTTACCGGGACTTTCTGCAGTGTAATGAAGCACAGGTAGCCGAGCGAGTTTGATCGGGTAGCGACAGTGGACGGCGGCGATGTGACTTGATGAGAGCTGTCCTATCGACGTGTTCGTGTGACAACGATTGTCGTGTCCACTCGCGGCACTCAGGTTCCCTCTTCTGGCACACCTGTCGGAGTCGACCGATCCGACTACCTCAGTCTGATAATTGTCTCATATGCGGAATCGCCGACTGAAATGGATTGGAGCCATACGCTGATCCTACAGATTGAGTTGCTTGATCGATGCAGCCTGGACGTACAGTGGACGGCAATCATAGTGTGCGATACGACACTAAGAGCTTCGTCTTGAACGTTGTGATGTCGGTATTCGGCGAGATGCCATGGTCAGATGTTTCGACTTCACCCCCACCGGCCAACTGCCATCTATTGCTGCCGATCTGCTGCTGCATCCGAATCTCGAAGGAACCTTGATGGGATGGTGGGCAGAATGCGACAACGTGCTTGTAGAGGCCAGTGTTGACAGTAAAGGACTTGCTAGTTATCGGGGTGCCTGGAGGAATTTACTCTGTTGGTGTCGCTCTCTAGTGTGGGCGCGGCGAGAGAAATCAAACTAGCGTTAATACAATTAAATAGGGTGGGCTGAATTCTGAACGAATTGAATTTCACCGGTCATCCCGTGAACACGTGTAGTCACACATACGGAAACAAAAAATTTGAGTACAAATACGAGATAAGAATGCAAAAAAGTACTGTCTAGTCCCGGTATGACTAGCTGATAGTTACAGGCATACGCAGGATCCCACCATGACGGAAAATCGCGTTATCAAGGCATTTTTTGCCCACGGCCTCGGCCCGGTCGTAAGTATTTTCGCGCAAGTGGTATCGATTCCTCTATTTCTGTCCGTCTGGGGGGCGGCGAAGTACGGGGAATGGATTCTTATCTCCACAATCCCTACTTACTTGGCGTTAAGCGATCTCGGGCTATCGACTGTCGCGGCAAACGAGATGGACCAGCGCGCCACGGTTGGAGATTATGATCGCCTTCAAATTATTTATCGAACGCTAACGGCCACAGTTGCGCTCTTTGTTTCATTTGTATTTATCGTCTCGGGGGTCGTGTGGTGGGCGTTCGGGGCAGGATTTCAAGTGTTCCAATACATGACGTCGGACGAGGTGCGGTTTGTTGCATTGATTCTTATTTGCGACGTCTGTTTGAGTGTGATGTACGGACCCAATACGGCGGCATTGCGTAGTGCCAATTGTTATGCGTTGTCGATTGCGATCCTGAATTCTACCCGATTCATGGCGTTGGCGTTTGGACTCGTGGCGCTTCTGGTGTTCAAGACGCCGGTCGCCGTAGCTCTAGGAATGACAGTCGCAAGATTGGTCGGATTTTTTGTGCAGCAAATTGTAAAGAATCGATATTGCCCTTGGGCTACGTTATTTCCGATTGCGATCGACTGGGCCTGGATCAAAAAATCCATAATCCCTTCGCTAGCATTTTTAGGATTTCCGTTAAGTAATGGATTGAACTTTCAGGGCGTCCTATGGGTAATTGGGACCGCGCTGGGGCCGGCGCAGGTGACGGTGTTTTCGACAATGAGAACGCTAACACGTGTGGCCGTGCAAATGATGAATCTGCTGTCGAATTCGGTATGGTCGGAAGTGTCAAAAATGTACGCCACGGGAAAAATAAATGAAGTGAAAAAAATAAAGAGGCGGTTGATGCTTGTAACGATTTTAGTAGCGGGGGCAATTGGAATTGGAATGAGCTTTCTCGGTGAGCGGTTCTATGAGTCGTGGACCGGAAAGCACGTCTCATTTGATTCGTCGCTCTTTGACGTGCTGTTGCTATCCATGATTGCAAATTCGATGTGGCAGTCGGCTTCTATATTCGTAATTGCGATTAATCGTCATATGCGCTTCGCACTTGCTTATCTAATTTCTGCGATTGGTGTGATTGTGTTTGCGCTAGTCGCTGTTCACCGTGGTGGGCTTTTGTCTGTTGCGATTTGCTTACTTGGTCTCGATATTTTCTTGGTCTTGTTCGGTGAATACGAAATATCTCAAAAATACAGCGAGAAAAAGCATGAAGGTCCTGTTTTTAATCGGTAGCGTTGGAGATTATCATACGGCTCGCCTGAAAGACCTTGAAGATCGGCTGTCGAGAGAGAGGATTAGCCTTGGCGTGCTGATTATGAGTTGTAATTCAGGGGATTATCTTCATCGGGAATACAAAAATTCTGAGAATGACGCTCGCGAAAGAAATTGGAGGTACCTGGATGAAGGCGGGCGACAGCGAGGGCGCGTGAAGTTCGTGGCTCGGCTACTTGACGAAATATCACGAGAAGCTCCGGATTTGATAGTAACGATTGGATATAATTTTTCATATTCATGTATTGGGTTGATTTATAGATTATTTAAAAGAAATGCCAGAATCATATTTTGTGCTGACAGTAAATTCGACGACGGCTTGCGTCGACCGAGTCGAGAGGTTTTAAAGGCATTGCTCGCACGTATGTATGATGGTGCGATCGTGGCGGGACGTAGGCAGAGCTATTATTTTCAATTTCTGGGAATTCCCGGGGAAAATATACGTATCGGCTACGACGTCGTGGATAACGATGTCTTTATGAGAGCAGCGGCGGCCGCACGTCAGCGCGAGGCTGAACATCGAGCGCAATTGGAGTTGCCGGAAAAATATATTGTTTGCGTCTCACGGCTTATCGCGCGTAAGCGTGTTGATAGAGTCATCGATACGTATGCCCGCTCTCAGGCGAGAGACAAAGGGGTTTTCTTGGTCATCATTGGTTCTGGAGAACTGGAGCAAGAATTGCGTGCGCGTTGTGATCGGCAAGGTCTCGCCGATTGGGTGATATTCAGGAAAGTTGTGCCTAATCGTGATATGCCCATTTTTTTATCTTTGGCAAGATTTTTGATGCTTCTGAGTGACTACGACCAGTGGGGCCTGTGTTTGAACGAGGCGTTGGCATGCGGAACTCCGGTTCTGTGTACGGATCGGTGTGGCGCGGCACACGAGCTAGTTAGACATGGTGAGAACGGTTTCGTGACGGATGGAACGGAGTCGGATATAGATTTGGGCGTAAGCACGTTACTAGACGACGACATTTTAATAAAACTAAAGAGTTGCTATCCATGGAATCTCCATGATTGGAATCTTCAGAGGTTCTCAGAAAATGTATTAAATTTCGCTAAAGGTCTTTCAAAATGAAAGTTGGCAACGTGGTTGTGGCGAATGTATTTGGTGCCGTGAATAAGGGTGATGCGGCGCTGATCGAAGTGTGCATTGACGAAATTTACGATGCATTTCCAGGTGCGTCGGTCAGTGGCATCGCTTATCAACCTGCGGTGCAACGTGCTCACCTTCCTCAGGTTATCTGGTATGAGCGCCTTGGGAATTGCATGTCGAAAAATGTGTGGCGAAGGCGAATTTGTAATGTTGTCCGTCAAGGAGTCACGATCGGCTATGTTCTTTTTGGGCAGCCATGGCTGTTGGGCTTGTTGATTCCCTACGAACAGAGAAAGGCAATAAGCGCAATCAGGGAGGCTGATATTTTGATAAGTTGCCCTGGTGGTTATCTTGAGGACTCGAACCCATCTTATTATGCAAATTTGATTCAAATTTGGGCGGCAGCGAGGTTCGGGACAAAGATCATCCTCGCCCCGCAAAGCGTTGGCCCCATCAGGTCGCGCGTTGGACAATGGTTTGCGTCAAAGATTCTTTCGAAGGCAAATCTTGTCTGCGCGCGCGAAAGTGAGTCTTACAACTTCGCGGTAGAGACGCTGGCGCTGTCGGAAGATCGCGTGGTCCGGACCGGCGATCTCGCGTTCTGGCATGAGGCGGTACCCGCGGCAAGAGAGTTGGTGGAGTCGGAATTTGGAATCGGTCCGCACGAGCGATATATCGCTGTCTCAGTGATTGAATGGGCCTTCCCCCTGGCAGGCGATCGAGTTGAAGCCAAGGAAAGATATGTGCGGAAGCTGTGCGAGCTCTTGAATATTTTGCATAAGACACTAGATGTCCGAGTTGTCATCGTGAATCAGGTTGCCTCCGATTTGCCGGTTGGGCGTGAGATAGTGACGCGCTGTCCGGGGTTCGTTATCTTGGATCAGAAAGATCGTCCGGTCGCCGATGTCAGACGAATCATCGCGGGTGCTTCCGTATTTCTGGGAAGCCGTTTTCATTCATGTATTTTCGGATTGATTGCAGGATTGCCTCTGGTTGCGCTTTCGTACTTACCAAAGACAAGTGGCATCATGGCTGACTTGGGACTTAGCTCGCGTGTCCACGACATCGACACCTTCGATGTCCCACTGGTCGCGAAAAGAATGATTTCCGATTACAACGACCCTTCCGAGGGACGGGAGGCTATCGATTTGGCGGTTCGGCGCTATAGGGGCCAATACCCGCGGTTTGCGGACTTGCTGCGGGAGAATGTATGAAGTTGTCGCCTGCAACAAAGTCCGAACGCCGTGTGAGCCATCGCGTCGGATTCGTCACCGCATCCGCCTCGCGCTCGGGCGGCGGTCTTTTTGACGCGATGCGTGGGCTCGCGCTCGATCTTCCGGGGGCGGGAGTGACACCTCAAGTGTTCGCTCTGCGGGACGCTCACACTGAGGAGGATCTTGCGCAGTGGGGCGGCGTTCAAGTTACGACATTCGATCCAGTTGGACCCGCGATGCTCGGCTATTCCCCCCAGTTGCGTGAGGCGCTATTGGCGACAGATGTGCATCTTATTCATACGCACGGAATCTGGATGCATCCGTCGGCTGACGTCATTGCATGGCACCGACGACAAAGTAAGCCTTATATTATTTCGCCGCACGGCATGCTCGATCCATGGATTCTCAATCGTTCTAGGTTAAAGAAGTGGATAGCATTGCGTGCCTACGAGCGTAGTCATTTGAATCGAGCCGCTTGCTTTCATGCCCTTAATTTTGAAGAGGCAGATGCGATTCGCGCAGCCGGACTTAAGCAGCCGATTGCGGTAGTACCTAATGGAGTAGTGATTCATGATACTAACGGTAATGAACTACCATCCTGGTGGCAAGACGGTTTCTCGTCGAAAAATTTATTGTTGTATTTTGGCAGATTACATCCGAAGAAAGGCATCGAAAATTTGCTCTCTGCTTGGAAGGAATGTGTTAAAAATGGATCTATTAAAGACCGTTGGAATTTGATTGTTGGGGGATGGGGTAGCGCATCTTATACCGATAAATTGCGGAGTATGGTCGGCGAAGGAGTAAACGCTGACGGCGTCCATTTTATTGGATCACAGTTCGGCGCGGACAAGGCGAGAACTTATGCGGCATGCGACTGCGTAATTTTGCCTTCATTCAGCGAGGGATTGCCAATGGTGCCACTGGAGTCATGGTCTTTCCGAAAACCAGTTGCAATCACGCGTGAGTGCAATTTGCCAATTGGAGTTGAGCGCGGCGCTGCGTTCGAAATTGGAAATTCAGTCGAAGAATTGCGAAATTTTATTGTGGAACTTTGTGGCGTAACTGATGCGCAGCTCAGAGAAATGGGTGAGCTCGGGAGATCGCTTGCTGAAGAAAAATTTTCTTGGAATGCAATTGCGATGCAAATGGCAGGCGTATATAACTGGCTGATTGGAATTGAAAAAAAACCAGCTTTTGTTATCGATTGATAAAATTAAGAATTGGGAAAATTCGTTAAGGGTGGTTTTCGCAAATTCGGATTAGGTGTGCTTGATGGTTTAACTAGGAAGTGAATGCGTCAGGTCGCCAATCTATCAACCCGAAGCCAAGCTGGCGGGCGCGCGCCGAGCAGCTTTGCGGGCGGCGTATGGCATCGGCACGCGCCAGAGATGCGCTCATGCCCCAGCATCAAGCGACTTGCTGTGCGCCACACATAGGTTGGACAGCGCAAACAAGGTTGTAAGTTGCGCGGTGTTCTTCCTCAGGCCTCGATAGCGGACCTTGGGGTGGCCGAACTGCCGTTTGACATTCGGAACGGGTGCTCGACCCGTAGTCCGAATGTCGGCCTTGATTCGCTCGACTCGTTCGCTGAGCGGGTCATGCGGCTTGCTTTTGTCCAGAGCGCGACGCTTGTCTGGCTTCATCGCTACATGCCACTTCACAGCCCCTCGCGCGGTCGGGCGCTTTTGCACGCCCTGATAGCTCGCATCGCCAAACGCGTCGGGTTCCTCGTCATGAAGCAGACTGTAGGCTTCGAGCACGTCGCTGATGTTGCCCGACGTGCCTCGAACGGTGTGTGCCAGTCAGCTTGCAGCATCGCCACCAATATGCGCTTTCATGCCGAAATATCACTGGCTCCCTGTCTTGCTCTGGTGCAACGCCGGGGCACGTTCGCCCGAGGCGTTCGCGGTCGAACTCGGGGCACTGATCAGCGTCGCGTCTACCACTGTGCCCGCACGCAGCGTTAACCCTTTGTCGCGCACGATGTCGTTGACCACCGCGAGGATCCAGGAATTCTCGTTTGCACCCGCGCTTCGTCGAAAAGTTCAGTCCAAGGTCAGTTTGTTGCATGCGTTACATGCTCGCTAGCTTGACGATTCGTTGCAAGCACAATCACCGGCCATTTTTTAGAGTTTCCCTTACGTTCGGAGGGGTCTTTTTAACCTACCTTTTAGTTCGCTTACCAAGGTGAGCGGTAAACGCTGTTTCCAGTATCTGCACCGTGTGCGTTGTTGAATGATCCGAACTGTGATGCATCGTGCAACGCAGACGAAGTCACCGCAGCATTCACGTTAAATTTCTTGCTTTGTGCTCTGCCCCCTCCCTTGACACTCCGGCCAGCAGAGCCGTTTACATCGGTCCAGGCGTCCACCGCGCGCGTAGCAGATTCGGGTGAAATCAACCGTTCATTCGGCGTGAGGCTGTAGCCTTCCGTCTGCTTGGAAAATCGTGTATTACCAAGTTCGTCACCGAGATTCGATTCGTATCTCTCGTCATAGTCCTTCGGTGCGCCGAACAACGGAATCATGGATGTTCGGGGAGTCATTTTCGACTTTTGCGCCTGATGGTTGCCTGACGCAGCTTGATTATTTGCGCGACCAGCGACACCGTTTCCCCAATCCTTATTCCCTTGCGTTGCTCCAAAATGAGGCGACATCAACGTTCCCGCGGGCGTTGCCAGGTTGCGCCACTGACGACGCGCCTGCCTATCATTTGATGCACTCTGCGCGTTGGCTGATGTGCAGTCAGAAATAGATATTGCCAGCGCAATAGTGATCATTAAAATTCTATTAGTCATATGTATTTTTTACCGGAAGATATATGTGTCGAGATCGATTTAAAATTCACTTGATTTTTGCAAATGTTAAAGAATAGTTCGACTGCCGTCAACAAAGCACCTCGGATTGATCCCGGTGTAGGCCGACTCTTAGGGTGCGCCGTAGGAACTTTGTTTTCGTGGACTATGGCGGTGAATGAGACGTTAGAAATTAAAAAACGCAAAATCCGCAGCCAACGATAGTCAAGTTGGAGGACTTTGTTCCAACTGATCACCCGATGCGACCGATCCTGCAACTGGTCAATCAAGCGCTTTTGCGATTCAATAAGCCTTTCGCCAAAATGATGGTTTCATCGGCCGCTCGAGTGTCTGGCGGGTGCTCGATTGCATGCCGTGATCTTCTGCAAGATTTTTGGCGCCGACACCAGACTGCGAAACGCGTGATCTTGTGCGCGACTGCCTTACTCACAACATGACGCATACCAAATCCTCCGCGCCGGCCCCGGTTCGTCAAGACGGGGTGCTGTTCAAAAGCACGCTAGGTATCGGATGATACGGAGCGCAGCGAGTACAGCTTGGCTTTGAACGCACGTAGTACGGCATCGCGTGACAACCCTGCAGGAGCGAAATCGCGCCCGGCTTTGCCGAGGCGCGCACGCTCAGCGGTATTGGGGGCTATGCCCGCCTCCTCGGTCCGTTGATTACCGCGGGCGATGTGAGCACGTTAGGTCCGGAGCAAACAGTTCCGAGCCTCTCCTTTGGGAGCACCCTCTAAAGCGATTCACAGCCTGGCGAAGACGAGGCGAGCTGCGTATCGTCGAGTCCGGTGGAGCGGGACTTACCATGACCGAATTTGTGCGGAATCGTCGCTGATGATCGTGGTGCCCGATGCTCCGACGGCGTACCCCTAACACTTACTACGCGCCGGAACTTGAATTGACTCGGAATCAAGATGATCAGAATCATGAAGAATACTGATGCGCCATTTCCGATCGCAAGAAAATATCGTGCAACAATCGATTCTGCGAGAAAGAAAATAATGATTGAGAGGATCATCAGATTGACGGTGCTACCGGTCGCCCTCGATGCCATGTATGCGCCCCGAAGAGACCGAAGGACCTGATACAGCCAAAGAGCCAGACCAATAACACCAATCTCCGCAGCAATCATAAGGTATCCATTGTCGATTGCGTCCGTCAGTTGGGTGAGCCAAGTGCTTCGAAAACCAGCCCCCCACACTAAAGGCTCATTAGCCGTTCCGAACTGGTCGAGCACAACCTGCCACATTTGTGTACGACCAGAAAAACCGCTGTTGAGGCCGCGCTGTGAATTCGAGAGGTCGAGCAGAATATCCGTCCGCTCCAGAATATTCGGGAAGAACAGAATTGTCGCAACGAGCGCTGCAGTTGCCATAACGGCGAGGCCAAGGGTTCCCTTCAGTGATTTCGACTTCTCATACGCGTACACGAGCATGCAAGAGCCGATCGCGGCGAACAGACCTCCTCGAGACGACGCGGCGACACAGATAAGTGCGCTCGCCACCATGCCAGCCCAGAGCATGATCTTTACGACAAAGCGCTCGTCGCGCGCCTGCCAGAACATTGCCACTAGGTAACTGCCTGCAATATGACCCATTAGGTTCGGGTGGGCCCCAAATGGCCCCATATAGCGTGAAAGAATGTCTTTCCCAACGCCGGTCACACTGAGCGATGTGGAGATATTCGCGTGGTCTATGGCTACGAAACCTAGCATCACGATTGCGCCGGACAAGGCGAATGATTTTGTGACGTCTGCAATTTCGAGTGCACCGGCACATGCGGCGATGGAAAGCCACGTCCCCAAAAAGATGGCCGCGAACACAGCACTCTGTGCATCACTTTGAAACAGGGCCCCTACCAGACCAAAGCATGCGATAGCAACTCCAACGACGACCGTGCGGCCCATCGCAGTATCAGCCTTGCTTGGCCGTACGACCGCGAACAAAACAGCAAGCGCCGCGAGAATCGCGGAAGGCAGTATCAGCATTGCCTCGGCGATCGAGTTTTTAGTTCCATAGCAGGATCCGCCGATGAAAGCAATCAGCAAGGGAAGATGTATCTTCCCTTCAGATCGGGAGCGCAATACGTTTACGAGGGCCAAGCGGCCACCACTTCTTCTCAAAACGAGCATTTCGCACCCCTCGCGCGTATAGAATTCGGATGCAATTATGCTTCAGTCAGCCCAGCAAAGAACACGCCCAACATCATTGTCTGATCAATACTATATTTTGTCCGTCTCGGGCAATATTATTTTGTTGAATAACGCGGAGGTGGAATATGAGATTTTTGGGGTTCGAATTAAGCGTGTTGTTTCTATTTTTTTTGACTTTATGTCAACCCACAAACATTCTAGCAAGTCAGAATAATTTACCGCCGGGCGCCATGCATTTGGGATACACGAAACTAGTATTTAACGAAAAAGTTTCTATCAAAGACATATCGCCGGACGGAAACGGGAAATATAAATTTTATAGCGGAAAATGGTACGCCAAGACCCTGCCATCCATGGATCTCTACTCGGACCAAGACGGGATGCTTGCGATCGCACAAGGCGGAGATCTCGTGAGCGTTGCGAGAGATTTTTCGCTTGGGGCAATCCCTCTCCTTCCTGGGCGGGAAGGATTCTACGTCGAATTCGAAGCGAGGATGACGCGCGACGACCGCGACAACTGGCCTGCACTATGGCTTTTGCCGGTCGAGCATGATAATAAAAAAACGGACCACTATCCCGGGGATCCGCCCGGATTCGAACGCTGGATGGAACTCGATGTGCACGAGGGCGGGAATGGTCCCGGCATTACTGGGACCGTTCACAACTGGCAAGGTGAATGGCCACATTATTCCGGACACCAGAATCACAACAACGTGTCTCGCCGCCGCGTTGACCCGACGAAATTCCACACATATGGAGCCAGCTACGATCCGATTGCGAGGCGTGTGACTTGGTGGGTCGACGGAGTCGAGGAAATGAGCGCCGCCGGGCCAGAGGTTCCCGAGATCGCTGCGCGCCAGCATTTCTATCTCATCATGAGTGCCCAGACACATGGAAAACGCATGGAGTACACGATGATTGTTCGGCGGATCCGTGCATTCGTGCCGCAGTCGTCTCAGCTTCCTGCTGCGCGGCAGTAGGCTGTGTTCATATTTTCTCGAAGGTACCAAACGCACTGGCTGGGCCTCATTGATGACTGCCGCGGCCAATGAATCAACGCTTCTCTCGCAAACCCGTCAAGATACTGGTGGGTTCCGCCAATCCCAATCGAACTCGGTGATTTCTATGTACGATCGCCACGGTGAATTAACTAGTCTCAGGGATGCTGACACTAGCTGTCATGTTCCGCCATATAGGAGCCAATCGACTTTCGGCATAAAGGAGCCAGGAAGGAAACGGGAATCTCAAATCGTGACGCTCATTGCCGGCTTAACTTGTGGTGCGTGATCCCCCAAGGGGGGCAGCGATGGGCGGGCGGAGAATCGAGATGCACCAATATCGACAGGTTCTCGTGCGCATGCGCCAGGGGGATTCCAACCGCGAACTGGCGCGTTCGCGCTACATGGGGCGACGCAAGCACGACGCGCTCGATGCACTGGCGGCAGCGATCAGGTGGCGGCCTGTGAGCGGGATTCTAGATACCGATATCCGGAGCTTCTTTGACACGGTCAGGGCCGATTGCCAAGGAGATCGAAAGATGCTGGCGCTTGGATCGGCTCGACTCGAGTTGCTCAACGAATTGGGCGACATTGTCAGACTTGGTGCAGTACGATCTGATACTGACTCCGATCTCGGCAAGGCATGCGCCCGTGACGAGGCCCACATAGCCGGTGCCGATGATGGTGATTTTCATGTTGCCGTGTGTAGAAGGATCGAATGCGGTTTCAGAAATCCGGATGCTGCGTACCGGACACAGTGGTGCTGGACGGAGCGGCGCGCAATGTGCGCAGCCTGGCGTCGAATTCGTTCAGAACGGCCTCGCGCGACAGCACGGCCTCGGCGAATTGGCGCCCGGTCAACCCCAGCCGGCTGCGCTCTGCTGCGTTGACGGCCAGCGCATCAATCGCCGACGCCAGCGCATCCGGTTCGCCAGGCGGCACCACGACGCCACGCCGCGACACCACGTCATGCAGCTCCGTCCCCGGGCTCGCCATCGCAATCACCGCGCGGCCGCTCGCGAACATACCGGTCAGCTTCGACGGCATGACAAGATCGGCAGCGTCGGCACGTTGCGGAAGCACGTGAATGTCGGCCAGATTGAGCAGCTCATTGAGCCGGTTGGCGGGCTGCAGGTCCATGAACCGGCAGTTCCTGAGGCTGCCGCAGCGCGCGATCAGATCGTCGCGCGCGGGCCCGTTGCCGCAGAAGACGAACACGAGGTTGTCGCGCAATGCGAGCCTTTGTGCCGCTTCAGCCAGTATCTCCAGCCCTTGCTTGGCACCCATGTTGCCGGAATACAGCACCACGGTTGCGCTGGGCGATATGTGTAGCGTCGCTCGCAATTCGCTTGGACGTTTGAGCGGATGAATCGAGTGGGTGTCGGCCCAGTTCGCGAAATGCACGAGCTTGTGCGGATGAATGCCCTTGCGCATCGCGTGCTGGATCATCTTCCCGGAAATCGTCGACACGGTATCGAAGCGTTACCTGAGCGCGATGTGCAAGGAGAGCTAGATTTTGGCGGATTGATGCGATTTGGTGTGTGAGGCGCGACGGTAGACTTACAAATCGGCACATCCGTTGCGGCTTCGCGGCGCGCGGTACCGTGCTGACCCGTCCGGTCTCAGTACCTATCTCCATTTTCTGATCGTATGATTATTGACGGTAACGATCCAACCACTCAACCGTCGTTCGGTTTCTCGAACCGGTTGCTTCGCTCTGTATGGGGTGTCGCGTATATTGTCTTATTCAGATTCAGCCCCCGGCCATTTCACCGATGGAGGTCGTTCGTGCTGAGATTGTTTGGGGCCAAGCTGGGCCGTCATGTGCACGTTTATCCGCGAGTGAAGATCTGGGCGCCGTGGAAGCTGGAGATTGGTTCGTATGTTGGCATTGCGGACGACGCGGTCATCTACAACATGGCGGATATCAAGATCGGAAATTACGCTGTCGTGTCACAGGGCGCACACTTGTGTGGCGGATCGCACGATATCAATTCGAAGAACTTCCAACTCATCGCCAGTCCGATCACGGTGGGCGACCACGCGTGGATCTGCGCGGAGGCCTTTCTAGCGCCTGGGGTCGTCATTCCCGAGGGTGCGGTGGTCGGGGCGAGGTCGGTCGTATCGCGATCGCCAAAGGAGCAGTGGGCAGTGTATGCAGGGATGCCTGCCCGCCGGATCAACACGCGCGTGCGGAGAGTGGTGGAATGACGAACGGAATTTCTGTCCTGATCCTGGCGAAGAATGAAGAGCGCGACTTGCCGGGATGCCTCGAGAGCATCGCCGGCGTCGACGACGTCTGGATTCTGGATTCGATCAGCGAAGACCGGACGGTAGAGATCGCGAAGTCATTTGGTGCACACGTCGTGTCGAGAAAGTTCGATGGCTTTGCGGCGCAGCGAAACCATGCGCTGCGGAATTTTGACTTCAAGTACGAGTGGCTGCTGATCCTCGATGCGGATGAGCGGCCTTCTCCGGAATTGCTGAGTGAAATCCGGAAATTCGTGCTGGATGTGCCGCATGACGTCGCGGCAGCTCGCCTGCGTCGAAGAGACTATTTTCTGGGAACATGGCTGAAGCATGCACAGATTTCGCCGTACTTTGTCCGGCTCGTTCGGCCGTCGCGTGTTCATTACGAGCGCGAAGTCAACGAAGTGCTGATCGTGGATGGACATATTCACGAGTTGTCGGGGCCGCTGATCCATTTTCCATTTTCGAAGGGCATGTCTCATTGGATCGGTAAGCACAATGTTTACTCATCGATGGAAGCGGGCGAGTTGCTCCAACGCCGGAGGACCGAATATTCGCTGGTCAAGGCGTTGTTCGATCGTGACTTCAACGTGCGGCGGTTTCATCAAAAAGCGCTTTTTTACCGGATGCCATGTCGGCCGCTGTTCAAGTTTTTCTACATGCTGATTGTTCGCCGGTCGTTTCTCGACGGGTCTGCCGGGTGGCACTACACATTTCTGCAGTGTGTATACGAGTATTTGATCTCGGTGAAAGCCGTCGAGCTTCAGAAACGCGACGCAGGTCAATGACCAATGTGTTGCGTCGCGGGTAGCCTTACAACAGCGGATGCTCCTGCCGCTTTTCAGAAGCTGGTTTAAAGCATCGGCTTATACACAAGTCGCCCCTCCGCAACCGTAGGCCGAAACAAACTGCTGCCGAGCAATGAGATGGACCGGGGCTTGTAAACTTTCTGCGCATCGCGTTTACTTTCGCTTTTTTGCGTGAACGCCTTGGCTCTGGAAGCACCCGGCTGGACGGAAATCGAATTTGCCGACCTCGACCTTGGCGACGCGCGCTTGAACAGGCGAGCGAAGACATTGATGGAACGATTGTCGTCGAAGCCGACGGCCGACGGCCGGCGTACCGCGGGCATGTCGGGGCCGGGGCGAGACGATGGCAGCGTACCGCTTCTTCGACAACGACGAGGCCGAGTGGGGAGCGATTCTGGAGCCCCACTGGCGGCAGACCGAGCAACGGATGGCCGCTCAGTCGGTCGTGCTGTGCCTGCAGGACACGACGGAACTGGATTTCAACGGCCGGCACGCGATGGGCCTTGGGCCGTTGTCTTACGAGGCGCAGCGCGGGATGTATTTGCATCCGACCTACGCAGTGACGCCCGAGCGCGTGCCGCTGGGCGTGCTGGACGCGTGGATGTGGGCACGCGAGCCCAAGGACGCGCAGGGCAAGCGTGGCGGGCTCAAGGAAAGCCTGCGCTGGATCGGGGGTTACGAGCGGGTTGCGGAAACGGCATCGCGCTTGCCGAACACACGGCCGGTGTACGTCGCTGATCACGAGGCGGACGTGATTGCGCTGATGGTGCGAGCGCAAGAATTGGGCACGCCGGCGGATTGGCTGATTCGCTGGACCCACGACCGCGCGTTGCCCGAGGCGGCGAAGCTGTGGGCGACGACGACACAAGGCATACCGCTTGGCGAGATCGCCTTCACGCTGGGATCGCGTCACGGCGTGAAGGCCCGCCAAGTGCGTCAGCGCGTGTGGCTGCAGCGCATCGAACTGCCGGCCGGCGTGGGACAAAGCGTGGCGGCCATCTGTCTGGTGGCGCGCGAGTTCGATGCGCCAAGCGGCGTCAAGCCGATCGAATGGCGCTTGCTGACCAATCGCGACGCCACGACGCTGCAGCAAGCAATTGAACTGATCGACTGGTATCGGGCGCGCTGGGAAATCGAGATTTTGTTCAACGTGCTGACGAACGGTTACCGTATCGAGGCATTGCAATTGGGCGCGATCGACCGGCTCGAATGCGCGCTGGCGCTGTTTCTGGTCGTGGCTTGGGGATCACTCATCTGATGCACATGGGCCGCCGTTGCCCCGATCTGGATGCCAAACTGTTCTTCGATACCGATGAAATTCGCGGTGCGTATTTGCTGACTGACGTCAAGCTGCGGGCCAAGCCAAAACTCAACGAGGTGCTGCGCTTGATCGCGCGCTTGGGCGGATTACTCGGCCGCAAGGGCGACGGCGAACCCGGCGCAAAAGCTATTTGGCTGGGACTCAAACAGGTTCATGTCACTGCCAAGACATTGCAGAAGTTGCGTGCCGGCGGTCACGATGGAAATTGTGTATAAGCCGACGGGTTCAGGGTAGGTGGAATTTGGATCATTAATGACGCAGGTTTTGTCCCAGGCCGAAAGGCACGTATAGCGATCGAGCCTGGCAGGCTGGTCATCACGGCGTTGTAAACGGTGTGGGGCCGCGAAGTTTGCGGTCCTTCGCGGTTCGCCCCGGCATCTCACCGATCCTTTCCCGCATTACCTCGACAAACGCACGCACCTTCGCCAAAGGCCGTCGCGACGGGACCGCGACCCTGAACGCTCGGGCGGCATTTTCACCCTTTTGCGACTCTCAACGTCCTCACCGCTTTACGCATTCCCGTCACATACGGCCGCCCAATGCTGTAATACTCAATCCCCAGCTCGGCCATCGTCTCCGGTTCATACAGATTCCGGCCATCGAAGATCACCGGTTCGCTCAGCAACTCGACCAGCGCCGCGAAATTCGGGCTCTTGAACACCTTCCATTCGGTGACGATCACGAGCGCATCGGCGCCGGCCGCGGCGTATTCCGACGTCGTCACGAACTCAAGTCGCGAATGCGCCGCCGGATCGTCTCCCAGATCGATCGCGAGCACTCTCCGCGCTTCATCCGTCGCGATCGGGTCGTAAGCCCGTACGCTCGCACCGCGCTTCAGGAGCCCGGCCACCAACTCACGGCTCGGTGCCTCACGCATATCGTCCGTATTCGGCTTGAACGCAAGCCCCCACAGCCCGAACGTGAGCCCCGACAGATCGTCACCAAACCGCTCGTTGATCTTCTCGAGCAGCACCTTCTTCTGCGCGTCGTTGACCGCTTCAACCGCCTCGAGAATCCGCAGCGACCGGCCGTACTCGGCAGCGGTCTGCACCAGCGCGCGCACATCCTTCGGAAAACACGAGCCGCCGTATCCCACACCGGCGTAAAGGAAGTCATACCCGATGCGCGGATCCGAGCCGATCCCCCGCCGCACCGCTTCGATATTTGCCCCGACCTGACCCGCGAGATTCGCGAGATCGTTCATGAAAGAGATCCGCGTCGCCAGCATTGCGTTCGCCGCATACTTGGTGAACTCCGCGGAGCGCACGTCCATATAGCGCGTGCGCTCATGGTTCCGGTTGAACGGTGCGTAAAGCCGCTTCATCTGCTCACGCGAACGCTCACCAGCGTCGTCGCCGTCGGTGCCGATCACGATGCGGTCGGGCCGCATGAAGTCGTCAACGGCCGCACCTTCCTTCAGAAACTCCGGGTTTGAAACGACCGAGAATTCGTGGCGCAGCCCGCGGCGCGTGAGCTCCGTGGCGATCGCATCGCGCACATGCAGCGCGGTGCCGACCGGGACGGTCGACTTGTCGACGACCACCTTCGGGCCGTCCATGTACAGGCCGATATTGCGCGCTGCGGCGAGCACATACTGAAGATTGGCGGAACCGTCCTCGTCGGGAGGCGTGCCGATCGCGATGAACTGGATATCGCCATGCGCGACGCTGGCCTCGATGTCGGTCGAGAAGTGCAGCCTCTGGCTTGCACGATTGCGATCGATCAGCTCCTTCAAGCCGGGCTCGTGAATCGGCACGCCGCCGTCGTTCAGGATGTCGATCTTGCGTTGATCGACGTCGACGCAAAAGACGTCGTTGCCCATCTCGGCAAGGCATGCGCCCGTGACGAGGCCCACATAGCCGGTGCCGATGATGGTGATTTTCATGTTGCCGTGTGTAGAAGGATCGAATGCGGTTTCAGAAATCCGGATGCTGCGTACCGGACACAGTGGTGCTGGACGGAGCGGCGCGCAATGTGCGCAGCCTGGCGTCGAATTCGTTCAGAACGGCCTCGCGCGACAGCACGGCCTCGGCGAATTGGCGCCCGGTCAACCCCAGCCGGCTGCGCTCTGCTGCGTTGACGGCCAGCGCATCAATCGCCGACGCCAGCGCATCCGGTTCGCCAGGCGGCACCACGACGCCACGCCGCGACACCACGTCATGCAGCTCCGTCCCCGGGCTCGCCATCGCAATCACCGCGCGGCCGCTCGCGAACATACCGGTCAGCTTCGACGGCATGACAAGATCGGCAGCGTCGGCACGTTGCGGAAGCACGTGAATGTCGGCCAGATTGAGCAGCTCATTGAGCCGGTTGGCGGGCTGCAGGTCCATGAACCGGCAGTTCCTGAGGCTGCCGCAGCGCGCGATCAGATCGTCGCGCGCGGGCCCGTTGCCGCAGAAGACGAACACGAGGTTGTCGCGCAATGCGAGCCTTTGTGCCGCTTCAGCCAGTATCTCCAGCCCTTGCTTGGCACCCATGTTGCCGGAATACAGCACCACGGTTGCGCTGGGCGATATGTGTAGCGTCGCTCGCAATTCGCTTGGACGTTTGAGCGGATGAATCGAGTGGGTGTCGGCCCAGTTCGCGAAATGCACGAGCTTGTGCGGATGAATGCCCTTGCGCATCGCGTGCTGGATCATCTTCCCGGAAATCGTCGACACGGTATCGAAGCGTT
>NZ_QTQJ01000042.1:0-61190 GCF_003853795.1 Burkholderia sp. Bp8991 | reverse complement strand
GCTTGAGACAGATGAGCGGCGTGTTCTTCGCAAACATCGTCACGCCTTCGACGCGGCCGACGACGATCGGCGGCGGTTCGGGTCGCGGCGCCGGCCCGTCTCGGGCTATGGCTTCAGCGCCGCGCTCCCCCGTTCGGGAGGCCGCTACCGGCCGAGCATCGTGAAATGAATCACTCATCTGCATTCCTTCATATATCTTGACCATTCTTCTTGATGAACCTCGTCGCCAGTCTCCCGAACCGGTCTGCGTCGGCCGCCGATCGCTTTCATTTACGCGCAATTCCATGCCGCACATAGCGCCGGAGCGATATCGGCGCGCGCTTCCTTTCGCCCCGACCGACGATCGTGGAAGGCATGCAAGTCGGCGCCCCGTCAATTCCCTGCATCGGTCCTTCGCAGACGTCAGCAAGACGAAGCGCCGACGCGCTGGCCAATCACGCGTCGCACCTGTCCAATATGAAGGACGACAAAACGCTTATTCCAGTCGACGCGGCCCTAAGAAGGATTCCGGAATGTCACTGCTACCGAGATAGCGCTCGTGATTCCTGTTCTCGGCTCCCCGCCTGCTCAGCACCGCCCATGCAGCCCGCAACCTTGCCGCCGTCGAGCCCCAGCGCGGCCGCTCGCTGAACCAGCTCGATGTCGTTGCTCGCGCCGAGTTTCTTCATCGCGCTGATCTTCTGCGCGCTGACCGTTTGCTTGCCCTTGTTCAGCCGCTGCGCGATCGCCTTGATCGGCATGCCGGCCAGATAGAGGCGAATCACCTCGATCTCGCGCGTCGAAAGCTTCACCGGCGGCGTATCGTGTCCGGCCAACGCATCGAGCGCGCGGCGCACAAGCGGCGACAGATAGTGACCGCCGCTGTAGCTCGAGTGAATCGCAGTGACGATATGGCCCACCTCGTCGAACTTGCTCACGAGGCTCGCGCCGACTTGCGAGAGAATCGAGCGGAAGATCACCGGGTTCTCGTTCCCGACCAACGCAACGATCCCGACGTTCGGACGCATGCGTCGCAGCCACTCGCACAGTGCGAAGCCGTTCATCTGCGCATCGCCGCGGACCGAATAATCGACCAGCGCGATGTCGCAATCGAGCGTGTCGAGGGTCGCGACGAGTTCGTCCGGCGTCCGGCAGACACCGACGAGATCGATTGCGCACACGTCGCCGGCAATGTGCTCCATGCCGGCGAGCGTCAACGGCCAGTCGTATGCAAAGATGGTGCGAATATTGAATTTCCCCATGCGCGGTTCCAGAAGGTTCACCGGGCGCGCGGCGCGGAATGCGCGTACGACCGGCGTGGCGTTGAATTTGCGAGCGAGATATTTTTATCCCGATCGTTATTCTATGAGGCGACGCTTGGACGGGATATCGGACGGTGAATAGAGCGGCCCGCGGGAACGTAGTACAAGTTTGATTTTTGGCGCCGGCCCGACCGTTTGGCTGGCATCGCCCTCGTCCTGACAGCCAACGTGACGGGTCGCACGGGCCGCACCGACGGCCCGCGGGGTAAAATTGCGGCCTTTGCATGCCATTCCGGGCGACCGGCCAGGGCAGCGCGCCGTTGCCGGCCGCGCGCCCCGCCCGTTCGCCGGCGGCCCGTACTCCCCGCTTCCTCCATGACCGAATCCGATCTGCAATCCGACGACACCACCATCCACGAAGACGGCCTCTGGCGCGACAACGGCTGGACGGCCCGCATCATCAAGAACGAAGACGACGACGGCTGGGCCGTCGAGATGATCAAGGACGGCGAAGCCGAGCCCGCGCTCGTCGGCCCGTGGACCATGGGTCGCGACAAGAAGAACCCGAAGCCGATGGATGCGAACGCGTTCCGCACGCTGGTGAAGACCGCGACCGAGGTGCTGATGCGTCACGAGCAGCAGCGCCGCGCGATGCTGCACAAGGAAGTGACGGTGCAGGACGGCGACGGGCAGGATGTGTCGGTCACGCTCGACATCGTGCCGGACGAGTTCGAGCCGTATGCGCAACTGAAGGCGTTCGACCCGTACGGCGAACTGCTGGCCGACGCGAAGGTGTCCGCCGGGTTCAAGCTCAACAAGGCCAGCGCCGCACGCTGGGTCGAATCGGGCTTCGAACGGCCGGCCTGACGCCGCGGGCCGCGGGCCAGCTGCGCGACGTCGGGCCGCGTGCCGCGCGGCCGCAACCGGCGTCAGCCGTGCAGGCCGAGCGCGGTCATCAGCCGGTACAGCGTCGCGCGCGAGATGCCGAGTTCCGCCGCGACGTCGGCATGCTGATGCCGATGCCGCAACAGCGTTTCCTCGATCGTGCGCCGCTCGGCCTGACGGCGCGATTCCGCGAGCGTCGGCGGCCGGTTCGACGTGTACTGGTTCAGTTCGAGATCGGCGGCCGAGATCAGCGGGCCGTTCGTCATCACGACCGCGAAACGGATCCGGTTGATCAGCTCGCGCACGTTGCCGGGCCACGCATAGTTGTGGATCGCCTCGATCGCGCACGGCATGAAGCCGCGAATCCGGTGCGAACTTTCGCCGCGATAGCGCCGCAACACATGATCGGCGAGCAGCATGATGTCGCGGCCGCGCGCGCGCAGCGGCGGCTCGTCGATGCGCAGCACGCACAGCCGGTAGTACAGGTCCGGGCGGAACCGCCCCGCCTGCATCGCGGACTCGAGATCGACGTGAGTCGCGGACACGATCCGCACGTCGACCGGAATCGACGCGCGCCCGCCGAGCCGCTCGATCTTGCCCTCCTGCAGGAACCGCAGCAGGCTCGCCTGGCTCTCGAACGGCATGTCGCCGATTTCGTCGAGAAACAGCGTGCCGCCGTGCGCGGCCTCGATGCGGCCGATATTGCGCTGATGCGCGCCGGTGAAGGCGCCCCGCTCATGACCGAACAGTTCGGCCTGCAGCAGCGTCGACGGAATCGCCGCGCAATTCACGGCGACGAACGGCGCGTCGGCGCGCGACGAATGCTGGTGGATCGCCGCTGCGGTCAACTCCTTGCCGGTGCCGGATTCGCCGGCGATGAACACGGTGGCCTCGGTGTTCGCGACCTTGCGGATCGTCGCGAACAGGCGGCGCATCGCGGCGCACGCGCCGATCATCACGCCGCCGGGCGGCGCGGCATCGTCGGCCGGATCGCTTTCCGCCAGTTTCAGCATCCCGTACGCATGGCCGACGAGATATCCGATCGTCGTGTAGGCCGTCGCATTGCGCACGTAGTCGAAGCAGCACTGGCGAATCAGGCGCGCGATGGTGGCATCGCGCAGCCGCTCGCCGTCGGCGAGCGCGACCCAGCCGATCCGCGGATCGCGCAGCAGCGTCTCGAACGACGCGACGTCGGGCGACGCGAATCCGTCGAAATCGACGATGCCCGCATGCAGGCGGTTCGCCTTCACGAAATTGAATGCGTCCGCAACGGATTTAGCGCGCCACACCTCCCAGCCGCGCGACGCGAGACAGTCGACGAGCCCTGCATCGGGACGCTGCGACAGATAGACGAGCGGGCGCGACGGCACGGTTAGGTGACGCCGGGTCGCAACGAACGGCGGCGCGTATGCGGCCCGTTCGTCCTCGTGCGGGCCTGACAATCTGATCTGGCAGCAATGGTTCATGATGGCCTCGCCGCATAGGGTTGTCTGACGGAGCGGGCGGCGCGAAGCGGTACGCGGCGAGCCTCCCTGCTCGCACGCGGCGCTACCGGCATGTCCGCTCCGGAAAGTTTCGTCATCGGCAGAACACGACACGCTGCGTGTAGATCTGCGGTTCGACGACGGGCAGCGCGGCCTGGTTGAGTTCCTCGCGATACGTGCGGTAGGTCTTGCCGTTCACCGTCACTTGCGTCGCGGGCGCCGTCTCGATCGTGTTCAATCCTTTGCGCCGCCAGTCGCTGACCCGCGCCGACGCGGACAGGTTCGACTCGCCGGCGATCTTCTGCGTGATCGCACTGCTGTCGCTCCACGGCTGTGTCTGCATGTCCTGCGCGTGCTGCATCGCGCCGACCGTCTTGCCGGTCGCGGTCGGCCCGTTCTGCGCTTCGAACGGCGCGCCGCGGCCGTACACCGGCGATTGCCACGACGGGGCGTGTCCCTCCTCCGGCATCATGTAGACCATCTGCGGATCGCCGACCATCATCATCGGCACGCATGCCGTGTTGTCCGCGCGGCCGAGCGTCGTCAGCGCCTGCTGGACGCTCGCGGCGTTCGCGAGGGTCTGCTCGCTCAGGATGACAAAGACCGCGGGGTTCTGGAAAACCGACTGTGCGGCGGCTTGTGTGTCGACCAGCAGCAGCGCGACCCAAAAGATCCTCATGATTGAGGCCTCCTCGTACCCTCGTCAGGCAAAAAGAGGTGTTGACCTCGGGGAGGGATCAACACCCGTCCAACTTGCACCGTGCGTCGCACAGCGGATCCCGGCGTTCCCGTGCGGCCCGGCTTGCCGGTCGCGCGGAAGCGTCGCCCGCGTGCTTACGACGATGTGCTCGTCGAGATGACGGTCGGAGCCGGCATCGCCGGCGCGGCCGGGGCGACCTGCTGGTCGGCCGCGGCCGGGGCTGGATCCGGCGCGGCCGGCATGTCGGCGGACGGCGCGGGCGCGGCGGCGGATTCGACCAAGCCGGTCGCCTTTGCGCCGACGGCTGGCGTGTCGGCAGCGGCTGCCGCCGTGGCGCGCGACGCGGCCTCCGGTGCGGGCGCTTCGGCTGCCGCCTGCGTTGCCGGCTCGGCAGCCTTCGCATCGACCGCGGGCTCGGGCGCTGCAGCGTAGGCCGGGGCCGGTGCGGCTTGCGCGGTGTCCGGCACCTTCGCGTCGACGGCAAGCGCTGCCGGGGCTTGCGCTGCGGTGTCGGTTGCAATCGGTGCCGGTTCCGGTGCCTTGTCGGCGACCGTCGACGCGGGTTCCGGCGCCATGTCAGCGGCCGCCAGCGCGGGTACCGGCGCCTTGTCCGCAACCGCTGGCGCAGATTCCGGCGCCTTGTCCGCGAAGCCCCCCGCGGCAACGATGGCGGCACCCGGCACCGCGCTCATCGCAGCCGGTGCAACGGCAGGCGCAGCACTCACCGCCGGTGCTGCCGCGGCAACCGGCGCGGTGACGACGGCAGGCACGACGGCAGCCGCTTGCGATGCCTTCACGGCGGCCGCCTGCGTCGCGGCAGGCACCGCGCTGACCGCCGGCGCGACCATCGACGGCGCGGGCACCGGAACCGGAATCGGCGCCGCCTGGACCGCGGTCGTCGCCACCGGGCGCGTCAGCACGGGCGCGGCGGCATCGAGCGGCGGCAGGCCCATGCGATTGCGCACGAGCGGATCGCGATACTTCACGTCGTCGGCGACGGTCGCTTCGGCGGACGGCGCCACATTCGAGCGCGCGAGCGGCGTAGTCGTGCCCGGGCACAGATGCCCGGTCGCTTCCACCGCGCGCCGGTTCGCATCGCTCTGGCAGAGCAGCGCGAGCGCGACGTCGGTCAGCCCCATCGCGCGGAATTCCCGCGCATCGAGACGACGCACGCACGCCTGGTCGACCAGGGTCGTGCCGCCCGTCGCGCCGAAGCCCGGGAACGACACGCCGACGCTCACCGAGCCCATGCAGGTATCGGACAGCGTGGTCGTGAGCCCGGGCGCCTGGATCGACGGGTTCGTCTTGATCGTCTGGGTACCCGAATAGTTGACGTTTTCCGACGTCTGGGTGTTGTAGGGATTGGTGCCGGGCGAGCCGGCCGACTGGAGCGAGCTCACGCTCTGCGGCGTCACGTTCGAGCCGCCGCTCGTGCCGGATGGCATCGTAACGTTCACGTTCACGCTCGAATTGCCGCTGCCGCGCACGCCGCTCGTGCTGGCACTGCTGGCGTTGCCGCCGCGCGAACTGGTGACATTCGTGTTCATGCTCGAGCCGCCGCCCTGGCTGATCGCCGTCGACGACGTCGAGGACTGCGAACTTGAAGTCGAGTCGGCAGTCTGCGCCTGGGCACCGATCGCGGCCATCGCGAACATTGCGGCACATGCCGCCCTGATCTTGTTGCTGTTCATTTCACTCTCCGGACGAGGTTTGACCTCCGACCCAGGCAACCGCACTAATTCCCCCGAATGCCTTCAGCTTTGCCCGCTTCCCCGAACTGCTTCCAGCCGCTACCCAGCTGGGACCACGAACCGCCCGACATTCCCGGCCACGCCAGGGAATCCGGTGCGCCGATGGCACTGCCCGACGAAAGCGTGTGTTGTTCTGACGGATTGGTTGCAGGGTTCGACGTCTGCAAATTTGATTGCACGTCCTGGGCAGCGCGGTCAGCGCAATATGCCGTCAGAGACGCGAGCATCAGAGCGGCGGCAATCAGGTTCTGCTTCATGCCAACTCCTTACTTGAACAACAGTGCGGAAAAGAGACCAGCGTCGCTGGGAAACTGGTCCCCCGCACCCGACTAGTGACTGCTCCCGGTCGCGCTCGAACTCCCCTGGCTTCCGCCCGATGCAGACGGCGAACCGGCCGGACCGGTACTCCACACGGTCGACGCGTTGTAGTGATTCGAACCCGCGATCGCGCCCGACCCACCGCTGCCCGTCAACCCGGCAGCACCCGCGTTGGCGATACCCTGGTCGTTCCCGCCGCTGGCCGTGTAGTGGTTCGCGCCGAGGACGATCGTGGCGGTCACCCCTCCCGACAGCGCATTCGCGTTCTCGTTCGTGCTGCTGTTTCCACCGTACGAACCTGCGGCACCGATACCGCCGCCTGCCGCGAACGCGCCCCCGTTCGAGCCCCAGCCGCTGGCCGTCGAAGTCGAGTTGTGGAAGGCCGATGCCGTGCCGGTGGAACCAGCGGGTGTCACGGTACTTCCTGCGCTTGCGCCCGCGACCGAATTCGAATTGCTCGTATAGCTGCCTGAGCCGACCAGCACCGAACCGGACACACCCGCTGCAACGGATTGCGTCTGGTTGGTCGTGGACGGACCGGCGGCCAATACGGCCGACGAAAGGACGGTGAGCGCTGTCGCTAAAATGACTTTGGCTTTCATAGCAATTCCTTGCCGTGAGAAAGTTTGGTGGCGAGGTCGCCGGGCTCGCCCTCGCGAAACGAAACCCGGCGTCCGTGCCACCAGCCAATGACGAACGCTGCGCGCCGCGGCTCAGTGGTGATACGTCCAGCCGATCGAGCCGGCATTCGCACCGCTGTTGCCGCCCGCTTGCGCGCCGCCGAAGCCGAAGCCGCCCACCGTCGACGTTTGGACGTGGCTCGTGTACGAGATCGAACCGCTGCTGCCGCCGCCAGCCGTGGCACCGGCTGCGCCGAGTGCGGCACCCGAATCGGTCGCGGTGAAATGGCCGAATCCGGCAACCCCGGCAATCGTCGAGCCGCCGCTCGACGAATTGCTGGTCGATACCGTGCCGCTGCCGGCGAATGCTGCACCCGAAACCGCCAGAACTGCGACTGCAATCAGAAGCTTCTTCATGGTCGACTCCATAACGGCGTGGACGGAACAAGCGAGGAAAGCTGCACGCCTTCAACTTTCCAGCCCTGAGCAATCCCCATAACATAAGGATCACTATCTAATTACAAAGAATTTATTCATCTCGAATCCGATGGCCGCGCAATTTTTCGGCGATCCGAATCCTGGTTTCATATTTTTTTAGTTTTCCGAAATTTTTATATTTATTCTCGATATGAGTTATCGATCATTTATCAATCGGAAAACGAATCGACGCACGCACCCGGAAACAGGCATTCGCCATTCGGGATCAGTCGTTTTCGAAATTTGCTTACACGGCATACCGGCACATGGCATCCGCTTCAGCGATCGAAAATGCGTGAGTACAGTTATCTACCGTGAATGCAGTGCCATCGAAAACATGCGCGTTATCGCGGCGATAACGGGCCTGCATTACAGTCAGGCGGCATCGCTTCTCCCTGGGCTACCGATCAAAGATCTTCCGGGCAATCCGGCCGACGGGTATGCGAGCTAGTCCAGCCACCGCAGGCATCGACCCGGCGCAGCGGATACGGCTCGGCACGAGCGGAAACGATTCGGCGTCGAGCCGTCCGGCACGGACAGCATGGCCCATCCGGACGAGCTGAATGAAGGGGAGCACGGCTGTCGGCCGGTTGTCGTGAGAAACGACAGGCGGTCCAGCACGCGCAACGCGCGGATACCGGGAAACCGGCAACGAACCCGCGAAGCTGGCACTGCATCGCGAGTCCTGTTCCGAGCTGTCCGACTACCCCACGGGTGCGCAAGGAATGCGCGCATCAAGTTGTTGCTTCTGGTCTTCATCGCTATTTCCCCGACTGCTTATTGACGAACGGGCCGCCCCCCATCTTTGTTGCATCAGGTCGACCGCTCGCCGGTGCGTCCAATATCGCAAACGGCATGCCATGCGTGATTCCACCGATGGTTGCGCGTCGCGTATCGTTCGCGGCGCCCGCAATATCGCCGGGAATCGAATTTTTTGTTTCAGGAATGTATCGCGATAACGCTCGGCAGCACGCGCCGATCATCGAATGGCGCGAAGCAATGCCGGAAAAGGCGGACGAACGCGGCCCGCGGGGCCGCGCGCAAGGCGGTGTCGAACGGATGTTTCATACTTGAGAACTGCACCGTCGCATATCCCGGCCGATGTACATTTCGGCCCCGGCAAACCCCCTGCCGCAGCCCGTTCGGCAGCCTTCCCGTACGCGAAAAAATCGTGAATCGAAGCGCGCGACAACCGGTTCTGCGGGACCCGCGCGGCCGACATCGCTATCGTTCCGGACGTGCGCACCCGCCGCCGCGAAACGCAATTGATTCATCCGTGAAAATACCGACGATATCGAGCATCGGCCGGCGATGCGAACGCGCGGCAAAAACCGGTAAATACGACGCAAGCCGACATGGCTTTCACGCCGCATATCGGAAAAAACGACGGCAGGTGCGCCATGCGGCCTTGAACACACTTTATCGATTTTTACTGTTTTCCTTCGATTCACCGACATCCAGTACCGGCAACCATCGTGCTCCAACGGATGGGATGAGAACACGCGCTGCGCGCGAGAAACATTTTCGAATCGAGTTCGACTGCGAATCTCATCGCGCGAAACATGGTCGTGAAACGCGCGATCCATGCAGAATGTGCGGGGCGGAGCGGCGTTATTGCGCGTTTCGGCCCGTCGGTTCGCATCCTGCCGGCATTTTCCGTATCGGTTCGCCCGTTTCCGGGATGCATGCTTGAAACAGAAGTTCGTGCGCGGCGCGGCGGCACGCTCCGCTGTCCCGTTGCGCCTGCGTGCGGCGGCCATGGCACATCGATTGCGTGTCATCCCGTTCCGGCGAGCCGCGCATCGCGCGACGAAGCCAGGCCGGATGCGGTCGACACGACCGGCACCGCCGTCAGGTGCCGAGCAATTCCTTCTTGCGCAGATGCACGACATCGCGCATCGGCGGCGCGCCGAACAGCCGGCTGTATTCGCGGCTGAACTGCGACGCGCTTTCATAGCCGACGGTTGCCGCCACCGACCCGACGTCGCCGCCCTGCCGCAACAGCAAACGCCGCGCCTCGTGCAGCCGCAGCTGCTTCTGGTACTGCAGCGGACTCAGCGTGGTCACGTGCTTGAAGTGATGGTGCAGCGACGACACGCTCATGTTGACCGCCTGTGCGAGCGTGTCGACGCGCATCGGCTCCGCGTAGTGATCGCGGATCCATTCGATCGCTCGCGCGATCCGGTGCGTCTGGCTGCTCGCGACGGCCATGTGCCGCAGCCGCGTGCCCTGCCCGCTCGTCATCAGCCGGTACAGCAGTTCCTTTTCGATCAGCGGCGCGATCACCGGAATGTCGGCCGGCGTATCGAGCAGCCGCAACAGCCGCAGCGCGGCATCGAGCAGCGGCGGCGTCAACTCGGCGAGCGCGATGCCCTCGCCTTCCGGGCCCGCATCGGGCTCGGGCAGCCGCATCTCGGCCGCGAGTTCGACGATGCGCTGCAGATCGAGCGTGAGCGACAGGCACAGGTAAGGCGCGTCGGGCGACGCCTGCGTGACGCGCGAGAGGATCGGCAAGTCGATCGACGTAATCAGGCAATTGCGCGTGTCGTATTCGTAGGCCTGGCCGGCCACGATCACGCGCTTCGCGCCCTGCGCGGCGATCACGAGCGCGGCACGCGACACGCCGCAGCCGAGATCGACCGGATGCGCATGCCGATGCAGCATCAGCGCCGGCACGGCCGTGGAGTGGGAGCCGTCCGTCGGCGCGAAACGGCCGATCAGCGACGCCAGTTCGCGCCGCCCGGATTCGCGCGACGCCGCGATATCGGTCATGTCCATGACGGATTCCTCGCCTCATTTCCCTGAATCGCGGGAGCATAGCGAATCGCTCGCCGCCGCGCCGGGGATTTGCAGGATTGTTCAATAAATTTGCAGGATTGGGTAGACGTAAAAATCGGCCGTTCGCGCACACTGCCACCTGATCCGGCGCATGCCGGGTTTTCCCCACGGAGACAAAAAATGCCCACCACGTTTGTCCTGAACGGCAAGAGTGTCACGCTCGACGCCGATCCGTCGATGCCCGTCCTCTGGGCAATCCGCGAGCACGCGGGGCTGACCGGCACGAAGTTCGGCTGCGGCATGGCGCAGTGCGGCGCGTGCACCGTCCATCTCGAAGGCCAGGCCGTGCGCTCGTGCGTGCTGCCGCTCGCCGGCATCGCGGGCAAGCACATCACGACGATCGAAGGCCTCGAGAGCAAACCCGCGCAGGCCGTGCAGGCCGCCTGGGTGAAGCTGCAGGTGCCGCAGTGCGGCTATTGCCAGTCCGGCCAGATCATGTCGGCAACCGCCCTGCTCGAACAGAACCCGAAGCCGACCGACGCGGACATCGACGCCGCGATGAACGGCAACATCTGCCGCTGTGCGACCTACGCCCGGATCCGGGCCGCGATCCACGACGCGGCCGCGACGCTGGGAGCCTGACCATGACGATCGAACTCGACAACGCCGGCTCGGTGCGACCGTCGCGCCGCACGTTCCTGAAGGCCGCGGGTGCCGCGGCCGCCGTCAGCCTGACGATCGGCTTCGAATGGGCCGGCCTCGGCCGCCGCGCGCTCGCCGCGACGGCGGCCGCCGCCGACTTCGCGCCGAATGCATTCCTGCGCATCACGCCCGACGGCACGGTCACGGTCATCGCAAAACATGTCGAAATGGGCCAGGGCGCGTACACGGGCATCGCGACGATCGTCGCCGAGGAACTCGACGCGGACTGGTCGAGCGTGCGCGTCGAAAGCGCACCGGCCGATGCGAAGCGCTATGCGAACCTCGCGTTCGGCACGATGCAGGGCACGGGCGGCAGCTCGGCCATGTCGAACTCGTGGCAGCAATTGCGCGAAGCGGGCGGCAAGGCCCGCGCGATGCTCGTGTCGGCCGCGGCGGCGCGCTGGAAGGTGCCGGCCGGCGAACTGACCACCGCCAACGGCGTCGTCACGCATGCGAAGAGCGGCAAGACGGCCGCCTACGGCACGCTCGTCGCCGACGCGTCGAAACTGCCGGTGCCCGACAAGGTCACGCTGAAGCAGCCGGCCGACTTCAAGCTGATCGGCCATCGCATTGCGCGCGTCGACGGGTCGGCCAAGTCGAACGGCACCGCGCATTTCACGCTCGACACGACCTTCCCCGGCATGCGCGTCGCGCTGCTGCAGCGCCCGCCGCGCTTCGGCGCGACGGTCAAGTCATTCGACGCGACGGCCGCGAAGGCCGTGCCGGGCGTGGTGTCGGTCGTGCAGGTGCCGGGCGGCGTCGCGGTCGTCGCGAACGGTTTCTGGGCCGCGAAGCAGGGCCGCGACGCGCTGAAGGTCGACTGGGACGAAACCAACGCCGAAAAGCGCAGCTCGGACCAGCTCATGCGCGAGTACCGGCAGCTCGCCGCGCAGCCCGGCGCGTCGGCCCGCAAGGACGGCGATGCCGACGCGGCGATCGCGGGCGCCGCGCGCAAGGTCAGCGCGACCTACGAATTTCCGTATCTCGCGCACGCGCCGATGGAGCCGCTCGACGCGGTCGTCAAGCTGAGCGCGAACAGCTGCGAGATCTGGGCCGGCGACCAGTTCCAGACGGTCGACCAAGGCAACGCCGCAAGGGTCGCGGGCCTGAAGCCCGAGCAGGTGCAGATTCACACGCTGTACGCGGGCGGCAGCTTCGGCCGGCGCGCGAACGCGTGGTCGGACTACGTGGTCGAGGCCGTGTCGATCGCGAAGGCGCTCGGCGCGGACGGCAAGCCGGTCAAGCTGCAGTGGACGCGCGAGGACGACATCCAGGGCGGCTTCTATCGCCCGATGTACTTCCACAAGCTCGACGCGGGGCTGACCGCGGACGGCCGGCTGGTCGGCTGGCGCCACCGGATCGTCGGCCAGTCGATCCTCGCCGGCACGCCGTTCGAGGCGTTCATGGTCAAGGACGGAATCGACGCGACGTCGGTCGAGGGTGCGGCGAACCTGCCGTACGCAGTGCCGAACGTGTCGGTCGAACTGACCACCACCAAGGTCGGCCTGCCCGTGCTGTGGTGGCGCGTGGTCGGCAGCTCGCACACGGCCTACGCGGTCGAGGCGTTCATCGACGAAGCCGCGCACGCGGCGGGCAAGGATCCGTACCTGTTCCGCCGCGACCTGCTCGCGAAGGAGCCGCGGATGCGCGCGGTGCTCGAGCTGGCCGCGCAGAAGGCCGGCTGGGATCCGGCGAAACCGCTGCCGAAGGGCCGCGGGCGCGGGATCGCGGTGGCCGAGGCGTTCAAGAGCTACGTCGCGCAGGTCGCGGAAGTGTCGGTCGACGCCGACGGCAAGGTGAAGGTCGAGCGCGTGGTGTGCGCGGTTGACTGCGGAATCGCGATCAATCCCGACATCGTCGCCGCGCAGATGGAAGGCGGCATCGGCTTCGGGCTCGGCGCGGCGCTGCACAGCGCAATCACGCTGAAGGACGGCCATGTCGAGCAGCGCAACTTCGACGGCTATCACGTGCTGCGGATGGCGGAGATGCCGAAGGTCGAGGTGCATATCGTGCCGTCGGCCGAGGCGCCGACGGGCGTCGGCGAGCCGGGTGTCGCTCCGGTCGGGCCGGCGGTCGCCAACGCGATCTTCGCGGCGACCGGCAAGCGGCATTACGTGCTGCCGTTCGATTCGGGCGATACGGCGAAGGCTTGACGGGCGGAACGAAGAGACGCCGGGCCGGCCGCGTGACGGGAACGTTGCGCGGCCGGTTTTTTATTGCCGAGCCTGCGGCTTCCAATGTAGGGTTCCAAGTCGGCAAAAATCTTCTGCAAACCATTGATTCACTTATAAAAACGGCTAACCCGGGTAGGGTTCGATGTAGGGTTCGCCATCCGCCCGAAACCCCGTTCGCGCTGGGCGAACCCCGCGTTCCGCACGTTACGCCGCCCGTAACGTCCGTAACGCCCGTAACGTTCCCGCCGGATGCTACGTAACAATCCTTCAATGTTGCTCCGACCCTTCCGAAGCACACCACACGCCCCACGTTAAAAATTCTTTTAGATTCAAGGCCGGCGCGCCGCCCACCCCGCTCCGACCGCCCGTCGATTCCTGTCAGTCCGCCCCTGGCCCGGAAGTTGCGGTACATGACTCGCAAACACTCCTTTACGGACATGCGAGGGCCAACATGGATTGCAAATACCTGTACATCGACAACATAAAAATCAACTTCGTGCGCCGCACGATCGAAATCGACAACAAAGTCGTCGACGTCACGCCGCGTGAATTCGATGTCGTCGAATTCCTGCTCGACAACATGAACAAGATCGTGCCGCGGCAAGCGATCCAGGAAGCGGTCTGGGGCCGCGAGCTCGGCGTGTCGTCGCGCACGCTCGACACCCATATCTCGCGCATCCGTTCGAAGCTGCAGCTCGATCACGACAAGAACCTGCGGATCATCCCGATCTATGCGGTCGGCTATCGGCTGGTGCTGTTCGGCGCGGCCATGACGCACGTCGAACGCCACGATGTGGCGCCGATCCTGCGCGCCGCACCCCAGCAGGCGCTGGCCGCCGACTACGCGTAACGCGTAGCGGCTCACCCGCGCGCCGCCGCAGCGCGGCGCGCCGGCAAGGCTCCTCCACGGCGCTGCACGCGCGACCCGGAGCGTCTCGTGGCCGGGCACGCCTTCCCCGCCGCGACACGACCGCCGCCATCGGGCGGCGGCCGCGTTTGCGGCAGTCGCATGCAAGCGCGCGTGCCGTCGATTAGCGGCTGCGCTATCGCACGCCACGCCGCCGCGACACCGCGCCGACCCACCACCGCCCCGCCACGCCCCCCCGACAAAAGGCTTCGTAGCTCGCCGCCACCCGCGCGGCCCCGCGCTGGACACGACTACGGATTCCGGCGCGGCACGCGGCCGGCGGCGTCCCTACAATCGACGCAGCAGCCGCGCGCCCCCTGCGCCGCCGGCCACAACAACCCGTCGAACCAACGCCGAATCCGCCCTGATCCCGCCGTGCCTGCGCTGTCCCTGACGAATGCCGACGCCGGCGACGCCGCGAATCGGGCTCCGCCCGCCGCCGCCACCCCGGCCGCCGCCGCGCCCGCCATCCCGCCCCCGCCGGCCGCGGTCGCGCTCGACGCGTCGCCCTGGCTGCCGCGCCTGTCCGCCGCCGCCGCGCGCGGGCTGTCGCATGCGTACGGCGCGACGGCCGCGGTCCCGGTCACGCTCGGCGAACACGCGTACGAGGTGCGCTGGCGCGCCGATGCCGAACCGGCCGCCGACGCGCATGCCTACCGCTTCGTCATCGGCCCGGCCGCCGGCACGCTGTGGATCGATCCGGTCGCGGAAAGCGCATGGCTCGGCGACGCGGCCGACCCGGCCGTGCCGGCCGTGATCCGCGCGGCGCTGCTCGCCGACCTCGCCGCGCCGCTCTCGGCCGTATTGCAGGCCGCGACGCGGCAGCGCGTGGAATTGCTGCCGCCGCCGGCGAGCGTGCCCGCGTGGCGCACCGCGCCGGCCGCGCTGCGCTTCGAGCTGCGTCGCGCCGACGGGGCCTGGCGCTGCCACGGCGCGCTGCTGTTCGATGCGCCGGACGCGCTCGCGGTGTTCTTTGCAGCACCGACGCCGGCGGCCGCGCGGCCCGACACCCGCGCCGCGTATGCGGGCCTGCCGGTGCCGCTGGTATTCGAGATCGGCCGGACCGAGCTGACGATGGCCGAACTGGCCGACGTCGTCGGTGGCGACATCATCGCGATCGAACGCTGGCGCGCGCACGAGCAGAACCTGCTGTGCGTCGCGCGGGTGCCGGCCGCGCCGGCGTGGGAGATCACCGGACGGCCGTCGGGCAACCGGCTGACCGTCGAACGAATCAGGGAGATGCCTTTGGAACCGACCCGCACCGACACCCCGCCCGCGAGCGCGCACGATGCGCCGCCCGACGATGCGCCGCGCTCGCTCGACGGCCTCGCGGTCGACCTGCGTTTCGAATTGCCGCCCACATCGATCCCGCTCGGCGAACTCGGCGCACTGCAGCCGGGCGCGGTGATCGAGCTGCAGCAAGGCATCAACCAGAGCGTGATCCATCTCGTCGCGAACGGGATGCTGATCGGCACCGGCCACCTGATCGCGGTCGGCCAGAAGCTCGGCGTGCGCGTCGTCACGCTGACGCAGCCCGCGCCGCGCGAGCGCTGAACGATGGGCAGCCTGCCGAATCCGGTCGCGCTGATCGCGGTGATCGCCGCGCTCGGCATCGCGCCGTTCGCCGCGCTGATGGTGACGAGCTATACGAAGCTCGTGGTCGTGCTTGGCCTGCTGCGCTCCGCGCTCGGAATCCAGCAGGTGCCGCCGAACCTCGTGCTGAACGGCATCGCGCTGATCCTGTCGCTGTTCATCATGGCGCCGGTCGGGATGTCGATCCGCGACGCGCTGCAGGCACGCCACTTCGACGCGTCGGGGCAGCTGTCGACCGCCGATATCGGCGCGCTCGCCGATGCCGCGCTGCCGCCGGTCAAGGATTTCCTGGTGTCGCACACGCGGCAGCGCGATCGCGAATTCTTCGTGCGCACGGCAACCTCGGTCTGGCCGAAGAACCGCGCGGACGGCATCAAGGACGACGACCTGCTCGTGCTGGTGCCGAGCTTCACGCTCGCCGAGCTGACCAAGGCATTCCAGATCGGCTTCGTGATCTACATCGTGTTCATCGTCGTCGACCTGCTGGTCGCAAACATCCTGCTCGCGCTCGGGATGCAGATGATCTCGCCGACGACGATCTCGGTGCCGTTCAAGCTGCTGCTGTTCGTCGCGCTCGACGGCTGGTCGCTGCTCGTGCACGGGCTCGTGCTGTCGTACCGCGTATCGGGGGCGGGATGAACGCGCGCGCGTTGCGCAGCGTCGTGCCGAACCTGCGCGCAGTGATCGCGCCGGCCGTGCTGATCGCGCTGGCGTTGACGCTCGCCGGCGCGGGCCTGCAGCCGCGCAGCGCGCACGCGGCCGGCAGCGCCGCCGGCTTCGCGCAGCTCGCGCGCGCGTGCGCGCCGAACGTCGATCCCGACACGCTCGCCGCGCTGGTGCGCACCGAATCCGGTTTCAACCCGTATGCGATCGGCGTGGTCGGCGGCCACCTGACGCGCCAGCCCGCGTCGCTCGACGAAGCGCGCGCGACCACGAGCGAGCTGGCCGCGCGCGGCTTCAGCTACAGTGTCGGCCTAGCTCAGGTGAACGAACGAAACTTCGCGAAATACGGCCTCGACGACACGACGATGTTCGAACCGTGCCGCAACCTGCGGGCGGGCGGCGCGATCCTGACCGAATGCTTCGCGCGCTCGTCGAATACCGGCCGTCCCGCGCAGGCCGCGTTGCGCGCGGCGCTGTCGTGCTACTACAGCGGCAACTTCACGACCGGGTTCTCGAGCGGCTACGTGAGCCGCGTCGTCGCGAGCGCGCGGCGCAATGCGCGCGAAGGCGGCGTCGAGCCGATTCCGGTGGTGAGCGATACGCCGCCGCCCGCGCGACAACGGCGCATGGACGCGGCCGCGACCACGCCGCCCGAACGCGCGCGCAGGCTCGCGTCGCCCGCGGCCTCCGCCGACGCGCCGTCGTGCCATGCGCGCCCGGTCGTGATGATGTGCCGCGGCTTGCCGGCGAGCCAGGCGAAGCGGCTGTGCGTGCGCTGTCTCGATCAGTGAGCGTCGACGCGACGCCGGCATGACGTGCATCGGATGACGCGGCGTGCCGCGTCGCCCTGCTTCATGCGGCGCGCTGTGCCTCCAGCCGTGCCCGGAACTTCCGAACCGCGCCGCGTCATCCCGCTTCATGCAGCGCGCTGTGCCTCCAAGCGTGCGCGAAACTTCGGCACCGCCCCGCTTCACGCAGCGCGCTGCGCCTCCAGCCACGCCTGGAACATCAGCACCGTCCACAGCTGATGCTGCCAGTTCATCCGGCCCGACTGGTGCTGGCGCCACAGCCGGTCGACCGCCGCCGCGTCGAAGAAGCCCTCGTCACGCAGCCGCGACGGCTGCAGCAACGCGTCGGCCCAGTCGCGCAGCGCGCCGCGCAGCCAGTGATCGACGGGCGCGCAGAAGCCCTGCTTCGGCCGGTCGATCAGCGCCGACGGCACGTACCGGTCCAGCAGCCGGCGCAGCAGCGCCTTCGACTGCCCTTCCGGCAAACGCACCGACGCGGGCACGCGCCATGCGAATTCGACGACGTGATGATCGAGGAACGGCATGCGCGTCTCGAGGCTCACCGCCATCGCCGCGCGGTCGACCTTCGCGAGGATGTCGGTCGGCAGGTACGTGAGCGTGTCGATCGCCATCGCCTGCTCGGCGAAGCTCAGGTTCGCGGGCCATGCGGACACCGTATCGAGCGGGGTCGGCGGTTCCTTTCCGGCCAGCGCGATGCGCTCCGGATGATGCACCGACGACATCAGCAGCCGGTACAGCGCGATGCGGCTCTCGGCCGTCATCACGTGGCCGAGCTTGTGCAGCCGGTCGCCGATGCGGGTCGCCGAGTCGCGTGCTTCCACGCCGCTCCATGCGCCCTGCGCGACCGCCGCGAGCTGGTCCGCATGATCGGGACGCAGCGCATGCAGCGCGGCGGCGATCCGCGCGCGCACCGCCGCCGGCACGCGATGCAGCTTGCGCCACAGGCGCGGCGTCAGGAAGTAGCGCGTATAGCCGCCGAACAGCTCGTCGCCGCCATCGCCGGACAGGCTCACCTTCACGTGCCGGCGCGTCAGCTCCGACACGAGGAAGGTCGGAATCTGCGACGCATCGGAGAACGGCTCGTCATAGATCGTCGGCAGTTTCGGCACGACGCCGAGCGCATGGTCGGCCGTCACGTAGAGCTCGGTATGCCGCGTGCCGAGGTGGCGCGCGACCGCCTTCGCATAGCCGGCCTCGTCGTAGCCGGCCTCGTGAAAGCCGATCGTGAACGTGTCGACCGGCTTCGCCGACTGCGCCTGCATCAGCGCGACGATCGCCGACGAATCGATGCCGCCCGACAGGAACGCGCCGAGCGGCACGTCGGCTTCCATCTGCCGCGCGACGGCCTGGCGCAGGATCGTGTCGAGCTGATCGACGGCCTCGTCGGCGCTGCCCTCGAACGGCTGCTCGCGGCCGGCTTCGATCGCCTGCTCGAGCGTCCAGTACGCGCGCAGGCGCGGCGTGTCGCGCGCATGCTCGAACTGGATGAAGGTGCCCGGCGGCAGCTTGCTGATGCCGCGATAGATCGTATGCGGCGCGGGCACGCTCGACTGGCGCAGGTACAGGCACAGCGCGTCGCGATCGATCGTGCCGTCGAAGCCCGGGTAGCCGCGCAGCGCCTTCAGCTCCGACGCGAACACCAGTGCGTCGCCGATCCGGCCGTAGTAGAGCGGCTTCTCGCCGATCCGGTCGCGCGCGAGCGTCAGCACCCGCGACGCACGATTCCACAGCGCGAACGCGAACATGCCGGTCGCGCGCCGCAGCGCCGCCTCGACGCCCCACGCGGCGATCGCCGCGATCAGCACCTCGCTGTCGGAGTGGCCGCGCCACGCCGGTGCGCTACCCGCGCGCCCGAGCTCCGCGCGCAAGTCGCGATGGTTATAGATTTCGCCGTTGAAGACCATGACGTAGCGGCCGCACGCGGATGCCATCGGCTGCCGGCCGTGGACCGACAGATCGACGATCGCAAGCCGCCGGTGGCCGAGCGCGATACCGGCTTCCGGGTCGACCCAGAGGCCCTGCCCGTCGGGGCCGCGATGCGCGAGGCTCGCCGTCATTCGCGCGAGCGTGCCGCGCGCTGTCTCCTCATCGAAGGCGACGCTATTCAGAAAGCCGTCGATTCCGCACATTGATTTGTCTGCCTCTGTTGACCTGTTCCGTCAGCGGCGGCGCAACCTCGCAGCCCGCCGTCCGGCTGACGGTCGAGCCATATTACGAAGAAATAAATCAGCAATAATTCATGGGTGAATCTCGGACGACCCCGGAAAAAAACCGGCGTCAAGCACTGCGTGCGACCGGCCCGGTGAAGCGGAAACGGGGCCGCATCGCGACGCATCGGTGAACCGCGCGCCTTTCGATGTTCCGGCACCGACAGTTCGAGCACGTCAGGCCGCGCCGGTCGCCCACTTCAGCAACTGCGCGACTTCGCGGAAATGCCGTTGCTGGATCGTGCCCTTTTCTGGCGTGCTCTCGTACAGCGCCTGCGCGAGGCCGGCGTTCGCAAGCGTCGGACGCAGCGCGTCGCGCGCGAGCCGTACGATCCGTTCGGCCGCCTCGCCCTCGCCGCGCGCGAGCACCCATGGCAGCGTGCCGACGCCGCCGTAATAGAGCGCGACCGCGACGCTCGACGAATAGACGACCACCGACGCGAAGCCGATCCGGTCGGGCAGCGACGAGAACTGCGCTTCGCGCGCGAGCTGCCGGCGCTTCGCCTCGATGTGCGGGTCGCCTTCGTCTTCCTTGTGCTCGCGCCGCACTTCCTCGATCGACATCTTCATCTTCTGATTGAACTCGCGCCGCTGGTGCACGATGTCGATCAGCGCCATCACGATATAGATCAGCGCGGCCCAGCCGAACAGCAGCATCAGCAGCTTCACGAGCAGCGCGAGAATCGACATCGGCCGCGTGAAGCCGGACTGCACCGCCGGGTCGAGCGACTCGACGATCAGCCAGCCAAGCGTCGCGACCAGCAGCACGGTCTTCAGCAGCATCTTCGCGAGGTTCACGAGGTTGCGCATCGACACCATGTTCTTCAGCCCCTCGGCGGGATTGAGCCGCGACAGCTGCGGCACGAGCCGGCTCCACGCCATCACGCCGCCCACCTGCACGAAGCCCGCGAGCAAGCCGGCCAGCAGCCCGGCCGCGACGATCTGCGCGGACAGCAGCGCCCAGTCGCGCGCGGCGCCGTCGATCAGCACCGCGAGCCGCGCGGAAGGATCGCTGGCGCCCGCCGCATCGAACACGAGCCGGAACAGCGCCTGCAGCCGCGCGAACAACGTGCCGAGCCCGACCGCGAGCGCGACGCACACGCCGACGAAGAACGCGGACGAGATCGTCTCCGCGCTCTTCGGCACATCGCCTTTCTGGCGCGCCTCGCGCAGGCGCTTCGCGGTCGGCTGCTGGTTCTTTTCGGCCATCGTCGCTCCGGTCCGGCGGGGCCGTCACGCGCCGCCGTGCGCGGCGAACAGCGCGCGCAGCAGCGCCATCAGCCCGCTGTCGGGGCTCAGCAGCGCGCGCAGCGACGCGTATACCACCGGCAGGAACAGCACCATCATCAGCACCGCGAGCGCGCTCTTCAGCGGCTGCGCGAACACGAAGACGTTCAGCTGCGGCACCGCGCGCCCGACGAGGCCGATGCCGAGCTCGACCAGCACCAGCACGATGATCACCGGCGCGGCGAGCTTCACCATCCATTCGAAGATCGTGTCGGTCTGCCGCACGACGAAGGTCTGCAGCATCGACGAGAAATCGGGGCCGAGCGAGCCGATCGGCCACCACGCGTACGACTGCGCGAACAGTTGCACGAGCACCTGCAGCCCGCCCGCGGTGACGAACAGCGCGATCGCGACGAAATTCAGGAACCCTGACGTCGGGCCGCCCTCGTGCCCACCCATCGGATCGAAGAACGCGGCGCTGCCGCTGCCGGTCAGGAAATCGATCAGGTAGCCGACGCCCTGGATCGCGAACAGCACCGCGCTGAACGCGCCCGCGAGCAGCATGCCGATCACCGCCTCCTTCGCGACGAGCAGGCACCACATCAGGAACGGCAGCGCGGCGACCTGTGCCGGGTCGATCACCGGCGCGACGAACGCGGCGATCACGACCGCGATGCCGTTGCGCACGAGGCCCGTGACGATCTGCTCGTTGAACACCGGCACGACGAACATGATCGGCAGCAGGCGCGGCATCACGTAGAGCAGCGGACGCAGCGTGCCGGCGATGTCGTTGAAGTTCGTGGCGTGGTCTAGCATCGGCGCTCCGCGGCGGCAGGCGGCGCCGGATCGGCGATGGTGGCGGCCGGGACAGTTGCGCCGCCCGGCGCGGCGTTGCCGGCCGCCGCGCGCGTGTTTGCCGTGTTTGCCGCGTCCATCGCGTCTACCCCCGCCGGTCGCGACACCATTTCCGCATCGAACGCGGCGGCCATGTCACGCTGCCCCGATGCATGCCCCTGCGCGTCGCCCGCCCACACGCCGGCCGTCGCGAAGCGCCGCACCGCATGCGCATCCGCGACTTCGTCGGCATCACGCTCGACCCGCGCGGCGCGCGCCTGCAGGGCCTTCTCGCCGGCCTTGTCGAGCTTGTCCTCGGCGGCCTTCGCCTTGCGCGCGGCGCGCTGCAGGTCGGCGAGCGTGGCCTCGTGACCGCGGTGCAGGTGCGCGGCCTCGCTGACCGACGCGTGCGCGACACCGATATGGCGGTCGAACGTGCGCGTATCGGCCGCCGCGTTCTGCAACGCGCGCGCCTCGCGCACGTCATCGGCGAGGCGCGTCTGGATCGCGGCCTTCGCCGCGACCTGCTGCGCAAGCTGCGCGTGCGCGGCGTCGAGCGCGCGCCGGCTCTGCGCAGCGATGCCCTGCTGGCGCGCGGCCGCCACGCGCGCGATCTGGCTGCGCATCTCGCGCACGCGCTTCAGGCGGGCGAGCGTCGCGAGCACGAGACGGTCGTCGGCTTCAGACATGGTCGTTCGCGAGTTTCGTCAGCTTCGCGAGCAGCGCGTCGAAACGCACGTCCTCGTGCGACGCCTGCGCGCAGAACGCACCGATCGCATCGCGCGCACGCAGCGCGAGATCGCCGAGCCGGTCGCTGCCTTCGCGGTACTCGCCGATCTGCACGAGCAGCTCGATTTCCTGGTACTTCGCGACCAGCTCGCGCACGCGCGCGGCCGCTTGCTGATGCGTGCGGCTCGCGACGAGCGGCATCACGCGCGACAGGCTCGCGAGCACGTCGATCGCCGGATAGCGGTTCGCGAGCGCGATCTTGCGCGACAGCACGATGTGACCGTCGAGGATCGAGCGCACTTCCTCGGCGATCGGATCGGATTCCTCATCGCCTTCGACGAGCACCGTATACAGCGCGGTGATCGAGCCGGTCGCGCCCTGCCCCGCGCGTTCGAGCAGGCGCGGCAGCACCGCGAACGTCGACGGCGGGAAGCTGCGCCGCGTCGGCGGCTCGCCGCTCGCGAGGCCGACCTCGCGCTGCGCGCGCGCGAAACGCGTCAGCGAATCGACCAGCAGCAGCACGCGCTTGCCCGCATCGCGGAAGTGCTCGGCGATCGCGGTCGCGACCAGCGCGGATTTCACGCGCTCCATCGCGGGACGATCGGACGTCGACACGACGACGATCGAGCGCGCGCGCACCTCGGGCGACAGGCTGTGCTCGATGAACTCGCGCACTTCGCGGCCGCGCTCGCCGACCAGCGCGATCACGTTCACGTCGGCCTGCGCGCCGCGCGCGATCATCCCGAGCAGCGTGCTCTTGCCGACGCCGGACGGCGCGAAGATGCCGACGCGCTGGCCGATGCCGAGCGTCATCAGGCCGTCGATCACGCGCACGCCGGTCGGAAACGGCGTGTCGATCAGCTTGCGCGCGAGCGGGTTCGGCGGGTCCTGCTGCGTCGACACCCACGCGGCGCCCGTCACCGGCCCGCGATCGTCGAGCGGCCGGCCGAGCCCGTCGAGCACGCGGCCGAACAGCGCTTCGCCGACCGGAAACACATGCTCGCGCCCGGACGGCACGACGCTCGTCTCCGGCGACAGCCCGGCCACGTCGCCGAGCGGCGTAAGCAGCGTGGTCTGCCGCGAGAAGCCGACCACTTCGGCGAGCAGCGTCGGCTGGTTCGGCGTGCGCAGCTCGCAGATCTCGCCGAGCCGCGCGCGAATGCCCGTCGCATTGAGGATCTGCCCGACCGCGTGATTGACGCGGCCCTGCACCGACACCGGCGAGAAGAACGCGAGCCCCGCGTCGAGATCGCCGACGAGGCGGCCGCGATCGAACGGCGCGGCATCGTCGTCGCTCTCGCGGCCGTTCGGTTGCGGATCGTCGAGCGGCGCGTTCATCGCGGCGAGCCCTTCAGCGCGTCGCGGCGGATCGCCTGGCGCAGCGCGTCGATCTGCAGGTCGAGGCTCGCATCGATGCGCCCGGACGGCGTCTCGACCGTGCATGCGTGGCGTTCGAGCTGCGCATCCTCGACGATGCGGATCCGTTGCCGGTTCGACTGGCCGGCGAACGCGCGCTCGAGCGCGTCGCGCATCTCGTCCTCGCGGCCCGGCGCGACCCGCACGATCAGGAACGCCTCGTCGCGCACGAGCGGCGCGATCCGCGCGAGCGCGGCCTCGTACAGCTTCTGCGTGGGCATCTCGCCGACGATCGCGCGCACGGCCTTCACGACGATGTCGGCCATCGAATCCTTCATCGACTCCATCGTGCGCGCGGCGGCCAACGCCTGCGTATAAGCCTGCGCCGCATGCTCGCGCTGCGCGCGGCGCATCCCTTCGTCGTAGCCGGCCGCCTGGCGCCGGTCGAATTCGCGCTGCGCATCGGCGACGATGCGCGCGGCCTCGTCGCGCGCGGTCGCGATCACCGCGGACGCGTCGAGCAGCGCCGCGTATTCGCGCTCCTTGAGCACCTTGCGCTCCGACAGCAGCTGCAGGTTGTCGCTCGTGATCAGAAAAGCCAGTCCCATGACGCAAGCCTCTCGGGAATCAGAAACAGGAACAGCAATTCGCCGAACTGGTCGCGCTGCGCGCGGTTCAGCCAGTACGGCGCTTCGTCGTCGATCGCGCGGTTGAATTTCAGGCGCGCGCGCCGCGCGACCGCATCGCCCGCCACGCCGATGAAATCCGCGAGCAGCCGCCCGCCGCGCGCACGGATCACCACCGGCAGCGCGGCCGGATCGGCGCGCCACGGCTCGAGCGTGTCCGAGAGCGCACCGAATTCCGGCGCGCGCTCGAGCGCGAGCTCCAATGCATCGCCGCCGAGCTTCGCCGCGACTTCCGCGCGAATGCGGCGCACGGCCAGCGCATCGCGCAGCCAGCCGCGATGCAGCAGCAAGCCCGCATACGATGCGAGCTGTTCGAGCGCCGCGCCGGGCAGCAGCGCAAGCCGCGCGCACGGATTCGCGAGGTCGAAGTCGTGATGTTCGGCCACGCCGTTCGCATCGAGCAGATGGCGCGCAAGCAGCTTGCGACCGGCCGGGCCGAACGCGTCGGGCGAGCGGTAACGCGCGGGCCAGTCGGCCGGCACGCGCGTCACGTGCAGATAACGGTCGGGCCGCAGGTTGAATTCGCAGACGAGCGCATGAAACGCCGCGCGCCGCGCAGCGGGCGGCGCCGCGAGAGATTGCAGCCACGGCAGCGACACCGCGTCGGGTGCAACGCCCGGCGGCAGCACATGCGGCTCGTTCATGCGCCGTCGCGCGCGCCGTCCGGCGTGCGCAGGCTGCCGCCCGACTGCGCGGACGCGCCGCCTGCACCGTTGCCGCCGCGCGGTGCGCCGCCGACCAGCCCGGCCAGCCGCGCGCCGAACATCCCGCGCCGCGCGGCCGACAGCGCGATCACCGCGCAGGTCAGCAGGATCAGCGCGAACACCAGCCAGCCGAGCGGCGAGCGCAGCCGCAGGATGTCCGACACCGCGCTGCCGATCCCGTCGACGCGCGCCGTGCGCGCGGCGGCCGGCTGCAGGAACAGCGACACGTTGTCGTACTGCAGCCCTTCGATGCTGTGCGCGACGAGATCCTTCACCATCGGCGCCATCGCGCGCAGGTCCACGCCGGGCCGGTAGCGGATGTACACGGCCGCCGACGACGGCTTGATCTTGTCCGCAAGCGGATCGTTCTCCGGAATCACGACCTGCACGCGCGCGACTACCACGCCCTCGATGTCCTGCAGCGTGCGCGACAGGTCCTGCGACACGCCATACAGGTAGCGCACGCGCTCCTCGGCCGGCGTCGACACGAGCCCCTGCTTCTGGAACAGCTCGCCGAGGCTCGCGTAGCTCGGCTTCGGCAGCCCGTTCGCCTGCAGCACGGTGAGCGCCGACTGCATGTCGCCGTCCGCGACGCTCACCTGCCATGCGTTGCGATCCGACGTGTCGCGCGCGTCGTTGTCCTTCGCCGCGCTGATCCCTGCGTCGCCGAGCACGGCAACCATCTGGTTCGCATCGCGCTCCGACAGGCCGGAGTAAAGCTCCTTCTGGCAGCCCGCCAGCAGCGCGAGCAGTCCCGCGAGCAGCGCACGCGCCGCCCGGCTGCGCCACGCATGCAGGCGCGGCGTCGAATCGATCGTCGTCATCGTTTGTCCGCTTCAGGGCGCGCGGCCGGTTCAGGCGCACGCACCGGCTTTCGCTACTCCTGGGTCTTCAGCACCGTGTGCGTGAAGCCGTTCGCCGCCTGCGCGACCGACAGGCTCAACTGGTATTCCGAAATCGTGGTGGTCGCCGTCCACTGGAAATCCATCGCCTTCACCATCGTCATCAGCGGATCGCTGCGGTTGTCCGCCATCGACGTCAGCATTTCGGTGCGATGCTTGTCGATGTTCGCGTACCGCGTGTCGAGATCGTTGCCGTAGGTGCGCAACCGCTCGACGAGCGAAGAATGGTTCGCCTGCGCGGGTGTCGCGGGCGTCATCTGCACGGCCGGCGCCGCATCGGCCGGCGCGCGCGACATCGCGACGCCCGACGCCGACGGCGACGCCGCGGCCGGCGCGGCACCCGGCTGCATCAACGCATCGAACTGGCGCACCTGCGCCGGATCGGACGCCGTGCCCGCCTGCTGCACGGCACCCGCGAGCGCGGCCGCGCCCGGGGGTGCCGCGCCTACGCCTGTTACCGACATGATCGTGTCCTCCTTGACCGGCAGCGCCGGGAACGGGCCGGCCGCCACGCGCATACGCCCCGCCGGGCGCCCGTCACGGGCGGCCCCGGCATCCGGCGTCGCGCGGCACGGCCGGCGACCGGCGTCATGCGCGGCCGGCGGAACTCAGGTGTTGCGCAACCTGGGCGTTCGCCGTCCCTTCCTGCGCGGTCACTGCGTTGCTGGTTTCGAACGTCGCGGTCGACTGCTGGACCTGGAAGTTGATCTTCGTCAGTTCGAGCTGCGTCTTGGTCAGGTCGTCCGCCTGCTGCTGGACCTGTTGCGTGTTGTTGGCACCAGTCGGGGGGGTACTCATGTTTCGCTCCTTTGCATGTACGTCATTGAACTGCTTCCCTGTTCCGGCGGCGGCCCCATGCCCCACCGGCGACGTGACGCGCCGCATGCGCGCGGCGTGTCGCGTAATGCGCGCACCGCGCGACGCGCGATGCGCAAGTCCTGTCGCGGCGCTAGTGCGCCGCCTTCGATGCGCCGGCCGCGGCAACCGCCGGTACCGCCGGCGCATCCGGCAACAACGCCGGTCCGGGCACCGGCTGTGCGACGCCGGCCGCCGCGCCGCTCGCGAGCGGCGGCACGGGCGGCGCCGATGCCCGCTCGGGCGCGCTCGCGGACGGACCGCCGAGCGGCATCGTGATGCGCTGGCCATTGCGTTCGAACACCACTTCGTCGGGGCCGATCGACACCACGGTCGGCCCTTCCTTCAGCCGCGCGCCTTCGAAATAGCGGCTGCCGTCGGCCGTCTCGATGTAGCGCTGGTCGCCGTCGCCCGCGAACACCGTCGTGATCTCCGGAATCCCCGCGACGCCGCCGAGTGTCGTCGCGGTGCGCGGCGCGGCCGCATCGGCGTCGCGCACGTGGTCGACCACCTCGAGCGCCGGACGCGCGTCCTTCATGTAGTTGCGGATACGCGGCTCGATCTGCGCGCGCTCGGCCGCCCCCGTCAATTCGATCCGGCCGCGGCCGAGATAGGTGACCGTCAGCGCCGTGTCGCTGAAATACGTCTGCGCGGTCGCGACGAGATCGCTTACCACGTAGAGGTTGCCGAGCGCCGCGTTGTCGACGCCCGCGACGATCTGCGCGACGCGTTCCCGCGCGGCCGGATCGCTCACGTAACCCGACACGATCACGCCGTCGTCGCGCGGCGCGACGGCGAGCTCCGGATACGCGTGCAGCAGCTGCTGCAGCCGGTGCGTGCGCGCGAGCACCGACTCGTGCTGCCACGGCAGGCGCCCCGACCATGCGACGAAGCCGTAACCGAGCGCGCCGAGCAGCACGCCGATCCACAGCGCGACGACCGCGATCACGAGCCGCCGGCTGCCGAGACGGCGCAGCCCCCCGGTGAGCCAGCCGAGCCACGCGGCCTCGCGCGCGGCGTCCGGCGCGTCGGCCTCGTCGGGCACCGCGACGCTCGCCTGCGCATGACGCGCGATGCCGAGCTTGATCGAGCCGACCGTCACGACATCCTGCGGCGTCATCGAGCGGCGGCCCGCGCCGAGCGGCGCGTCGTTGAACAGCACCGGCGCGCCGCCGTCGCCGCCGTGGTTCTGCACCGTCACCGCGAGCGCGCCGACCTGCAGGCATACCTGTTTCGCGCCGATCTCGCGATCGGGCAGGATCACTTCGCAGTCGGCCGCGGTGCCGACCCAGTTCGCGCCGCGCGCGAGCGACATCGTGCGGCCGTACATCGGCCCGCTGAGGAAGCACAGGTTCCACGGCGACGCGAGCGCGGGCGCCCCGGCCGCGGCGCCCGCCGTGCCGCCGGACAATGCGCCGTCGCCGTGCGGGTCAATGATGGTCGTCGACATGGGTGGACGCTCCTGCGGTCGTCGCCACCGGCTGCGCCGCCGAATCCTTCGGCGGCGGCAGCGCGGGCGGGCCGAACTTGGTGCCGGGCAGCGGCGCGGGCGTGAGCGGCACCGCGATGTCGTTGTCCGGCGGGCGATACATCGACGTGCCGTTCAAACCGGCCGGCCCGTCCGCGCCCGGGTTCACCGGCGAGCCGTCCGGCGCGTACATCGACGCGGTCGTCACCACGCGCGGCGTCAGCAGGTAGAACCGCTCCATGTGGTTGCCCGACTTGTCGGTGTACTTGAACAGGTTGCCGATCAGCGGGATGTCCGACAGCCACGGCACGCCGCTCTTGTTCAGCCGCACCTCGTCGTCGTTGAAGCCCGCGATCAGGAGGCTCTTGCCTTCGTCGATCATCGTCTTGGTGACGATGTTGCGCTGCTGGATCACCGGCACGTTCGACACGGCCTGGCCCGGCACGATGTTGCCGTCCTGGATGTCGATCGACATCATCACGCTCTGCGGGTTGCCGGACACGGCGGCCGCGTTGCGGATCGCCTCGTCGACGATCATCGGCGTGACCTTGATGCTGGTGCCGGTCGTCACGCTGTACAGCGACGAATCCTGGTAGCCCTGCACCTGCACGTAGAACTGCGTGAGGTTCTCGAGAATGGCCTCGGTGTTGTCGAGCGCGAGCACCTTCGGCTTCGAGCGCAGCTGCGCCTGCCCCTTCTGCGCGAGCGCGTTCACGCGCGTGAGCAGGTAGTTGCGCAGCGAGCCGCCGATCGACGCGGTCAGCGCGATGCCGGTCGGCATGAAGGTGCCGGTCTGCCCCGTCTCCGACGCGCCGACGCCGAACGTCAGCGGCGGATTGCCGGCGCCGTTGTACTGCGTGTTGCCGTTCAGCGGATTCGCGCCGTTGCCGATCTGCACGTCGCCGTGCGTCGTGTGCAGGCGCCAGTCGATCCCGAGACTGTCGAGCGAATCCTCGTTGATGTCGATGATCGTCACGTTGATCTCGACGATGCGCGGCCGCTCGTCGAGCTGGTTGATCAGCGCCTGGTAGCGGTACATGTTCTCCGGCAGGTCGCGCACGATCACCGCGTTGATCGCCGGATCGGCGACGATCTGCGGCAGCGTGTCGCCACCGCCGCCGTTCGAGAACGGCGAGACACCGCCGGCAGCGCTGTCGGCACCGCCATAGCCGCCCTGGCGCGGGCCGCCGGCAATGTCCGGGAAGTCGAGCCGCGGCACCGCGATCGTCAGCCCCGAGCCGAGCTTCACCTGGCGCGCGGCCTGCCCGAGCGGCGTGCTCGACGGCAGTTCGCTCGTGCCGCCGCCCTTGCCGAACAGCCGGCGCAGGATCGTCGCGACGCCCGGCACCGTCACTTCCTTGCCCGAGCGGTTGATCGTGAAGTCGGACGCCCAGCCGTACCGGAGCCGGAACGCGCGGATGTCCGCATGCGCGCCGTTCGCCGACGGATCGCCGACCGAGCCGACCGCCTGCCGCACGAGCTCCACGTAACGACGCGGGCCGGCCACGTACACGCTGTTCGCGCGATCGTTGATCACGAGCGTGTAGCGCTTGTCGGGAATCTGCATCGCCTGCAGCGCGCGGCCGATCTCGCCGGCCGCGTTCGGCGGGATCGGGATCATCTGCGTCTGCGACTGGTCGGCCGGGTCGACGTACAGGAACGAGCCGTCGTAGTACCACGTGAGCCCGTAGGTCGAGCAGATCGTGTCGAGCGTCTGCTGCGGCGTGCCCGAGAAGCGGCCGCTGATCACGCCGTCGACCTTCGGGTCGACCACGGCCGTCACGCCCTGCGACGATGCGAGCTCGCGAATGAAGTCGCCGATCTTCTTGCCATTCGCGACGATCGTAAACGGCTTGTTGCGCCAGCGCAGGTCCGCCGCGCGCGCCGGCTGCGCGACCGTCACGCACAGCGACGCGGCGAGCAGCGCGGTCGCGCACATGGCGAGCGCGGCCCGTTGCAGGCGGCGCGGTTGAAACCGGATCGGGGCGACGCGTCGACGCATCAAAACACTCCTGTGGAAGAAACGAACATGCGTTCCAGCGCCTGCTGCGCGAAGCGCAGCACCTCGCTGCCGAGCCAGCCCGACAGCAGCACGAGCGCGACCATCACGGCGATCAGCCGCACCGCGATGCCGAGGTTGGCGTCCTGCACCTGCGTGACGGCCTGCAGGATCGCGACGACGAGGCCGGTGACGGTGGCGATCAGCACGATCGGCAGCGACAGCAGCAGCACCAGCATCAGCGCCTGCCGGGTCAGGTCGAGGATCGTCGAGCTCGTCATTGCACGACTCCCGGCGCACGCACGCCGGCGCCCGCGCCGAGCGTGCCGTCGTCGGGCGGGTTCTTCACCCAGCCGACCGTATGCAGCTGCACGTCCTCCTCGACCTCCTGGTACGACAGCACCGCGAGTTCGGGCAGCACCGGCTGCAAAATCGTCTTCACGTAGCGGCGCGCGCCGAGCGCGACCATCACCGCGAGCCGCGCGGCGCCCGGCGGGTTGCCGTGACCGCCTGCGCCTGCCGGCTGCGCCGCCGTCGCGGCCTGCACGATCGCGCGCACCTGTTCGCCGATGTCCTGCTTGATCGCGCTCGACAGCGCGAGGAAATTGCCCTGCTTCGTGCGCATCACCGCGTTCTCGATCCGCTCCTGCAGGTTCTGCTCGAACAGCACGACGCGCAGCTGCCGCGTCGCGCCCGCATGGCGATCGGTGATCATCCGGCGCAGGTCGACGCGCACCAGCTCGACCAGCGCGATCACGTCGTCCGGCTCGTTCGGCGCCCATGTGATCAGGCTTTCGAAAATCACGCGCAGGTTGCGGATCGGCACCTGCTCGGCCAGCAGCCGGCGCAGCACCTCGGTCACGCGCTGCAGCGGCACGAGCCGCGTCAGTTCGCCGACGAGTTCCGGATGCTCGCGGCGCACCAGGTGCACGAGCGCCTGCGTTTCCTGGATGCCGAGCAGCTCGTCCGCATGCTGGCGCACGATCTGCTCGACGTGCGCGGCGAGCGCGCCTTCGCTCGTCAGCCACTTGCCGTCCGGCGCCGCGCCGTCGGGCTTGATCCACAGCGCGGTCGCGAACGGGCCGAAGGCCTCGGCCGGCTGGCGCTCCGCGCGCTCCGGCAGCGGCGCGACGCCGTCCCACAGCAGCCAGCCCGGCTTCAGCGCGCCCTGCGCGGCGAGCACGTCCTGCAGATAGATCCGGTACGTGCCGGGCGCCGCCCCTTCGTCGTCGTTCAGCGTGATGCGTGGAAACACCGTGCCGATGTCCGCGTCGACGCGCGCCTTCGCGCTCGACAGCGCGGTCTGCAGCTGCGCGAGGTTCAGCGTCGTGCGCAGGTCATCCGACAGCGACACCGCGATCAGCGACGTGACGCCTGCCGCATGCGACACCTTCGCGGGCTGGCCGTCGTCGGTCGCGCCGATGCGACCCGCGATGTGAATCAGGTTGAAGCTCGGCGCGGTCGTCTTGCGCTTGAGCTGCGTGAAGGCGAACGCGCCGAGGCCGAGCGCGATCAGCGCGAACGACCATTTCGGAAAACCGGGCACGACGAGGAACCCGGCCAGCACCAGCGCCGCGATCAGCAGCGCGCGCGGATGCGCGCCGAGCTGCTCGCCCAGCTGTTCGCCGAGCTGGCGCTGCCGCGTGTCGCGCGTCGCGACGCGCGTCGTCACGATGCCCGCCGCGATCGACACCAGCAGCGACGGGATCTGCGACGCCATCCCGTCGCCGACCGTCAGGATCGCGTAGCGCTGCAGCGCCTCGCCGATATCCATCCCGTGCATCAGCGTGCCGACCGCGATGCCCGCGACGATGTTGATGAACGCGATCACGAGGCCCGCGATCGCATCGCCCTTCACGAACTTCATCGCGCCGTCCATCGCGCCGTGCATCTGCGATTCCTGTTCGAGCTTCTCGCGGCGCTCGCGCGCTTCGTCGGCGCTGATGATGCCCGCGCGCAGGTCCGCGTCGATGCTCATCTGCTTGCCCGGCATCGCGTCGAGCGAGAAGCGCGCGCCGACTTCGGCGACCCGCTCCGAACCCTTCGCGATCACGATGAACTGCACGACGGCGATCACCAGGAACACCACGCCGCCCACCACGACGTTGTTGCCGACCACGAGCCGGCCGAACGCGTCGATCACGTGGCCCGCGTTCGCGTGCAGCAGGATCAGCTTGCACGACGCGATGTTCAGCGCGAGCCGGAACAGCGTGGTGAACAGCAGCAGCGCGGGAAACGACGAGAAGCTGACCGCCGACGGCACGTAGGTCGACACCGTCAGCAGCACGACGCTCGCGGCGAGGTTCAGCGAGATCATCCCGTCGAGCGCGGCTTGCGGCAGCGGCAGGATGAACAGCGCGACCACCGACACGATGAACGCGGCGAGAAACAGGTCGGCGCGCGGCGATGCCCCGAGACGTCGCCCGGACACGCTGCGGCCGGCGGAAAAGATCCGCTGCCAGTCGCGAGGGAGCGCCTTCGGTTCTGCCATCGTGCCGTCGTCCTGTCGTTGTCGCCGGCGGGCGCGGGCCGTCATGCCCCGCGTAGCGCGGACCGTTGAATGGGACGAGTGTAGCGACGCGCAACCGCGTAAAAAGGGAGGCGCCTCGTAGCGTCGCAGCCGTTTTCCGGTGACGATCGGATCGGACTACGAAACCCGGCGGCGCCTGCGCGCGCGCATCGCCGGAACCGCTTCCATCGCGCGGCTGGCGCCGCGCGGGGAGACAGGGTCAGGACTCCAGACGGCGCGCGGCGAGATACGCGAGCTGCGCGCGGTTCTGCACGTTGAAGAGTTTTTCGAGCGAGCGGATATGGTGACCGACCTTGTGCAGCGACGTGCGCAGCGCGCTCGCGATCTCCTGGTCGGACAGCCCGTGCACGAGCCGGTCGAGCACCTGCTGCTGCTCGTCGCCGAGCGCGAAGCCGCGCATGCGCGCGATGCGCGCCTCGAGAAACGGCAGCGCGACGCGATGCACGGCAAGGCTCACCGACAGCGCGCCGCCGATCACGCGATCGTCGATCCATTCGGTGCCGTGGGCTTCCGACGTCACGTTCACGGCAACGCGCAGGTCGAGCCGCGGCGCCGACAGGCTGAAGATCACGCCGCTGTTCATTGCATGCGCGCGCAGATGGCCGGCCAGCGCGAGCACCTTGCGGTCGCCGCTGCCCTGCGCGGCCGACTCGATCTCGTCGAGCCGCCACGCGACCGGGAAGCCGCTGCTGCGCACCTGCGCGAAACGCGGGTCGCTCTCGTAGAGCATGCCCTCGATATACGGCTGCATGAACGTCGCGGGCGCGAGGTCGCGCAGCAGATGCGCGCACAGGATGCGCCGCCCGATCATCTCGTAGGCGCCGTAGCCGAGCGTGCTGAAACCGATTTGCCGCAATCGCGCATGGCATTGGGAGAAATCGACGGAAGCGAGGTCGGATTTACCGGGCGCGATTTGAATTCCGGTAAAAACGTCGCGCTCGATTGCATGAATTTCTTTCGAATAAGCGGCAGCGGCCGCGATATCGGCTTGCGAGAACCACTCGACGCGTGGCGCGTCGTCAGCATATGTCATGAGGAGCCCACCCTTTCCCAATATGTGAACCTGCCCCGTCACGATTTGGTCTTTTCTTTATGATTTTCTGGTCGACTCTATACCGGTGCGAATATGAACCTTTCGCCCGAATTAGTATTACGGCATATTACGGCAGACAGGCATTTTTGTACAATGCCCCCGCGTTTCGTCTAGATGACGATCGGCGCATATCATAAAGATGCTCGATCGCATCGTCGCGGGCACCGTGCACGACACGGCTGCCGCTGCGCGATGCGCGTCGATTCCGAGGGATGGCTCATGTCCGATATTGCATTGCAAGAAGAAGCGGTCGCCCCAACCTTGCCCCGTCCGCCGCGGCGGACGGTCGCCTGCACCGACGCGTCGAGAGCGCGCCCGGTGCAGGTCGTCTGGTGCGACGACGTCAAGCGCGACGACATCGCGCAGCCGCACGCGCCGAAGCTCGGCGTCGCCGATACGCTCGCGCACGCGCAGAGCACCGCCGAACGCAACCGGATCGTCACCAGCCTGCTGCACCTGACGGGCTTCTCGACGTTCGCGTATTTCGCGCTCGAATTCTCGCGGGAGCGTGTCGAGAGTCTCTACCTGCACGAGGCGTTCACGCCGCCCACCTATCGCGGCGACTACGTCCGGCACAACCATCACGACATCGATCCGCGCACGCTCGACGCGCGCGTGTGCAACATGCCGATCGTGTGGGACCTGCAGCAGCTGCGCCGCGAACACCGCGCGCGCGACGGCGGCCCGTGCGTGAGCCCGGCCGCGCTCGACGGTTTCCTGCAGACGATGCAGGACGACGGCATGTGCAGCGGCATCATGTATTCGATGGCCGTGCCCGGCACGCGGCTGCACGCATTCATGAGCTTCACCGCGCCGCGCCGCACGCGCGAATGGATCACGCCGGCGACGATCGAGCAGGCGCTGTCGATCGGGCTGTCGGTGCACAAGTTCGCGTCGCCGCAACTGATCGCGACGTCGCGCGAACGCGCCGTGAACGGGCTCACGCCGTTCGAGCAGGAACTGCTGCTGGGCATCGCGGAAGGCGCGTCGGACAAGGAGATCGGCCGGCGCCTCGACACCAGCGCGCACAATGTCGACTATCACCTGCGCAAGCTGCGCAAGCGCTTCGGCGTCGCGAACCGGATCCAGCTCACGTACCTGACGTCGAAGCTCGAGCTGATCTGACGCGCGCGCTTTGCCCGCGTAAACGCACATGCCGGCCTCGCGGGCCGGCATGTGCGCACACCAGGAGATGACGCCGAACGGCGTTACTTCAGCAGCGTCATCTGCACGACCTTGACGATCACGAGACCGACCGCGATCACCAGATAGCCGCGCAGCACGGCCATCCAGACGCGCGTCGCGACCGTCATGTTCTGCGGTTCGAGCGTGTCGAGCGGGGGCATGCGCCAGGTGGCGCGCAGCGCGCGATCGATGCCCGGCTCGACGACGCGCTTGTTGCGGCGGATCAGCACCGTCGCGAGATAGCCGGTGATCGCGAGCACGGTGCCGCCGACCAGCACGTCGATGATCGCTTCGCCGCTGATGTCCGGATACATCACCGACGCGGTCAGGATGATCGACAGCAGCACGAGCACCCAGATCACCGCGCCCGTGAAGATGTTGAGCTTCGTCGAGTTGACCCACGGGCCGAGCACCTGGCGATCGTTGCACAGCACGAGCAGGAACACCGTCGCGCTCGGCAGCAGCACGCCCGCGAGCGTCTGCACCGCTTCGGTCAGCAGGCCGAGCGGGCTGCCCGGGATCAGCACGAGCGCGGCAGCGGCCGCGACGATCCCGAAGTAGACGAGATAGAAGCCCTTCGCGTCGGACACGCCGCGATGCAGCGAATGACGGATCTTGAACACGTCGCCGATCGCGTACGCGGTCGACAGCGACACCGCCGCCGCGCCGATGATGCACGCGTCGAGCAGCGCGACCGCGAACAGCGTCGCGCTGGTGCGGCCCGCATACTTCTCGAGGCCGGCGATGATGCCGCCCGCGTCGCTGAAGTTGCCCGCTTCCGGATGGCCGCCGAACAGCGCCGCGCTGAAGCCGATCATCGCGACCGCGCCGATCAGCACGAACGCGATGCCGATCCACAGATCGACCTTCTCGTACTTCATGAAGCGCGGCGTGATGCGCTTGTCGATCACGTAGCTCTGCTGGAAGAACAGCTGCCACGGCGCGACCGTCGTGCCGACGATGCCGATCACGAGCAGCATCACGTCGGACAGCTTCGCGTGCGCGGGCCAGTTCGGCACGAAGAAGTCGCGCGACATCTGCGCCACCGGCGGGTGGATCGACACGAGCACCGGCACGAGCAGCAGGCTCAGCACGCACAGCACGATCGCGAACCGCTCGAAGCGCCTGAAGTCGCCGGTACTCACGGCCGCCATCGTCAGCGCGGCCGCCACGCACACGCCCGCGATCTTCGGGAGCCCGAAGAAAGCCAGCACGAACGTGATGCCGATGAACTCGGTGACGATCGTCAGCGCATTGAGCAGGAACAGGTCGATCACGCTGAACGCGCCCCAGAACTTGCCGAAGCGCTCGAAGATCAGGCGCGCATGGCCGACGCCCGTGACCGCGCCGAGGCGCAGCACCATTTCCTGGTTCACGTACAGCACCGGCACGAGCAGCAGCAGCGTCCACAGCAGCGTCGTCCCGTAGTTCTGGCCGGCCTGCGTATAGGTGCCGAAGGCGCCCGCGTCGTTGTCGCCGACCATCACGATGAGGCCGGGCCCGATGATCGCGAGCAGCGTGCGCAGGCGCGCCCACCACGTGCCGCGCGCGGCGGTGTCGTGATGCGCGATGGTGCCGAGCGCGCCGCGGATGTCGCCCAGGTGGGCTTCGTCGAGCACGGCACTGCGTTCGACGGCGATCGGTGGAGAGACGTTGGATGGCGTGGACATGATGAATTCCGTACGGCTGGTTTTTTTCGGTCAAGCGTGTGGTCTTGGAATACGCGCGCGTAACAGGCCCGGGGCCCGCGCGCGCATGCCGAGACGCGCTCGGTGTTTCAGTTCAGCGAAGCAGCGATTTCAACCGGTTGAACAACCGGGAAAACACCCGCGGACGGGCGTCGAGCATCGGCATCGCGTCGTAGTGCGGATGCGATCGCGTGACTTGCGGAAGATTCGACAGCAGAAGGCCGAAGTTCATGGTCTGGCTCCTGGCGGCAACGGCATGCATGCCGGCCGCGTGGTGGGTGCGGGGCCAGTCCGGGGCCTGAACGACGTGTCAGGCTAGTCGGCCGGCATGTCCCTGCGACCCGGGTTCAAAAGGGTCTGTTGGTGCAACGGGCATAAGGGACAACTGTCACTGTCGTTCATGGCGGCTCCTGTGCGGTGTTCCGGAGAACACGGTTGGCCGCCGCCCGGCGCGCGGGCCGCCATTCGGGTGCATGCGAAACGCATGCGCGAACGCGGCCGCGCGCCGGGCGGCGGCGAAACCGGATGGCGCGTGCGCAAACGCATCACGCTAACCGGCGCGAATCAGGGTGCACGAGGGGGTTACTGCGAAATACTGCTGCGCGCACCGTTTGCCTGTGGGACAAACGGCGGCTTCGATGAGGCGCGGACGTCGGTCGCTCAGGCGGAAACTTCGTTCGAAGATCGACTACTGCAGGCGTCCAAGGCGGCGGCCCCAAGAGTGAAGATGGCGGATTCTATGGACCGGCCGAAACGGAAGTCAACCCTTTGGAACAGGCTTGACGGAATATTTTTTCGGGTTCATGCGGACTGAAAGATTCGCGCCCCAAATGACGCGCCGCAACCTTTCAGCGCCTCGGCGCGCACGCGCCGCCGATGCGTGCGAGCAACAGTCGCCGCGCGCCGCCGGCGGGCGGTCGCAGCGGGCATCGACCGGCCCGGAGGGGGCGCCGCATGCGGTGCGAAATGCGCAACGTCGCCGCCTTTTTTGCTTGCACCGCAGCAAAACTCGCGACTACAATCCGCCCCAATTCATCAAGGGAGTCCCTTCGTGGACGCATGCTCCAGTTGCAGTTCGATGCCGGTCCAGGCCGGCCAAGCCATCGCGAGATAGCAGCCAGGCGCATGTCTTTCGCCGCTAGCTCGCCATCGTCGGGTTAGCGCGCTTCCTCCCGGGCCGGCATCGCCGAATCGTCCGTGTCGCACGCTCCGTTACGTTCCAACCGCCGAGCGCTGGTCGCGTCATGCACCCGCGCTCGATCACGTCGTCCGGCATGCGCCGGACCGGACGGAGGCACGTCATGTCGTTTCAATCGCTCATGGTCAGACTCAGGCAACTCGCGCGTGTCGTGTCCGACCGCTCGTTCGCTTCGGCCCTTGCACCGCTCGCCCACACGTTCGGCAACTGGCGCGGCAGCGCGCTCGCGCACCTGCCGGCGGCACCGCGCCCGCTCGACTGCGTGCTGGCCGGCGCAATGGCGGCCGCCGTCGCGCTCGTCGCGCTGCTCTGTGCGACCGCATCGCGCCTCGGCTTCACGCACGTATGGCGGATCGGCGGCTGGCTGCCGTAACGGGTCGCGCGCGCAACGCGCAGCATGCCCGCGCGCCGCCGCCCGCACCTGCGCCATCGCTTCACGTTTTCACTGCTTCAGCCAAACCAATCACTCGAATCATGGAGCCCGCATGAAAAATCGCTTCGCATCCGCGGCGCGCACAGCGCGCCTCGACGCGCTCGCCGCGCTGTTGCTGTCGCTCGCGGCCGCGCCTGCGTTCGCGCAATCGTCGTCACCGGCCATCGCGGCCGAACCGGCCGCCGGAGCCAGCGACACTGCCGCCGCCCCCGCACCGGCCGCCGATGCTGCCGCGCCCGCCCCCACCGGTTTCTGGGAACGGTCGAACCTGCTCGGCAACATGGGCGGCCTGCGCGACGTGCTCGGCGATCACGGCGTCACGCTGAACCTGCAGGAAACCAGCGAGTACCTGTACAACGCCGCGGGCGGCACGCAGCGCGGCGGTGCCTACCAGGGCCTCACGCAATTCGGCTTCAACGTCGATACGGAGAAGGCGATCGGCCTGCCGGGCGGCACGTTCAACGTGTCCGGGTTGCAGATCCACGGCACCAACCTCACGCAGCGCTATTTGCAGACGCTGCAGACCGCGACCGGCATCGAGGCGAATTCGACCACGCGGCTGTGGGAGCTCTGGTACCAGCAGGCGTTCCTCGCCGGCAAGGCCGACGTGAAGATCGGCCAGCAAAGCGTCGACCAGGAATTCATGGTCAGCCAATACGCGGCGACGTTCATGAACGCGACGTTCGGCTGGCCCGTGCTGCCGGCGACCGACCTGCCGGCCGGCGGCGCTGCCTATCCGCTGTCGTCGCTCGGCGTGCGGCTGCGCGTGAAGCCGGCCGACGCGTGGACCGCGTTGGTCGGCGTGTTCGACGGCAATCCGGCCGGCCGCAGCGACGGCGACGCGCAGGTGCTGAACGCGCACGGCACCAACTTCAACCTGCGCAGCGGCGCGTTCGTGATCGGCGAACTCCAGTACGCGCTGAACGCGCCGCCCGCCGACCCGAAGGCACCGCAACCGGCCGGCCTGCCCGGCACGTACAAGCTCGGCTTCTGGTATCAGTCGCAGCACGCGAACGATCCGCGCGTCGGCACCGACGGGCTGTCGCTCGCGGATCCGGCCAGCAACGGGATCCCCGCCACGCATCGCGGTAACTACGGTTTCTATGCGGTCGCGGATCAGATGGTATGGCGGCCGTCGGCGGACAGCCCGCGCTCGGTCGGCGTGTTCGCGCGCGTGATGGGTGCGCCGGGCGATCGCAACGTCGTCGATTTCGCGGCGAATGCGGGCGTGACGCTCAAGGCGCCGTTCAAGGGCCGCGACGACGATACGGCCGGCATCGCGGTCGGCTACGCGAAGATCGGCTCGCATGCGCGTGCGCTCGACGGCGACACCGGCAGGTTCACGACGCCCGGCTATCCGGTGCGGCGCGCGGAAACGGTGATCGAGGCGACCTACCAGTACCAGGTCGCGCCGTGGTGGCAGGTACAGGCCGACCTGCAGCACTTCTTCCGGCCGGGCGGCGGCATTCCGGACCCGAACGCGGCCGGCGCGCGCATCGGCGACGAAACGGTGGTCGGCGTGCGCACGACGATCACGTTCTGACATCCGCGCATGCGAAACGGGCCGGACTGCCGCGCGCGCGGCGATCCGGCCCGTGCTCGTTCAGGTGCGTGCATGCAATGCACGCGGCCTGTCACTCGCCATACAGCCCGAGCAGCTTCAGCGTGACGCCGTTGGTCCAGCCGAAGCCGTCCTGCAGCGGATATTCGCCACCCCCGCCGCCGCCCGCGCCAGCCCCTTCGACCACGTACTTCTCGACGAGCTTGCCTTCGGTTGCATACACATGCTTCACGTCGGTCAGAAAGCGCGTGCCGATGTCCTTCGCGAGCGCCGGCTCGCCGTAGCGGCGCAGCCCGTCGATCGCGATCCACTGCAGCGGCGCCCAGCCGTTCGGCGCGTCCCATTGCTGGCCCGTGTTCGCGGTCGTCGTCGCGAGGCCGCCCGGCTGCAGCAGCGTCTTGCGCACCTCGCGCGCGGTCGCCTTCGCACGCTCGGGCCACGCGACGCCCGCGAACAGCGGATACAGCGCGGCCGCCGTCACGCCGTCGCGCGGCTTGCGCAACTGCCAGTCGTAGTCGCCGTAATAGCCGCGACGGTTCCACAGATAGTGGTTGATCGCGGACGCGCGCCGCGCCGCCCGTCCGGAGAAATCCGCGACGCACGCGAAGTCGCGCGTGACCGCGCAGCCTTTCACGATCGTCGTCTCGAGATGGAACATCAGGCTGTTCAGGTCGACCGGCACGATCGCCGTCGTGCGGATGGTCGCGAGCGTCCGGCCGTCGCCGAACCAGCGCGAGCTGTAGTCCCAGCCGCTTTCGGCACCCGCGCGCAGGTCGCGGTACACCTCGTTCGCGGGGCGATCCGGCACGGCCTTCGCGGTCGTCACGTCCTCGAGATACGACTCGTCGCGCGGCGTGTCGCTCGCGTCCCAGTAGCGGTTCAGCACCGCACCGTCCGGCATCGCGACCACGTTGCGCGCGGCCTGCCCGCGCGGCGTCGTCGTTTCGCCCTGCATCCAGTACGCATGCTCCTTGCGCAGCGCCGGCAGGTATTTCTGGTAGACCTTGTCGCCTTCGGCCTGCGCGGCGAGCGTGACCATGTACGCGAAGAACGGCGGCTGCGAGCGGCTCGCGTAGTACGTGCGGTTGCCGTTCGGGATGTGGCCGATCGTGTCGATCAGGTATGCGAAGTTGTCGAGCATGTCGTCGACGAGATCCTCGCGCCCCGACACCTGCAGCCCGAGCATCGTGAAATAGGTATCCCAGTAGTAGCCTTCGCGGAAGCGGCCGCCCGGCACCACATACGGCTTCGGCAACGCGATCAGCGAACTGTACGGCGGCACCGTCGTGCTGGTTCGCGTGAGCTGCGGCCACAGCCAGTCGATGTGCTGGCGCAGCGTCTGGTTCGCGGGCGGCGTGACCCCGCCTTCCGGCGGCGGCGTGAAGTGCTGGTCGACGAACGCCTTCAGCGAGAAGCCCGGCTGCGACTTCTGTTGCTGATACAACTGTACGATCGTCGCCGGATCGGCGTTGGGCGTCGCGTCGACGAAGGTCTTCTGGTCGGGATAGAGTTGCGCCGTCTGCACCGCGACGAACAGGTCGCCGTAGAGCTGGCTCGGCGGCGGCAGCAGCGTGCCGGAAGCCGGCGCCGTGGCGGGTGCGGCGGACTGGCTGGCCGCCTGCATCACGGCCTGGTTCGCACTGTCGGCCTGCGCGGCGCAGCCGGCGACCGCGAGATAAGCGACGGCGAGCACGGCGGCCCAGCGCAGACGCGGCGCGGGCACGGATGGATGCGAGGCAGGATGCGATGCGGTCGATGCGGCGCGACGTGACGTCATGACGTGTCCCCTCCTTTCGATGATGAATGGTTCGGCAGGGGTCTCGTTCGCGCGTGCGCTCGTCTCGATGGCCGTCGATCGATGCGCGTCGTTGTCATCCGCGGATGAGTTCCGACTGTCGCACGAAACGCGCATCGCACGCAAGTTTCGCGGCGGCCCCCGCGGGCGCGCGTCATGTGTCACGTCATGGACCGCACCGGCAGCGCGGTCGTCTCTTCTTCCACGCGCGCTAACAGGAACGACTGTTGCAACATGCGGAACAGGCGTTGTCTCGCGTGACGCAACGACCACATTGTGGGCATAATGGCGTCTTTACCGCGCGCCCTGCCCATGTCGCCCGTCTTTCTAGCACCGCTCATCGTTGCCTGTGCGTTGTTCATGGAAAGCGTCGACGCGAACATCATCGTCACCGCCCTGCCCGCGATGGCGAGGGACTTCGGGCACAATCCCGTCACACTGAACATTGCGATCACGGCCTACGTGGTCGGCCTCGGCGTCTTCATCCCGATCTGCGGATGGCTTGCCGACCGCTTCAGCGCGCGCTCCGTGTTCCGCACCGCGATCGGCATCTTCGTCGCCGGCTCGCTGATGTGCGCGGCCTCCAATTCCCTCGGCGTGCTCACGTTCGCGCGCTTCGTGCAGGGCGTCGGCGGCGCGATGATGGTGCCGGTCGGCCGGATCATCATCTTCCGCGCGGTGCCGCGCTCCGATCTCGTGCGCGCGATGAACTACCTCGCGATTCCCGCGCTGTTCGGGCCGACGGTCGGGCCGCTCGTCGGCGGCTTCATCACGACCTACCTGCACTGGCGGATGATCTTCTTCATCAACGTGCCGATCGGCATCTACGGGATCTACCTCGCGAGCAAGCACATCGCGAACACGCACGAAGCCGATCCCGGCCCGCTCGACTGGTTCGGCTTCCTGCTGTCGGCGAGCGGCGCCGCGCTGCTGCTGATGGGGCTCACGCTGATCGACGGCGCGCTCACGTCGCGCGGCAACGCGCTCCTGATGTGCGCGGCCGGCGCGGCGATGCTCGCGCTCTACGTGCCGTACGCGCGCCGCAAGGCGCGCCCCGTGCTCGACCTCAGTTTCCTGAAGATCCCGACTTACCACGCGAGCGTGGTCGGCGGGTCGCTGTTCCGCATCGGCCTCGGCGCCGTGCCGTTCCTGCTGCCGCTCGCGCTGCAGGAAGGCCTCGGCATGAGCGCGTTCCACTCCGGGCTGATCACCTGCGCATCGGCACTCGGCGGCGCGGTGAGCCGCTCGACGGCCACCCATACGTTGCGCCGCTTCGGCTTTCGCACGGTGCTGATCTACAACGCCGCGTTCGCCGGGCTCGCGATCGCCGCCTACGGCGTGTTCCATCCGGGCATGGCGACCTGGGCGATCTGGATGATCGTGCTGGTCGGCGGGATCTTCCCCGCGCTGCAGTTCACGAGCCTGAATTCGATGATCTACGCGGATATTTCGCAGGCCGATGCAGGCCGCGCGACGAGCCTCGGCAGTGTCGTGCAGCAGATGTCGCTCGGGCTCGGCGTGACGGTCGCCGGCCTCGTGCTGCACCTGTCGCACTGGCTGCAGGGGCATCAGACGATGGTGTGGTCGGATTTCTGGCCCGCGTTCGTCGTGGTCGGGCTGTGTTCGTTCGCATCGATTCCGATCACGCGGCGGCTGCCGCCCGGCGCCGGCGACGAGGTCGCGCGCGGCAAGCGGCAATGAACGGGCTGGCTGGCGGGAAAAGGCTGGCGGCGGAAAAGCGAAACAACAAAAAAATCAGCGGACATCCACACGGGGCCGGTGCACAGCCGCATGGATGTCCGCTCAGGGCTCCGGGTCTCTCGTTGGGGGTTGAGAATCCCGGATCTGCTTCCTGCGTGCCATGGACATATGTGCGTCGGAAGCCGAATCGTTGCGCGCACATTTCGTCGCGCCATGACTGCACTATAGGGAAAGTCGCGCCGCGCATCTGTCAAGCATTGTCAGACGTGTCGCGCGAAAGCGTCGCACACGTGCGCCGCTTTCGCGCTAAAGTGGTGCCCGACCGCCACCTTCAGCCGCCGCTCCGATGCTCACGCTTTCGCCCGCCGCCGCCCGCGCGCTGCATCTCGCCGCGCAGGGCCTGCTGACCCCGCCCCGCCGCAAGGCCACCAAGGCCGACGTGCTCGACACGATCCGCCGGATGGCGCAGTTACAGATCGATACGATTCATGTCGTCGCGCGCAGTCCGTATCTCGTGCTGTTCAGCCGTCTCGGCAACTTCGCCCCGCAGTGGCTCGACGAGCATCTCGCCGAGGCGCGCCTGTTCGAATACTGGTCGCACGAAGCGTGCTTCCTGCCGGTCGAGCAATTCGGGCTGATGCGCTACAAGATGCTCGATCCATCGGGGATGGGCTGGAAATACGCGGCCGACTGGCACGCGCAGAACCGCGCCGAGATCGAGCGGCTGCTCGCGCGGATTCGCGACGAAGGCCCCGTGCGGTCCGCAGATTTCATCCGCGAAGACGGGGTGAAAGGCAACGGCTGGTGGGACCGCAAGCCCGAGAAAAAACACCTGGAAGTGCTGTTCACGACCGGCCACCTGATGGTGTCCGAGCGCCGCAATTTCCAGCGCATCTACGACGTGCGCGAGCGCGTGCTGCCCGACTGGGACGATGCGCGCGACCTGCCGCCGCGCGACGCGGTGCTGCCCTCGCTGCTCGACTACACGTGTCGCGCACTCGGGATCGTGCGCGCGGACTGGGTGGCCGATTACTACCGGCTGCCGCGCCGTTCGTACCGCGCGGAACTCGAGCGGCTCGCGGACGCGGGCGAGCTGATCCCGGTGGAGGTCGCCGACTGGAAGGAGCCGGCCTACGTGCATCGCTCGCTCGACGCGCTGCTGCCGGCCGCCGCGGCCGACACGCTGCGCTCGACGGTCACGACGCTGCTGTCGCCGTTCGATCCGGTGGTATGGGACCGGCGGCGCGCCTCGACGCTGTTCGGGTTCGACTACACGATCGAGTGCTATACGCCCGCGCACAAGCGGCGCTACGGCTACTTCTGCCTGCCGGTGCTGCATCGCGGCCGACTGATCGGGCGCGTCGACGCGAAAGCGCATCGCGCGCTCGGCACGTTCGAGTTGAAGACGGTGCATGTCGAGCCGGGCGTGCGGTTCGGTACGGGGCTCGCGGCCGACGTCGCGAAGGCCGTGAAACGGCTGGCGGCGTGGCATGGCACGCCGGAAGTCACGGTCGGGCACGCGCCGACAGCGCTCGCGGACGCACTGCTCGGCGGCTGATCTGCCGCGGCGGCGCGACCGCTCGCCCGCCGCATGCATGCGCGCCGGCACCGTTGCCGTATCGACGCGCCGACGCATCGACCCATCGACCCATCGACGCGCCGACGCATCGAGTCGCCGCCGCGCATGCCCACCGCGCGGTGGGCCTCCGCTGCAACCGCTACCGCTTCGCGGCAATCCAGCGGGCAATGCCCGGCCACACGTCCTTCAGCGTGCGCGATCCCATGAACAGCCCGATATGCCCGCCCGGCACGAGCTGGCGCGTCACCTGCGAGGCGGGCGTCCCCACCAGGTCCTGCGCGGCGAACACCTGCTCCTGCGTCGTGATGTCGTCGGCCGCGCCGGCAAGCAGATAAACGGGGCACGTGATCGCCTTCAGGTCGAGCATCCGCCCGAGCGCGACGAACGTGCCCTTCGCGAGCCGGTTCTCCTTGAAGATCTGCACGATCGCCTGCAGATACCAGCGCCCCGGCAGGTCGATCGGACTTTCGTACCAGTTCGCGAATGCTTCGCGCTTGCGCAGGTAGTCTGCATCGTCGAGGTGCTCGTACAGGTCGACGTGCTCGGCGAGATAGTGCTGGTCGGGATGCATGTTCTTCCAGCCGCGCAGCATGAAGCGCCCGCGCATCAGGCCGCCGCCCATCGTCACGAGTTCCTCGTAGAACGACGTCGGATAGGTGTGCGCCATCTTCTTGATCGGACCGTCGCCCGCATCCGTGTCGATCGGCGCGCCCGCGAGCACGAGGCTCGCGACCTTGTGCGGAAAGCGCGCCGCATACATCGCGGACATCCACCCGCCCTGGCACAGACCCACGAGATTCACGCGCCCGCCGAGCTCGTCGACGCAGACGTTCAGCTCGGCCAGGTACTGGTCGATCTCGAGGTCCCGCATGTCTTCGGTCGCCGAGCGCCAGTCGGTCAGGTACACGCGCGTCACGCCGTGCTCGCGCAGCGTCTGCATCAGGCTCTGCCCCGGCTGATAGTCGGCGATCATCGCCCGGTGTCCCGCATACGGCGCTTCGACGATCGTCGGCAGCCCGTGCGCCGGCGCGACCGAATAATCGCGGAACGTCATCGTGCGCAGTTCCAGCAGCGCGCGGTTCGGCGACGCCAGCGCCGGATGCGGCTCGCAATGCAGCTTCTCCTCTTCCGCGACGAAACGCAGGTTGCGCGCGGTGAGTGCCGAGCCGAGCCGGACCATCGCGGCGGCGGCGGCCATCGGCCAGAAGATCGGCAACGCCGGCGCGCTGGCGGACGTCGCGGAAGGCGGGGCGGTATCGGTATCGCTCGAATTCATCGAATTCCTGGCTACTGGGAACATGAAGGGAAAAAGCCGTACGCGGGCTGCGCGACGATCGTCCGCGCTACACCCGCGGCGAATCGCACGTCACGCGCGCGGCCGTGTCGTATGCATGACGTTTGCGTCCTTCGATGCGTCCGCAACGATCTTCCGATGCGGACGGCAATCGGTCATCGAACGCCCGGTGCGACGATCGGCGAAACCATTCTGGTCCGTAACCGGAAGCGATCGCTTGATCGTCGTCAATCGTTTCAGGTGAAATCCCGATAGCATGAAATCGCGCGATGACAGTTCGATGGCCGCGGCGCGATATCCGCCGACCTCGCTGCCGGCCTCGCGGCCGACATCGCGTCGCCACAGCGCACCGGCGACACCGGGCGACCTGCCTCCCCGCCTCACATGCACATCCGCGAAATCCGCTCGAAGATCAGCAGTACCTCGTCCACGCGCAAGATCACGAAGGCGATGGAAATGATGGCCCGCACCAAGATGGCGGTCGCGCAGCGGCGGGCGCGCGATTTCCGGCCCTATGCGGCGCGCATCCGGGAGATGGCCGAGCGCGTGCTGCGCGACCGGTCCGGCCACGTCTCCGCGCTGATGGCGAGACGCACGCCCGTGCGCCGCGTCGGCCTGATCGTCGTGAGCACCGATCGCGGGCTGTGCGGCCCGCTCAATACGCGGCTGCTGGTCGAATGCGTGGATGCGCTCGAACGCTGGAACCGCGCCGGCGTCGCGTGCGAACTCAGCGTGATCGGCGCACGCGGCATTGCGCCGCTGATGCGCCATGGCGCGACCATCACCGCCCGCGCGAGCGGCCTCGCCGCCGCGCCGCACTTCGAGCAGCTGCTCGGCGCGCTGCTCGTGCCGCTCACCGCATTCGTCAACGGCGAACTGGACGAACTGCACATCGCGTACAACCGGTTGACGAGCCCGCTCGCGTATTCGCCGCGCATCGACGCGGTGCTGCCGCTCACCGGCCTCGACACCGGCACGCCGCCCGGCGACACCGCGACATCCGACTATCTGTACGAGCCCGCGCCGAAACCGGCCGTGGATACCTTGCTGCTGCGCTACGTCGAGGCGACGCTCTACCAGGCCGTCGTCGAGAATTACGCATGCGAGCAGTGCGCGCGGATGTTCAGCATGCAGACCGCGACGGAGAACGCCGATCGCGTGCTGCGCGAGCTGCGGCACCTGTATCAGAAGACGCGCCAGGCGCAGATCACCACCGAGCTGTGCGAGATCGTCGCCGGCGCGGCGGCGGTCTGAAGGAGGCACGCATGCCGACGTCGATGAAGCTCGACATCCTCAGCGTGGAAGACGTGCTGTATTCGGGCGACGCACATTTCGTCGTCGTGCCCGGGGAAAGCGGCGAGCTGGGCATCTACCCGCATCACGCGCCGCTGCTCACGCGGCTGCGGCCCGGCGTCGTGACGCTCGTTGCCGCACCGGGCGGCGAGCACCGCCGGCTGCTCGTCGCGGGTGGCCTGCTGGAAGTCAGCCGCGACGGCGTGACGCTGATTGCCGACCACGCACTGCGCACGCCCGAACTCGACGACCTGCGCGCACGCGAAGCACGGCATGCGGCGGACGAGTGGCGCCGGCGCTTCGCGCACGACAACCGGCGCGCCTTCGATTTCGCATCGGCGCGTGCGGAGTTGATGGACGAAATCCGGCGCTTCTTCGCGCTGGCGATGCACCGGGAGTCCGCGCCGCGCGACACGCCGGGCGCCGCCGGCTAGGCCGGGCGCCGGCACCGCTCGTCGTGCGATCGGCGGGCGTGCTCAGTTCAGTCGCGCAGCTTGCGAAAACGCGGCGTGCCGTCCGGCAGGTTCTCGTTGAACATCGCTTCCGGCCGCACCCACAAGCCGCGCGCATGCGGCCACAGATGCTCGTACACGACCACCGACTCCTCGGTTTCGGAATGACGGGCGACGCCGATGTAGCGATACAGCCCGCCCTTGTAGTGACGATGCGTGGCGAGCTGTTCGGCTTCCTGTTCGGTCATGATCTGCTTCCCTTCGGCAAAAACGAAAGCGCGTATTGTATGCGCTCGCCGCGCGTCAGCGTTTCGCGTAGATATCGGGGCGGCGGATTTCCATCAGCCGTTCGGGATTCGCGGACGGCCCGAAACCGACCGGCCGGTACAGTTCGTGCGCGTCGGTCGTCACGAGCATGATGCGGCGCAGGCCCTGCACCATCGGCTGCGCAAATACGTGGTCGATCAGCGCGCGGCCATAGCCGTTGCCGCGCTCGGCCGGCAAGACGAATACGTCGCACAGGTAGGCGAACGTCGCGTGGTCGGTCACGAGCCGCGCGAATCCGACGAGCCGGTCGCCCACATACGCGCCGAAGCACAGCGAGCCGTCGATCGCGCGCTCGACGACATCGCGCGGAATGCCCTGCGACCAGTACGCATCGCGATGCAGGAAATCGAAGATCGCGTCGATGTCGAGCTCGCGCTTGTCGGTGGAAAATCTCAGCGGGGCGGGGGTGTCTGCGGGCACGTCGGCTCTCCGGTCGGCTGGGGGAGCAGCAACGATAGCGCGGTGCGGGGTGGGCGACAAGCGATGCCGCCTCGACATGTACAACATTCCGTACAATGGACGCCCATGCCATACTTGTACGGTTCAAAGTACAAGTATGGCGAATCATGCGCACGATTCACTTTTCGGATGCCCGCAGCAATCTGAAGACGGTCATCGACCAGGTCGTCGACGACGCGGACGTGACGCTCATCACGCGTCGCGATGCGCCGAACGCGGTCATCATGTCGCAGGAATACTATGACAGCCTGATGGAGACGGTTCATCTGCTCCGCTCACCGGCCAACGTTGCCCACCTCGAACGCTCGATCGCGCAACTGCGCAAGGGCAAGACGAAAGAGCACAAGCTGGCGGGGGACGATGAATGAGCGTACGCCGCGTGCTCTTTACTTCCGACGCGTGGGACGACTGCGTTTATTGGCAAGGGCAAGACCGCAAGACGCTCAAGCGCATCAACCAGCTCATTCGCGAAGCCCAACGGACACCGTTTGAAGGCATCGGCAAACCCGAACCGCTGAAGGCCAACCTGTCCGGGTTCTGGTCCCGCCGCATCGACGATACGAACCGCCTCGTCTACGAAGCGGACGATCTTCAAATCAGCATCGTGTCCTGCCGCTACCACTACGCGTAGCACCAATCCCGCCGCCGTCCCCGCCTCTTCAAGGCGCCGGCAACGCCCGATCGGCCTTGCACCGCTTCAGCGGCAGCGGCCGGGCCGCCACGATCCGCGTCACCTCGCGGGTGCGCGGGTCGATTTCCAGGTCGAGGCACGCGCAGCCGTAACCGTGCATCCCCGCATTGGTGACGACCCAGCCGCGTGTCGACATGTCCGGCATCTCGTCGAGGCCCGGCACCGGCGGGCTGCCCTGGGTCGACAGCGTCCAGCTGTTGTCCTTGTCGACGAGCCACCAGTTGGCCGGCGTCGGATTCTCGAGCCATCCGCAGCGCTTCTCCGCGGCGGCGGCCGCGGGCGTCGCGGACGTCAGCGCGACGAACACACCGAGCATCCACATCGCAGAACGGGCACGGGCGATTTTCATTTCAGGGAAGTCCGGACGAAGGAAACGGGGGGAAACGATAGCGTCGACAGCATACCGGGCTTTCATGCCCGTTATGTCATGCACCGCGTTTCGCGGGCGGCATTCCGTCCGATGCAAGGAAGCTGCCCGACCATCCCGCTTCGCCGCGGACCCAACCGCTCGCACGGGCCACGCGGCTCGATTCGGTGATATCGTCACCGGCTCGATCAACTCGCGGCATCGCTTCATGCCTTATCGACTCATCGCGTTCGACTTCGACGGCACCCTCGCCGATTCGCTCGACTGCTTTCTCGCGGCGCTCACGGAGGCATCGCGCCTGCACGGCTTTCGCGACGCGACGCCCGAGCTGCGCCCCGCGCTGCGCGGCATGTCGGCGCGCGAGATCATCCGCGCGCTCGAGGTGCCGATGTGGAAAGTGCCGCGTGTGACGCTCGACATGCGCCGGCTGATGCGGCCGCGCATCGCGCACGTAAAGCTGTTCCCCGGCGTCGACGCGACCTTCGACGCGCTCGCCGCACGCGGCATCCGCATCGCGATCGCGACGTCGAACACCGAGGACATCGTGCGCGACCGGCTCGGCCCGCACGCGAGCCGTTGCGTCGACACGTTCGCGTGCGGCATTCCGCTGTTCGGCAAGGCGCGCCGGCTGCGCGCGCTCGTGCGCGAAGCGGGCATGCAGCCCGACGACGTGCTGTATGTCGGCGACGAGATCCGCGATGCCGAAGCGGCGCGCCGCGCGCGTATCGCATTCCAAGGTGTCGCATGGGGTTACACGGCGCCCGACGCGCTGCAGGCGCATTGCGCGACGCCGTTGCTGCCGCGTCTCGACGCATTGCTCGATCGCGTGTGAGGACGCCGTACGAATCGCGCGCTCGATTCGACGAATCGCGAAACAACCCGCCCGCGAAACGATGAAACGTCGATGACATGCGCGCGCATTGCAGCGATCGCATGCACGCCGCGCACGCAAAAATTGCCGCCACGATGCACGCAACAGGTACGCCCTACCTGGCCGCGCGCGCATCCATCGTTTCGTCTTACCAACCGTTACACAAACCACAGCGCAGTTGCACCTGCTACCTGGGCGCTCTCCTAGAATCAGTCGGGCCGGGAAACACTTCGAACGCCGCCGCGGCAGAGCGGCGATCGAGCCCGGCCCGGGCGCGCCCGGTCTCTCGCACAGCTGCGGATCACGCGATCCGTCCGTTAATCAGAGCCCCGATCGAAAGGAGGTCCCATGAACCGCTTCCCCCAAGTCTCGCGCCTTGCATTGTCTGCCGCTGGCCTGCTTCTCGTCGCCGTGACGGCGACCGCGCAAACCGCGCAACCGGCGCCGTCCGCACCGGCCGCCGCCACGCAGACGCGCATCCACGAAGCCGACCAGGCCTTCATCAACGACGGCACGAAAACCGTGTCGACCCAGCACGACGCCGCACGCATCGCCGATTCGCGCACGTCGGACAGCCAGGTGAAGGCGTTCGCGCAACGCGTGTCGACCGACGATGAGAAGATCATCCAGGCGATGCGCGCGGCCAGCCCGCGCGGCGTCGACGTGCCGGCCAACGATCCCGACACGGCCGTGCTGGACAGCATCAAGACCCTGCGCGGCGCGGAATTCGACAAGGCGTATATCGAGCAGGTCGCGCTCGCCGGCCAGCAGAAGACGATCTCGGCATTCCAGGCCGAAATCGCGTCGGGCCGCGACACGAAGCTGAAGGAAGTCGCGCGCCAGGCGCTGCCGATCCTGCAGGCGCACTACGCGGCCGCGCAGAAGCTCGCGCAGCGTCATCACCTCGCATCGGCGCAGTAACGCGCTGCCCGCCGCGCACCGCGCGCGGCACGCCGCTTCCCCCCTCGTCGCGTCGCCGCCTCCTTTGCGGCGGCGCGACGCACGCGGCACCCGCCTCGCGTCAGGTCGCGAGCTTCGCCCGCAACCGCTCGCTCACCTCCGGCCATTCGTCGTCGATGATGCTGAAGCGTACCGAATTGCGCTTTCGGCCATCGGGCATGATCCGCTCGTGACGCACGATCCCTTCCTGCTTCGCACCGAGCCGCAGAATCGCCGCGCGTGACTTCTCGTTCAGCTCGTCGGTCGTGAACTGCACGCGCACACAGTGCAGCGTGTCGAACGCATACGCGAGCAGCAGCCATTTCGCTTCGGTATTCGCGCGCGTGCGCTGCGCCGATGCGCTCAGCCACGTATGACCGATCTCGAGCTTGCGGTTCTTGCGGTCGATCTTCCAGAAACGCGTGCTGCCGATCACGCGGCCCGACGCACGCTCGACGATCACGAACGGCATCACGGTGCCGGCCGCGCGGCCTTGCAGCGCCGTGTCGAGATAGGCGTCGACCGTCTCCTCGCCCGGCACGACCGTGACCTTCAGGTTCCACAGCTCGCCGTCCGCCGCCGCATCGAGCAAAGCCTGCCGGTCGGATGCTTCGAGCGGCCGCAGCGCGATGCGCTCGCCGGTGAGCGTCGGTTGTCCGGGGGAAGATGCAGCGTCGGTCATGACGGGTTCCGTTTCCGTGAAGATGACGAAGAGGAGCAGGCTGCGCGCAGCGAAACGCCCATCATACGGCCCTCGTCAGCCGGGCAGCGCGGCGAGCCGCTCGCGAATCGCCTGCGCTTCGCCACGCAGCGCTTCGGCGAATGCGTCGACGAGCAGGCTCTTCGGCCGGTGCTCGGGCACGATCATACTGACGCGGTAGGGAAACGAGCGCGTGAGCGGCCGCACGTGCAGGTCGCGCCCGACGAAATCGAGCGCGGTCAGCGGATTGACGATCGCGGCGCCCAGCCCCTGCCGCACGAACGCGCACACCGACACGGCCGACGGCGTCTCGACCACCGAACGCGGCGCGACACCGAGCTGCGCGAACGCCTCGTCGATCAGGATCCGGTACGGGTCGTTCAGCGACAGGCTCACGAACGGGCGATCGGCGAGATCCGCGAGATCGATCGCGCGCTGCGCGAGCAGCGGATGGCCGTCCGGCAGCACGCACACCTCGTCGACTTCGAGCAGCGGCGTGAGCACGGTGCCGGCCGGCGCGACGTCGTGCTCGGTCAGCCCGACATCGTAGCGCTGCGCGGTCAGCCACTCTTCGAGCACCGGCGACTCCTGCGTCGCGACCGACACGCTGACGCCCGCATGCGCGTCGTGAAAGCGCCGGCATGCGCCGGGCAGGATCGCATGAGAAAACGCCGGCAGCGCGATCACCGACAATTGACCGTCGCGAAACTCGCGCAGCCGCGCGGCCGTCGCCGCGACGCGCTCGAGCCCCACATACGCGAGCCGCACGTCGTCGAACAGCGTGAGCGCGGCCATCGTCGGCCGCAGCCGGCCATGCGAGCGTTCGAACAGCGCGAAGCCGACCACCTGCTCCATCCGCGCGAGCTCGCGGCTGATCGTGGGCTGCGACGTATAGAGCATCTCGGCCGCGCGCGTCGTGCTGCCGGTGACCATCAGCGCGCGGAAGACCTCGATGTGCCGGTGTGTGAGCATGGCCGCCTATATCAAAAATGAATCGAATGTCGACAAACAGGCATTTTACTGTATAGACATTCAGGCGCATCATTCAAGCTGTCCGTTCATTCGATCCGATTCATCCGCCATGTCCCTCGATTCCCGCCAGCTCGCGACGCTCGCGCAGCAATACGGCACCCCGCTGTGGGTGTACGACGCCGACGTCATCCGCGACCGCATCGCCCAACTGCGCCAGTTCGACGTGATCCGCTATGCGCAGAAGGCGAACTCGAACCTGCATATCCTGAAGCTGATGCGCGAGGAAGGCGCGTGCGTCGACGCCGTGTCGCTCGGCGAGATCGAACGCAGCCTCGCGGCCGGGTTCAGTCCGGCGGGCGAGCCGGAAGGCGTCGTGTTCACGGCCGACCTGATCGACCGTCCGACGCTCGCGGCCGTGCTGAAGCACGGCGTGACCGTGAACGCCGGCTCGCTCGACATGCTCGCGCGCGTCGGCGAGCATGCTCCCGGCCATCGCGTGTGGCTGCGCGTGAATCCCGGCTTCGGCCACGGCCACAGCAACAAGACCAACACCGGCGGCCCGCAGAGCAAGCACGGGATCTGGATCGACGACGTGCCGCGCGCGATCGAGATCGTGCGCCAGTACGGGCTGAAGCTGGTCGGCATCCACATGCATATCGGCTCGGGCGTCGACTACGGCCACCTGTCGCAGGTGTGCGATGCGATGGTCGACCTCGTCACGTCGCTCGGCCACGACATCGAAGCGATCTCCGCCGGCGGCGGGCTGTCGATTCCGTATCGCGACGGCGAGCCGCGCGTCGACGTCGGTCACTACTTCAGCCAGTGGGATGCCGCGCGCAAGCGGATCGAACGGCATCTCGGCCACGCGGTGCGCATCGAGATCGAACCGGGCCGCTTCCTCGTTGCCGAGGCCGGCACGCTCGTCACCGAAGTACAGGCCGTGAACCGCCGTCCGAAGCACGACTTCGTGCTGATCGACGCGGGCTTCAACGACCTGATGCGTCCGTCGATGTACGGCAGCTACCACGCGGTGTCCGTCCACACGCAGGACGGCGCGCTGCCGGCCGGCCGGCCGCTCGTCGACATCGCGATCGCGGGGCCGCTGTGCGAGTCCGGCGACGTGTTCACGCAGGACGCGGGCGGCGTGGTCACGCACCGCAAGCTCGCGCAGCCGCAGATCGGCGACCTGCTGTTCCTGCACGATGCGGGCGCCTACGGCGCGTCGATGTCCTCGAACTACAACAGCCGGCCGCTCGCGCCGGAGGTGCTCGTCGATCGCGGCACGCCGCGGCTGATCCGCCGCCGGCAGACGATCGACGAACTGCTCGCGCTCGAAACGTTCGAGTAACACGCGCATTCGCGCCGCGTTCGTCAAACCGGACGCCAACGGCCAGGCTTGCCGCTACCGGCATGCCTGGCCGTTTTGCTTTTCGGCGGTTGCCCTCAGGGCAACCGCTCGACCACGCCGTAGCACCTGATGCTGCGCACCCCATGCAACCGCAGCAGATCGCTTGCACCGGATTCCATGCGCGGAGAAAAATATTCCACGCCGCGTGGAAAATCCGTGCGTTTTTGGAAGCACTTTCCTTTTTGACAAAACTAAGATTGCCCTCAGTCGTTCGGCATTTGCGCCACCGGATACGCATCGACGATGCAGCCGGTCTATCTCATTCGCAGCAGCACGGGCACTCATGAACACGATGCTTGAACTCTTCGCCGCGCACCACTACGCCACCGTGCGCGAACGCATGCCGTAACGCATCGCGGCACACGGCTCGCGCCGCCTTTCGCCGCCCTTTTCCCGCGCCGCGTTCAACCGCGGCCCGCTTCCCGCCCACGGCGACACCGCCCGTCGCCGCGGACGCGCTCACCCTGAATTTTTCGACCACGACGTTTCGGCAACAACCCAGGAGAAAACCATGAAGCCCTTCACCCCGACGCTCAAGCAAGGCCTCGCCGCCGCCCTCCTCTGCGTAGCGGCCACGGCATCGCACGCGGCGGACCTGCTCGACACCGTCAAGCAGGCCGGCGTGCTGAAGATCGCGCTCGAAGGCACCTACCCGCCGTTCGACTATCGCAATGCCGAAGGGCAACTCGAAGGGTTCGACGTCGACGTCGCGAAGGCGGTCGCTGCGCGGCTCGGCGTGAAGCCGCAGTTCGTCACGACCGAATGGAGCGGGATTCTCGCCGGGCTGCAGGCCGGCAAGTTCGACGTGATCGTCAACCAGGTCGCGATCACGCCGTCGCGCCAGCAGGCGCTCGACTTCAGCCCGCCGTATGTGTATTCGTCCGCGCAGCTGCTGCAACGCCAGAACGACTCGCGTGCGTTCAAGTCGCTCGACGAGCTGAAGGGCAAGAAGGTCGGCGTGACGATGGGCAGCAACTACGTCGATCTCGTGAAGACGGTGCCCGCGATCGATCTGCAGGTCTATCCGGGCACGCCGGAGAACCTGCGCGACCTCGCGGCCGGCCGTATCGACGCGGCGGTCAACGACCGCCTGATGCTGAGCTACCTGATCAAGAACTCGCACCTGCCGCTGCGCCCGGGTTCCGTGCTCGCCGGCGGCGAGGACCGGATGGGCATCCCGTTCCGCAAGGGCAATCCGAAGTTCGCCAAGGCGATCGACGACGCGCTCGCGTCGCTGCAACAGGACGGCACGCTGAAGAAGATCTCGATGCAATGGTTCGGCTCGGACACGACGAAGCCCATCACGCAATAACGCAGCCGCCACGCGCCCGCGCGCACGAACGCGCGGGCCGGCCGCCACCTGGCCGACCCACAATCGGCACACGACACACAATCAGGATACACGCGATGGAAGCACTCGATCTGGTCATTCAAACCCTGCCCGTGATGGCGAAGGGCGCGCTGTTCACGCTGAAGTTCGCGGTGGCGTCGATGGCGCTCGGCCTCGTCGTCGGGCTCGTCGTCGCGATCATGCGGATCGGCAGCAACCGGCTCGCGTCCGGGCTCGCGCAGGGCTACGTCAGCCTGATGCGCGGCACGCCGCTGCTCGTGCAGATGTTCGTCGTCTACTACGGGCTGCCCGATCTCGGCATCACGCTCGACCCGACGACGGCCGGCATCTTCACGCTGACGCTCAACGCCGGCGCCTACCTGTCGGAAAGCATGCGTGGCGCGATCCTGGGCATCGGCCGCGGGCAATGGGCGGCCGCGCACAGCCTCGGCCTCACGCATGTGCAGACCCTGCGCTACATCGTCTGCCCGCAGGCGCTGCGCCTCGCGGTGCCGAGCCTCGGCAACACGCTGATCAGCCTGATCAAGGACACGTCGCTCGTCTCCGTGATCACCGTCACCGAGCTGCTGCGCTCGACGCAGGAAGTGATCGCCGCGACGTTCCAGCCGCTGCCGCTCTACGTCGCCGCCGCCGCGATCTACTGGGTGCTGAGCACGCTGCTCACGCGCCTGCAGGGCCGCGTCGAGACGCGCCTCTCGCTGCCGTCCGCGCATTGAGCATGCGTACGCCATTCAACCCGAACCTCAATCACGGACAACCATGATTACGCTCGACAACGTTTCCAAGTGGTATGGCAAGCATCAGGTCCTTTCCGCATGCAGCGCGTCGGTATCGAAAGGCGAAGTGGTCGTCGTCTGCGGGCCGTCGGGCTCCGGCAAGTCGACGCTGATCAAGACGATCAACGGCCTCGAGCCATTCCAGAAAGGCAGCATCGTCGTCGACGGCACGCGGCTCGGCGATCCCGCCGCGAAACTCGCGCAGCTGCGCGCACGCGTCGGCATGGTGTTCCAGCATTTCGAGCTGTTTCCGCACCTGTCGATCACCGACAACCTGACGCTCGCGCAGGTCAAGGTGCTCGGCCGCCGCAAGGACGAAGCGTTCGAAAACGCGATGAAGCTGCTCGATCGCGTCGGCCTGAAGGCGCATGCAAACAAGTATCCGGGGCAGTTGTCCGGCGGCCAGCAGCAACGCGTTGCAATTGCGCGCGCGCTGTCGATGAACCCCGTCGCGATGCTGTTCGACGAGCCGACGTCCGCGCTCGACCCCGAGATGATCAACGAAGTGCTCGACGTGATGGTCGAACTCGCGCGCGACGGCATGACGATGGTATGCGTCACGCACGAGATGGGTTTCGCGAGGAAGGTCGCGCATCGCGTGATCTTCATGGACCAGGGCACGGTGGTCGAAGACGCGGCGAGCGATGCGTTCTTCGCCGCGCCGCGCTCCGAACGCGCGCGCGACTTCCTCGACAAGATCCTGCACTGACCGCGCGACGGCTTCACCCGGCTTGACCGACTTTCAAAGGACGACATCTTGAACTCACTGCACTCGACCGACACCCTGCTTGCTCACGAAGGCCGCGCGCACGGCCAGCCCGGCTCCCCGGTGAATCCGCCCGTGTATCGCCAGTCGACGCTGCTCTTTCACGGCACCGACGCGCTCGATGCGGTACGCGGCACGCCGCTCGCCTACGGACGCCACGGCAGCCCGACCACGCGGGCGCTCGAAAAGGCGCTCGCGCGCCTCGAAGGCGCGCATGCCGCGCTATTGACGCCGAGCGGGCTCAGCGCGATCACGACCGCGCTGCTCGCGGTACTGAATCCCGGCGACCATCTGCTGATGGCCGATTCGGTGTACGACCCGACCCGCTCGTTCTGCGACGAGACGCTCGCCCGCCTCGGCATCGAGACGACCTACTACGATCCGTCGATCGGCGCCGGCATCGCATCGCTGATGCGGCCGAACACGCGCGCGGTCTTTACCGAATCGCCGGGCTCGCTGACGTTCGAGGTGCAGGACATTCCCGCGATCTGCCGCGTCGCGCACCAGCACGACGCGGTCGTGCTGCTCGACAACACGTGGGGCACGCCGCTGAACTTCCGCTCGTTCTCGCACGGTGTCGACGTATCGATTCACGCGGCGACCAAATACATCGCCGGACACTCCGACGTGCTGATGGGCGTGATCCTGACGACCGAGGCGCTCGCGCAGAAGGTCACGCGCTGCTACCGGCAGCTCGGGATGAGCGTCAGCGGCGACGATGCGTATCTCGCGCTGCGCGGCCTACGCACGCTGTCGGTACGCCTCGAACGCCATCAGCGCAACGCGCACGTGCTGACCGAATGGCTCGCGCGCCAGCCGGAAGTCGCCCGGATCCTGTATCCGGCCCGGCCGGGCGATGCCGGCCACGCGCTGTGGCAGCGCGACTTCACGGGCGCGTGCGGATTGTTCGGCCTGGTGCTGCATCCGCAGCCCGACGACGCGGTGCGCGCGCTGCTCGATGGCATGACGTGCTTCGGCATGGGCTACAGCTGGGGCGGCTTCGAAAGCCTGATCATCCCGTCGAATCCGTCGCGTCACCGCACCGCGACGCAATGGGCGGCGGCGGGCCCGCTGCTGCGCATCCACGCGGGGCTCGAGCATCCGGACGACATGATCGCCGACCTCGACGCCGGTTTCGCGAGAATGCGCGCCGCCGCGGCCGCGCTCGCGGAAGCCTGACATCGGGCACGTCACACGCATCCCTCTTTTTTTCCACGTTCCACCACCACTGATAGCGAGGCCATCATGAAAGACACGCTGTTCATTCTCCGCCCGGGTTTCTTCAAGGACTCCGAAGGTCCGTTCTACTGCGGCGATTCGGTTGCCGTCGAAGGGCTGCTGAGCTTCTATCCGCAGTTGCGCGACGCCGTCGCGGTCGAGTACATCGACGCGCCGCGGCCGCGCGGGCCGATCGTCGCGCTGATCGGCGAGGACAACCAGTCGGCACCGGTGCTCGTGCTCGGCGACGGGCCGGCACCGATCGATGACACGGTCGCGATTCGCGAACACAACGGCCGCCGCTTCATCGATTCGCCGGCCGATATCCGGCGCTACCTGTCCTCGCAATACGGCGTCGCGCACGTCGCGTAAGCACGCCGGCGCCCGATGTCGGCGGCCACCGCCGAACGGGGCAACGGAGCAACGGGGCGCGCGGCAAGCGCGCCCCCTTGCGCCGCTTTCCGGCACGCGCGTCGTCACGCGCGTGCGATGCACTCGGCCACGCGGATTCACCGCTGCCGATGACCGGCCCGAACAACCCGCCCCGGCCGTATCGACGCCAACGCAACGCGACACCGGATGCCGGCACACGCCGGCGCTGGCCGCGACCGGCGTCAGCCGGGCGAACTGCAGGCCGGCGCGAACGCAAATGCCGCCGGTTCCGACGGCACGTGGCGCGCAAGCCACAATGCAGCCTCCGTCCGGTTGCTCACGCCGATCTGGCGGAACAACGCGTACAGATGGTTCTTGATCGTGCCCTCCGCGACATTCAGTACACGGCAGATCTGCTTGTTCGACTTGCCTTCGGCCAGCAGCCGCAGCACGTCGCGCTGGCGCGGCGTGAGGCGCTCGAATGCGCGATCGTCGCCGGCCGGCACGCCGCCCGGGGGCGCCTGCGTCGCGCCGCCGTCGTTCGGCGGCACGTAGATCGCGCCGGCCGCGACGCGGCCGAGCGCATCCGCGAATTCGTCCGCGCTCGCGTGCCGGTCGATGATGCCGGCCGCCCCCGCCAGCAGCGCATCGGCAATCGTGCGGCGGCACACGGCGGCCACCACGCACAGCCACGGCGCGCCGGCGAACGTCTCGTTCAGCACGCTCGGCCAGCTGGGCCGCGCGGCGTGCTCGCCGCATTCGATCGTGATCGCCTCGACCGTCCCGGGCAGCAACGCGTCGCGCAAGCGCAAGACGTCCTCGGGACGGCGGGCCGACCACACATGCCAGTCGACATCGCGTTTACACAGTACGTCCGCCACGCCCGCGACGAATAACGGCGGGCTATCGATCATCAGAACGTTCATTGCGCGGTTTCCTCGAAATCGGGATGCTCGGTTTAGGATTTTTTGCTTCCCTACCCGGCGTTTTTTTTACCGCTGTTTTACGCACCGCGCACTAGGCCCGTCGCTCCGTGACGAATGGCCTAATTCGTCCACGCCGCGCCCCGCCGCGCGTATCGATGCCCGCCGCGCGCCGGCCCGGGCCGCCGGACGTGACGGACGTCATATTTGGTAAACGTCTTCAATTTCCTAATGTGAATAACGACAGCGAATTTCCGTTGTCTTCAACACGAAGAGGAGTTTATTCATGGACGCGAATTTCATTGGCTCGGTGATTAACGCTTTACCCATGGACCAAATGATCGCCGGCCCGTTAAAGGCGATGATCAGCGCGCAGACGCAGGCCGCAAAGAGCTACGCGGATTTCCTGATGCAGGTCTGCATCCAGGGGGGCAAGGCCGTGGCCGTCCAGTTCGACTACGACGAGACGCTGGTGGACGAAAGCGGCGTGTCGAAAGGCGTCGTGCAGAAGACGATGCGCATCCCGCTGCTCGCGGCGATCGTCCATCCGATCATCGCGATCGAGGAAGGCACGATCGACTTCGAGATGGAGATCACGCAGTCCGAGAAGTCGTCGTCGTCGACCGAAGCCGGCGGCGAATTCCAGGCGAAGTTCGGCTGGGGGCCGATCAGCGTCAGCGTGTCCGGGCGCGTGTCGCACAAGGCGGAGCAGACGCGCAGCACCGACACGCGCGCGAAATACTCGATCCATACACAGGTGAAGCGCCAGTCGCCGCCCGAAGCGCTGATGCGGGTGATCGACTTCCTGACCGAAGCGGCGACCAAGCCGGTCGTCACCGAAGGCAACGCGAAGGACGTGAAGCCGCTGCCGGCGACACCGACCGACGGCAAGCTGGTCGGCGATGCGTCGGGTGCCGGCGGCAAGGCGGCCGCGCCGGCCGGAGCCGATGCGGGCGCCCAGCAGCCGGCGCACGCGTAAGCGCGCGGACCGGCGATGTTCAGGCTCTTCGGACGGTCGCACCGCGCGGGCGGCGGCGGGCACGACGACGGGGATGTGCGCCCGGGCGGCGGCACAGCCCGGCAGGAACCGGACGGGCCGGTCCCGCCGCCGGCCGGGGCGGTGGCGGGCCGTAGCGGCGCGGTCGCCGGCGCGTGCCCGGACGCGGTCGCCGGCACGGG
>NZ_QTQJ01000041.1:0-63777 GCF_003853795.1 Burkholderia sp. Bp8991 | reverse complement strand
CTCGCAATCGGCCGGATCAACCACTTCGGCGGCAACGCCTTGGTCGCCGGCACGACCGACCCCGAGCACCCCGTCGCGGTCGTCGTCAGACCACCGTCGAAGCTCACTCCGATCGATCCGGACCAAGACTGGTTCCGCGCACGCGGTGGAAACAACGCGTACCTCCCTTGGTGGGGACGTCGACACGACACCGACTACGGAATGCAAGGCTATTCGTGGTGATGCAAACCAGCGCGGCGGCACGTTGCGTGTCAACGAGATCGCCGCGTCGCAACAGGAGATTGAATGAAGCGATTCCGTGTATTTCCCGGCTTGGCCACGCTTATGGTGTTTCTGTTCACAACGGCCATGATGCGTTCAACACATGCCACATCTGCCCGGGAGCCTGTAGGAAATGCGGCGTCAGCAATTGAAGAGACGGCTAAGCCCTTCGTCGCGCAGGTGGTCGGCCTGATTTGGTTGAATCCGCTGCAACGCATGGACTATCCGACCGAATGGCAATTGTTGTGGACGCAAGGACTTGCCGCACCGAACAAGGATGATGACATGGTGCGCACGAAGCCCGAAAAGTTCTCGTCCCTCCGATCGATCGGGGCGCTCGTCTACGGAAACCGCGGAAAGGAGACGTTCAAAGGGTTCTATGCCAAGTACGTTGATGAAATGCTGTTGTTGATGCGATCGCGCTATGCCAGCAACGCGAAGTATTTCTATACGGTAAAGGCCGAGAACTCGGAGGACTGGCGCGAGCTGGCCGGTACGCGAGTCGAAGTTGCCGTTCCACCCCGACTCGATCCGGCCTTTGCCAAGTCGCGCATGGTCGATCGGATGATGAACTTCTTCGAGATTGGGCCGCCATCACCGAAGACGCTTTGGAGCCGCGATACGCCTCCGGACGTGCAAATCACCCAAGGCGGCGCAAACGCCGGCTTCACGTCGCTGAACAACGCGCTGGACTACTTGCAGGCGAACCCTGACAAGACCGTCTGGGCGATGAACTGGGACGCCCCGAACTTCCCGCCCACGGATGCGCAGATCAACGAAAACCTCGTCGTGCTTTTTCTCGCCGGCCCGAACTTCAACACCGAGCGCGAACCGCTCGCCTGGATCGGCAAGGCCGCAACCGGCAACACGCACGATTTTTCGCCGAAGGTCGGCACGACGCGAACGGTGCAGGCATGGAAAGCCACGATCGATGAAGCAGCACGCAATGCCGGCGTCGCGGTCACTGACCTGAATTACATCGTCCACGACGCAGGTGTACCCAGCGACGCAGCGTCGTTACGCGTTGTCTCGCTCGCGCGGACCTTGACCGAAACCCTCCCTGAATACGACCACACGAATCAGACCTTCAACACGGCCGCCCTGCTCGGCGACATGGGAACCGGCAGCGCATTGACCGATGTCGCACTCGCAATCGGCCGGATCAACCACTTCGGCGGCAACGCCTTGGTCGCCGGCACGACCGACCCCGAGCACCCCGTCGCCGTCGTCGTCAGACCACCGTCGGAGCTCACTCCGATCGATCCGGACCAAGACTGGTTCCGCGCACGCGGTGGAAACAACGCGTACCTCCCTTGGTGGGGGCGTCGACACGACACCGATTACGGCATGCAAGGCTATTCGTGGTGACGTAAGGCAGCGCTGTGGCGTGATTGCTTTGCTTGCGGATTCGCGACGTGTCGGAACGCGATCGACTGGACACATGACCGGTCGACAGTTCCAACGGGTCTGGCTTCGAGATGCCGCCAACCGCGACGCCGAACGGAAGCGGATTCAGCGGTTGGCCGTGTTGAGGTACACGCCACTCCCGCCCTCCGGCGCGACACGCGCGGAAGGGCGGGGCAGGACCCCGGCCGTCAAGCCGGCAATGCGAACCGCGTAACGGCGTCGCGCAGCGCTTCGGCCTGGTCGCGCAGCGAATGCGCGGCCGCCGCGGCTTCCTCGACGAGTGCCGCGTTCTGCTGCGTGACCTGATCCATCTCGCCTACCGCACGGTTGACCTGCTCGATGCCCGCGCTCTGCTCGCGCGATGCATGGCTGATCTCGTCGAGGATCTCGTTCACGCGCCGCACCGACTGCACGATCTCGGCCATCGTCTCGCCCGCGTTCGTGACGAGCGTCGCGCCGTGCTCGACGGTTTCGTTCGATGACTCGATGAGCGACTTGATCTCCTTCGCTGCCGTGGCCGAGCGTTGCGCGAGCGAGCGCACCTCGGCCGCGACCACCGCGAAGCCGCGGCCCTGTTCGCCCGCGCGCGCCGCTTCGACGGCCGCGTTCAGCGCGAGGATGTTGGTCTGGAACGCGATTCCGTCGATCACGCCGATGATGTCGCCGATCTTGTGCGAGCGGTCGGTGATCTCGTTCATCGTGCGCACGACATCGTCGACCACCTCGCTGCCGCGCGTCGCGACTTGCGCGGCCTGACCGGCGAGCGTGGCGGCCTGCGCGGCGCTGTCCGCGTTCTGCTTCACGTTCGCGGTCATCTGATCCATGCTCGACGCGGTCTGCACGAGCGCGGCCGCCTGTTCTTCGGTGCGCTGCGACAGGTCGGTGTTGCCCGACGCGATCTCGCTCGCGCCGACGTTGATGTTCTCCGTGCCCATCCGCACGCGCGACACCATGTCGATCAGTCCGCTCTGCATCGTGTGCAGCGCATGCAGCAGGCTGCCGCGGTCGTCATGCTTGACGTTCACGCGCGCGGTCAGGTCGCCCTGCGCGATGCGCCGCGCGGCGTCGAGCGCCACTTCGAGTTCGCCGCCGAGGTTCGCGCGCACGCTTTTCAGCACGAGCACCATCACGGCGGTCGCGATCGCGCCGAGCACGGCCGTCATCGCGAGCCAGCGGCCGACGCTCGCGAGCACGGCCGACCGCACGTCGTCCATGTACATGCCCGTCACGAGATACCAGTCCCACGGCGCGAAGCGCTGCACCGCACTGGTCTTGTCCTGCGGCTTGTCGGCACCCGGCTTCGGCCACAGATACTCGACGAAACCCTTGCCGCCTTCCATGTTGCCGGCCTTCACGATCTCGACGAACAGATGCTTGCCGCTCGGATCCGCGAAATTCGACACGTCCTTGCCGTTGAGCTCGCTCTTGATCGGATGCATCACGATCACCGGCTTCGAATCGTTGATCGAGATGTAGCCGTCGGTGCCGTAGCGCATCGCGGCGATCGCCTCGAGCGCCTTCTGCTTCGCGTCGGCCTCCGGCAATGCATTCTGTTGCGACAGCTTGTAGTAGTGGTCGGCGACGTTCGTCGCCTGCGCGACCAGCGACGCAAGCTGATCGCGGCGGTCCGTGATCATCGACGCGCGCGTCTGCCACGCGCCGATGCCGGCGATCACGAGCAGACCGAGCCACAGAATGACGATCATCGAGGCGAGTTTCTGATTCAGGGAAAGGGTGCGCATGGGTAGTGAGGTCGGTCGGTCGAACAGGCGCGCCGGAACGGCGTGACGGGATAACTCGTTGACGGCATGCAACGAACGTTGCCGTAGGCGGGAAATCCCTTAGAAACGGCAGCGGCCCGATACCGGTGAGCGCGGTGCGGGCATCTATGCATATACATATTCGGCGTCGCTATACTGTCGGGCGACGGCGCGCCGTGCCCGACGGTCGGGCGCACGGCGGCGAACGAACCTGAAAGGAGGCAACGATGCGAATTCTGGTGGTGGGGGCCGGCGCGGTCGGCGGATACTTCGGCGGCCGGCTCGCGGCGGCGGGGCGCGACGTGACGTTCCTGGTGCGCGACGGCCGCGCGGCCGCGCTCGCGCGCGACGGGCTCCTGATTCGCAGCCCGCGCGGCGACCTGACGCTCGCGAACGTGCAGACGGTGCGCGCGAGCGACACGGCCGGGCCGTTCGACCTGGTGCTGCTGAGCTGCAAGGCCTACAGCCTCGACGATGCGATTGCATCGTTCGCGCCATTCGTCGGGCCGTCGACGCTGATCGTGCCGATGCTCAACGGGATGCGCCACCTCGACGTGCTGCGCGAACGGTTCGGTGCCGCGCAGGTGCTTGGCGGCCTGTGCGTGATCGCGGCGACGCTCGATCGCGAACAGCGGGTCGTGCACCTGAACGACACGGCAGGGCTGTCGTTCGGCGAACTCGCCGGCGGCGAATCGGCGCGCGTGCGCGCGGTGGCCGACGTGCTCGGCGGCGCTGGCTTCGATGCGACGCTCAGCGACGACATCGCCGCGCGGATGTGGGACAAGTGGGTGTTCCTCGCGACGCTCGCGGCGAGCACGTCGCTGTTTCGCGGTTCGATCGGCGACATTCTGGCCGCGCCGGACGGCCGCCGCCTGCTCGAGACGATGCTCGACGAATGCAGCGCGATCGCCGCGCACAACGGTTACCGGCCCGATCCCGCCGCGGTCGAGCGGATGCAACGGATGGTGCTGACGCCGTCGCCGCTGACCGCGTCGATGCTGCGCGACGTCGAAAATCGCGCGCGGGTCGAAGCCGATCACGTGATCGGCGACCTGCTCGCGCGCCGCGACCCGCAGGCGGCGGATGCGTTGTCGCTGCTGCGGATCGCGTACAACCACCTCAAGACGTACGAGGTGCGCGTAGCGCGGGAAGGCGCGGCGGCGTAGCCGCGGCAGCGGCCGTGTCGTTTGTCAGGGCGAGTGCCGGAGCAGGTCCGATGGCGCGGGCGGATGCCGGCTAGACAGGATCCTTGCTTGGCGGTCCGTTGGGTTGCTGCGGATTGTCGTGAGGATGCCCCGGTGGCGGCGGTGACAGCGGATCGTCTTCCGGATCGCGGTTCGGGTCGGCCGGGGGCTCGGGCATCGGGGTCGTGTGGTCCATGGGGAACTCGCGCAAGGCGTGACGGCGGTGGCGCGGCGGGCGCGTCTCGTCTCCGTTATAGGCAATCGGGCGGCTGTTTGCCGGGGGATTCTCGCGGCGGCATGCGGATTGCCGGCGACAGGCGAGCCGCTGCAGGTATCGCGCCGGATCGCGCGCAAACAGCGCCACGATGCGGGTGCGGCCGGCGCGCGCCGGGGTCAGCGCAGATCGGCGGGCGTATCGACGTCGCGCAGGATGCCGGGATCGTCGACCTCGAGCAGGTTCACCGGCGCGCTGGCGAACAGCGCGCGGGCGCCCGTGTCGCCGTCCAGCGCGGCGAGCGCCTCGTAGTGGTGCGCGGCAAAGCCGACCGGATGGCCGCGCACGCCGCGGTGCACGGGGGCGACGATCGATGCGTCCTCGGCGTCGAGGGCGCGTGTGACCGCTTCGTAGGTGGATGCCGCGATCCACGGCATGTCGCCGAGCGCGACCAGCCAGCCGGGCGCGTCCGGCGAGGTGCGAACACCGGCTGCCAGGCTCGCGCCCATGCCGCGCATCGCGTCGGGCGCATAGACGACCTGGCAGCCGGCGTCGTTCAGCAAAATCGCGAGTTTTTCGGCGCCGGGACGCACGACGGCGATCACCTCGGCCGTGGCCGCCGCCAGATGACGGGCGGCGGCGACCGCAACCGGCGTGCCGTCGGGAAGCCGCGCGAGCAGCTTGCTGTGCAGACCGCTTGGGTCGAAGCGTTGACCGAGACCGCCGGCGAGCAGGACGCCGGTGGCGAGTGACGCATAGGACATCGGCGCGGGGGGAGGGAAGGCAGGTGGCCCGATTGTGCGGGAGCGGGCGGGGATCGGCAAGTGCGGATGTTACCGACGCGGGGGCGTTGTCGTCGGAAAGAATGTCGGCGGGCGCGTTCGTCGAGCATGGTTTCCTCGACGGGGCCGTTTATGGAGTGCGATTCTCGTTACATCACGGTTCAATCGCGGTCGCTGAACGGCCAATGCCGCTAGTCCGACGGGTAATACGTGAAGCGGGTGCGAGGTAAAGCGTCGATCGGTCATGGACGGCTTCGCGTGATCGCCGTCATCGGTTCCGTCAGACGAATCGTCTGTCGAGTGGCATGCGGATGTGTCGGTGTTGCGATTCGGCCGACGTGCCCATGACCGTCACCAAAGTGTCTTGACGTGCGCGTATGCACGGATCTTTTCGTCACGGGTGACGAGCGGCGCACCGAGCCGGCGCGCAGTCGTGACGATCATGCGGTCGGCTGGATCCTTGTGAAAAGTGCCGGGCAGCGCGGTGGACCTCGCGGCGATGTCGGCGTCGACCGGCACGAAGCGCATGCCGTCGATTTGCGCGACCGTCGCGAGCCACGCATCGACGTCCATCGTCAATGCGAGGCGCTCGTTGCGCACCAGCATCGCGATTTCCCATGCGGAGATCGCGGACGCAGCGAGTGCGCCCTCGCCGCGCGCGCGATCGATCGCGCTTCGCGCCTTCTTGCTGAGCGACGGATCGCCCGCCACCCACCACACCAATGCATGCGTATCCAGCACGATCACCGCGACGCCTCCCAGTCATCTTCCGCAATCGGATCGAGAGGATTGTCGTAGCGCATGACCGAGCCGCGCAATATGTCCAACGGCTGAGCCTCGCGCGCGTGATACGGCCGGATTTCGAGCGTTGGCTTGCCATGGTCGGTGACGATCAGGCTTTCGCCCGACGCCTCGACGAGCCGGAAGTATTCGAGTGCGCGAGCCTTGAATTCGGATTTCGATACGGGAGCGTGCGGCATCATGATATGAGCATGGTCATTTGACGATGGTCATTTTAGTTGTCGAGATGAAGTGGTGCAAGTAGCGTAGTCGGCCTTCCTGGCCGAGTGGGGCGGCGCTGGGCGAGTTGCCGCCCTACGCATCCGCCCATTTCCTCAACAGGTTGTGATAAATCCCCGTCAGGGAAATGACCATCGGATCCTTCGCGCCTTTTTCCGCGGAAAGCGCCTGAATCTGCGTATCGAGCTGAAACAGCAGCGTGCGGTCGCCATCGTCGCGCACCATGCTCTGGATCCAGAAGAACGACGCGACGCGCTCGCCGCGCGTGACCGGCGTGACGTGATGCAGGCTCGACGCCGGATACAGCACGAGATCGCCGGCCGGCAGCTTCGCGCGATGCACGCCGTACGTATCTTCGACGCACAGCTCGCCGCCGTCGTACGCGTCCGGTTCCTCCAGAAACAGCGTCGCCGACAGATCGCTCCGCACGCGGAAATCCGTGCCGCGCAGCAGCCGGATCGCGTTGTCGACGTGCGTGCCGAACGTCTCGCCGCCTTCATAGCGATTGAACAGCGGCGGAAACACCTTCAGCGGCAGCGCCGCCGAAAAGAACAGCGCATGCCGGGCCAGCGCATCCTGGATCGCATCGCCCGCCGCGCGCGCGACCGGCGAACCTTCCGGCAACTGCCGGTTGCGTTTCGCGAGCGCCGACTGCGCGCCGGATGTCGCGTTGCCGTCGACCCAGTCGGCGGCATCGAGCATCTCGCGGCATCGCGCGACCTGTGCCTTGGTCAACACGCCGGGGATATGAAGCATCATGATTCGGATTCCATGCCGTGAGACGGCAACTGCATCGCCGCCGCGCGCAACGCATCGAGCGGCGACGACGCGAGATAGGCGCGCATCTTCGCGACGAACGCGGGGGTAGCGGTGGCCGGCACGCGCGCGAGCCAGACGAGGGCTTCGTCGACGCGCCCGCGCTCGGCGAGCAGTCGCGCATGGTTGAACTGGCCGCGAAAGTCGCCGGCCTCGGCGGCGCGCCGATAGTGGTCGAACGCGGCGTCGGCATCGGCGGTCACGACCCAGCCGTCCTCGTAGAAGCCGCCGATCAGGTTGATCGATTTCGCATGGCCGAGCGCGGCCGCGCGGCGAAACCAGTCGAGCGCGGCGGCGCGATCCTCGTCGATGCCGTTGCCGAGCGCGAGCGCCGTCGCGTAGTTGTACATGCCCCAGTCGAGCCCGGCCTGCGCGGCGAGCCGATACCAGTACACGGCCACCGGCGCGCATGCCGCCGTCCCCCAGCCGAACTCGTAACAGCGGCCGAGCATGTTCATCGCCATCGGGTGACCGGCCCGCGCCGCGTGCCGGAACCAGCCGCATGCGGCGGCCGGATCGCGCGCGACGCCGTGCCCGTCGAGCAGGTACTGGCCGTAGACGGCCTGCGCGTCGACGATTCCGTTATCGGCGGCCGCCGCGACCCACGCGGCGGCGCGCTCGGGCGGCCCGGCCAGAATGTCGGCGAACGCGCGCGGCGACACTGACGCGAGCGCCTTCAGCGAGACGGTTTCCATCGATCAGTAGCGCGCGTTCAGCGTGACGAACGCCGAGCGGCCCGGCGCGATCGACGCATAGTGCGCCGGATACGCCTGATCGAAGTACGTGCGGTTGAACAAGTTGTTCACGTTCAGCTGCAGGTCGAGCTTCTTGTTGATCCGGTATTGCGCCATCGCGTCGAAGCGCCAGTACGACGGCACCGCACGCAGGTTCGCGGGATCGCCGAACACTTCCGACATGTAGAACGCGCCGCCGCCGACGGTGAACTTCGGCGTCACGTCGTAGTTCGACCACATCGTCAGGCTGTGCTTCGGCGTATTCGGGAAGCGGTTGCCGTCGTTCGCTGCATCCTTGCCGTTGTCGCGCAGCTCGCTCTTCATGTACGTATAGCCGCCGAACACCTGCCACTGCTTCGTGATCTGCCCGGCGACGCCGAGTTCGAGACCCTGCACGCGCTTGTTGCCGACCATCGCGTACTGGTTGTTCGGCAGCGTCACGCGCGCATTCGTCGTGTCGATCTGGAACAGCGCGGCGGTCAGCGACAGCTTGTCGTTCAGCACGTTCCACTTGGTGCCGAGTTCGATGCTGCGGTTCTTCTCGGGGGCCATTTGATCGGCGTTCGGGCCGACGCCGCCGCGGCCCGGCGTGAGCGACTGCGTTTCGCTGCCTTCGCCGAGCAGCATGCCGGCCGGCGTCGACGACGTCGCATACGACGCGTAGATGCTGCCGTTCCGCGCGGGCTTGAACACGAGGCCGGCCTGCCAGTTGAAGAGCGTGTCGTCGCGCGTGTAGGTCTTGCTGCCGTTGGCCTTGGTGTCGGTGAAGCGGGTCGAGTAATCGTCGACGCGCACGCCGGCGTTCACCTGCCAGCGCGGCGTGAGCTCGATCGTGTCGAAGCCGTAGATCGACTTGGTCGTGGTGCGTGCATGCGCATAGTCGTTGTTGCGCGTGACGGAGCCGGCCCACGGATCGTTCGGATCAGGCGACCACAGGCTCGTGCAGTTGTAGCCGGACGGCGCGCCGATGCCCTTCTGGCAGATGGTGCCCTTGTCGGTCGCGACCGTGTACGAATCGCGCTTGCCCCATTCGCGCGTCAGCTCGATGCCGGTCGTGAAGCTGTGCTTGAACGGGCCGGTGCGGAATTCGCCGAACAGTTCGGTCAGGTTCGCGAGGCTGTTGATCGAGCTGTCGCGATTGTTGTTGCGGCGCCAGACACGGCCGTTGACCACGTTGCCCTGGCTGTCGTCGGGCTGCGTCCAGATGTAGTCCTGCGTCGATTCCGTGTAGCGCGTGGTGTTGCGCACCGTCAGATTCGACGTGATGTCGTGCTCGATCTTGATCGTGCTGATGTCCGAGGTGGTCTTGCGGAAGTCGCGGTCGATCAGGCCGTAGAAGTTGTGGCGGTCGACCGGCGCCGGATAGATCGTGTCGACGTTCGCGGGCTTGTTCGACGTCGTGTAGAAGTACGGAATGCCGCCGTCGGGCATGTCGTCGGTCGACAGGTGGTAGTAGCTCGCGGTCACGCGCGTCGGCGTGCCGAGGCCGAACGCGATCGACGGCGCGACGCCCCAGCGCTCGTTGTTGACGGCGTCGCGGCCGGCGACGTCGTTGTTGTGGCTCATCAGGTTCAGGCGGAACGCGGCGTGATCGGCGAACTGCCAGTTGCCGTCGGCGGTGAAGCGGCGGTAGCGGTCGGTGCCGAGGCCCGCGCTCGCGGCGGCCGTCGTGCCGAGGTGCGGCGCCTTCGTGATCAGGTTGATGCTGCCGCCCGCGCCGCCGCGGCCGCCGTACGCGCCGTCGGAGCCCTTGGTGATCTCGACGCGTTCCGTGTTGAAGATCTCGCGCGTGGTCGCGCCCGTGTCGCGCATCCCGTCGACGAACATGCTGCCCTGCGTGTCGTAGCCGCGGATGAACGGGCGGTCGCCGAGCGGGTTGCCGCCTTCGCCGGCGCCGAACGTGATGCCGGGCACGGTGCGCAGCGCTTCGGTCAGCGTCGCCGCGCCGCTGTTCCGGATCAGTTCCTGCGGGATCACGGTCACCGACTTCGGCGTGTCGACGAGCGGCGCGGTGAATTTCGCGGATGCGGAAAAGTCGGCCTTGTAGCTGTGCTCGGCCTTGCCCTGGACCTCGATCGGCGCGAGATGGCCTTCGGTGCTGACCGGGGCGGATGGCGGCGTGCCGTCGGCGAACGCCGGGCTCGCGGCGAGTACGCTGCACAGGGTGGTGAATTTGCCGAGCTTCTGCTCGTCAGGACGGGACTTCATGGTGCGCTTCGACCTCGCAGTATGGCCCCGGGAACGACGCGCTACGGAAATGTACATGCCGCCCGGAATTATTACGATTTGTTTTCAGGCGGCATTCTATGTAATTTCTTTTTAAATGAGAAGCGTTCTTGTTCGCATTTGTGAGGAGAATGTTGACGAATGTGGCGGAGGGCTGCCGAGCGCGTGGGGGCCGCGGCGATGGCCGAATGGCCGAGTGGGAAAGGCGTGTCGGGCGATTTACAGTGATCGGGTCTTCACTCGTCCAAAATGACAGCAAGGTGATAATATGACTGCATTGAAAGCAAATGTAGTGAGGCGCATCATGCCTGTGATCACTGTTAGAAACCTGCCCGACGAGGTGCATCGCGCGCTTCGAATCCGTGCTGCACAACATGGCCGCAGTACCGAGGCCGAGGTGCGCGATATCCTCGAGCAGGCCGTTCGGCCCGGCGGACGTCCCAGGCTGGGAACGCTGCTGGCGGAGATCGGGAGAGAGGCCGGCGGCATCGATTTCGAGGTTCAGCGCGATCGATCGCCAACCGATCCGATGAGCTTCGAATGATTCTGGTCGATACCAACGTCATTTCGGAGCCGCTGCGACGCGAACCGAGCGCGGCCGTGATCGAATGGCTCGACGCGCAAAACGTCGAGACGCTGTTTCTTGCCGCGATCAGTCTGGCCGAGATGCGATTCGGCGTGGCCGCGTTGCCGGAGGGGCGCAGGCGAGACTGGCTGCACCAAAACATCGAGCAACGCGTCGTGCCGTTGTTTCGCGGGCGGATTCTGCCGTTCGACGATGCGGCCAGTGACGCATATGCGAGCCTACGCGCGAAGGCGCGCGCCCTGGGGCACACGATGGCGCCTGCCGATGGCTTCGTCGCTGCCACCGCCGCAGCCAACGGGTTGATCGTGGCTACGCGCGACGTCGCACCGTTCGAAGCAGCGGGCCTGCGCGTGATCGATCCGTGGGCTCGCTAACTTCCGGCCGGTCGCCTCGATATCACCCGCGCCGAAAATGAAAACGCGCTGTGCAAGGCGGCGCGTCGTGCGTTGCTTCGGCGCGCGGCGCTCGATCTTCAGCAATCTCGAGTCTGGCCGCGCGACACTGGATGCGGGTCAATCGATTCCGTGAAACACCGCATCCTCCGGCCCGAGGTACGCCGGCGGGCGCCATGTCGCATCGCGCATCGAATGCTGGACGAGATTCTCGACGCCGAGCAGCACCGCGAAGATCGCCATCCGCACCGGAATGCCGTTGTCGGTCTGCCGGAAGATCGCGAGTCGCGGATCGCGGTTCAAGTCGACCGACAGGTCGTTCGCGCCGGGCCGGCTGTCGCGCGGCAGCGGGTGCATGATCAGCGTGTCAGGCTTGCAGACGGAGTCGACGAGCGCCTGGTTGATCTGGAAATCCGGCGTATAGCCCTCGAACGACTCGTCGGTGAAGCGCTCCTTCTGGATCCGCGTCGCATAGACGACGTCCGCACCGCGCAGCCCGCCCGCGAGGTCGTTCGTCTGCTCGATCACGTGGCCGTTCGTCGCAATCTGGTCGATGATGTACGCGGGCATTTCGAGCGTCGGCGGCGACACGAGCGTGAACTTCAGCCCGCGGTACAGCGCGAGCAGCTTGACGAGCGAATGCACGGTACGGCCGTATTTCAGGTCGCCGACGAGCGCGATATGCGCGCCGTCGACGATTTTGCCGAGCCGCGAGAACTCGCGCTGGATCGTATAGAGATCGAGGAGTGCCTGGCTCGGGTGCTCGCCCGGGCCGTCGCCGCCGTTGATCACCGGCAGGTTGGTCGCGCGCGCGAATTCGGCTACCGAGCCTTTCTCCGGGTGGCGGATCACGAGTGCGTCGACGTAGCCGGCCATCACGCGGCTCGTGTCGTAGATCGATTCGCCCTTGGCCATCGACGAGAACGTGAAACCGGTCGTGTCGCACACCGAGCCGCCGAGCCGGCAGAAGGCCGCGCCGAACGACACGCGCGTGCGCGTGCTGGCTTCGAAGAACAGGTTGCCGAGCACCGCGCCCTCGAGCACGCGCGAGATCTTGTGGCGGCGCGCGATCGGCTGCATCACGTCGGCGACGCGGAACAGCGCCTCGACCGAGTCGCGCGAGAACTGGTCCACCGAGATCAACTGCGGCTTGCCTTCGAACAGGAATTGCTTTGCGAGCTCCTGTTTGTCTACGCTTTGCGTATAGTCTCCGCCGTCCGGTGCCGAGCGCTCGACGATTTCCGACACGAAGCGTTCGACGATCTCGGGCATCCCGCGCGATTCCTGCGAGTCGTCGGGCAACAGCCACGTGTCGAGCGCGCGGCGGCTCACGCCGATGCGGTTCGCGAACGCTTCGCGGGTCATGTTGAGGCGGCGCATCGCGTCGCGCAGGAAGGCTTGCTGGGGAACGGTCATCGGCGGCACCTGATGGGAATATACGCGGTGCGTATATTAGTTCGCGCGCCGACGAAGTCAAGGAAAATCTGTGCGACCGGCCGTGTCGTGCGCGGGCACTGGCGCGGTCGGCACTGGCGCACGGCGGCCGTCTCCGTATAATCAGGTCAGGCCCCGTGTCCTGCACGCCGCAGGGCACCACGCCGCATACGATTCGCCCGGTCGGGCATGTTGACTCGAAGGAGAATGAGCATGACGCGTACGATTGCTGCAGTGCTGCTGGTGGTGACCGCCGCGCTCGCCGGTTGCAATACCGTTGCAGGCATGGGGCAGGACATTTCGAAGGGTGGCCAGGCAATCAGCGATACGGCTGAGAAGGCCAAATAAGCTGCCGGGTTCCGGAATGCAGAAGGCGCCGGGCCGTCCCGCGATTGCGGGGCGGCCCGGCGCCTTTTTCACGGTGCGTGGTGCGCGGTGTGCGGTATCAGGCGGTTTCCACGAACGCGTAACGGCCCTCGACTTTGCGCGGCGTGAACCAGCCGAAGTCGGGGAACAGCCGGTTGCGGACGAACCAGACGTAGCCGACCAGGATGACCGTCACCCCGAGGGTCGGCAGCGCGGCCGACGGATCGCGGCCGAGATCGGCGATGGTCTTCGGTACCTGCAGCAGCGACAGAATGATGAACGCGTGATATGCGCCGACGCGATGGGTCGCGAAGCCCCAGATGAACAGCAGCGACAGCGGCACCGTCAGTGCGAGGAACAGCGCCGCGGCGCCGACGCTGAGTGTGTCCACCAGGATGAGATAGGCGAGTGCGACGCTGATCACCAACTGCGCGATGCCGAGCCCGATCAGGACCCGCGTATGCACCTTGTTCTTCCTGCACAGCTCGGGGTCGGGGCGCGACGCGATCAGGCGCGCGAGCACGCGATCCTTGAGGCCCTGTCCGGCCAGCTCGGCCAGCACGTCGGCTTTCCTCGCACCCGCGGACAGCAGCGCCGCGATTCTTGTCTTGGCTTCCTTCTTGTTCATGATGATGCGAATTATTGTTCGGTGGTTGTCAGATGGCCCGGCCACGCGAATATTGCATCTTGTGCGACGGTGCGCAACGATTTTGCCGCGGGCGGACACATTCCTACAGTCGCCGCGCACGCGGATCAATCGGTAGCAGTCGACGTGGATGCCGCTGGCCGCGCTGGCGACCTCGACCGTGCGCCCGTTGCGCGTGCCGGCGGCTCGCGCCGCCGCGTCGCGCCCACCAGCATTCCCGCGACGACGAGCGCGATGCCGAGGAGTCGCGTGCCGCCCAGGGTCTCGCCGAACAGCGCGACCGCGAACAGCACGGCCGAGACCGGCGCAACCGCCGTGAACAGCGCGGCTTCGGTGCCGCTCGTGCGCGCCGAACCCGCATACCAGCACAGATAGCCGAGCACGGTCGGCACCAGCGCGTAGTACACGATCGCCGACACCGCGCCGACGTTCCAGTTTGTCGCCAGCGCGTGCCATTCGAACGCGGCCGGCACCAGTGCGAGCACGAAGCCGAGGCCCGACATCGCCGTCGACAGCGTGAGCGGCGGCAACGGCGCCGACAGCCGCCGGTTGAGCAGGATGAACACGGCCTCGCATGCGACGGCGGCCAGCACCAGCGCGTCGCCGGCGAGCGTCCGGAGCGACGGCATGGCCTGGCCGGGCGCGAACGTGACCAACACCACGCCGGCGGTGGCGAGCGCGGCCGCGCTCCAGTCGCGCCGCGTCTGCCGCTCGCGCAGCACGACCGCCGCGATCAGCGTCGACATCGCCGGCAGCGTGCCGAGCATCACGCCCGCATCGACCGGCGACGACAGCTTCGTGCCGCTGATCAGCAGCACCGTATAGCCGACCCCGCCCGCCGCAGCCTGCACGACCAGCAGCACGGCGTCGCATGCGGAGAGCCGCGGCCATCGCAGCCGCTGCGCCCGCATCAGCGCGAACAGCAGCGGGGTTGCGATCAGGAAGCGCAGCGCGGTGGCGGCGAACGGCGGCAGGCCTCCGGCCGCGAGGCGGCTCGCGATGACGGTGCTGCCGACGCCCGCCATCGCGGCGGCGAGATAGAGATAGCCGATCAGTCGTGTTTTCATGTGCCGCATGGTCGCGTGCGGCGGCGCGGGCGTCTTGAACGAAATTGCAGCGGCGCCGGCGAGCGGAGCGGGTGAACGGAAGGGTATTGCGCTCGGTGTCACCGGATGACCGGTGGCGCCGCCATCAAGCGCCATCGTTGGTGCTGAACGGCGGCGATCGGCGACGTCGCGCCACGGCGGCGGCCGTGCCGGGACCGCGACGTCAGTCAGCCGGCCTGCGTGAATCGGCCCGGCGTGATCCCGAACTGGCGTGCGAACGCGCGCGTCAGATGGCTCTGGTCGGCAAAACCGGCTTCGGCCGCGGCATCCGCGATTGGCCGGCCGCTCGCGAGCAGTGCCCGCGCCAGCCGTGTGCGCGACTGCACCAGATACGCGTGCGGCGTGATGCCGAGTTCGCGCGCGAACCCGCGCAGCAACTGGAAGCGGCTCACGCCGCTCAGGCCGGCGAGCTCGGCCAGCGAGACGGGTGCGGCGGGCGCCGCATCGAGCCGCTCGCGGGCCACGCGGATCGCCGGCGCGACGCCGGCGGCCGGCAGCGCCCGGTTCGAATGCCGCGCAAGCAGCCCGGCGACCAGTGTCACGAGCGCCTCGTCGCGGGCGAGCGGCACGGTATCTCCTGCGACGATTCGAGCATGCAACCGGCCGAACGCGGCCGCGAGCCGCGCGTCGCGCACGGCCGGATGCGCGAGCTCGACGCCGCCGACGCCTTCTTCTGCCGCGACGCCCGCGACCAGCGCCGGCGCGAGGTACAGCATCCGCCAGCGCCGGGCCGTGCCCGTCCCGATCGGCATGCCGTCGTGCATCTCGCCCGGATTGACCATGATCGCGTCGCCGGCCAGCGCATCGACCTGCCCGCGGCCGCTCCAGGACCGGTGCGCGCCGCTGACGATCACGCCGACCCCGAATTCGTCGTGCGCGTGCCGCGGAAACGTGCGGTCGGACTCGAGGCTGATCGCCTCGATGCCTTCATCGGTCCGTCGGTAATGGGTGACACGGTGCATGGCGGCTCCTCGCGCCGGCCGCGGCGCGGATCACGTGCACTGTAGCGCGTTCCGGTGCCGCGCGCCCTTCATCCTTTTGGCCGATACCGTGCGGCGCGTGCAGCCCGCACCATGTGCACATGAGCAGCGTACACGGCCCGCCGGGCCTGAAGCTGCGCGGGAGACGGCAGATGGAACGACAGGATCCGGTATTCATTCAGGTTGGCGCGCTCGCGGACGGCTTTGCGCCGGACGCGAACATCCTCACGCCCGTGAACGCGCTCGTCGGGCGGTCCCTGGCCCTTGGCGACGCAACGGGCGCATGGCGCGTCTATACGTTCGAGGCGGGTGCGCTGCAATGGCGCGATGCGGCGACCGACACGGGCGGCCGTGCGCCGTGCCGCGTCACGCGGCTGCGCGACGACCTGTACTTCGTCGACTATATCGATCCGGTGGCGCGCGCGACGTCTGTCAGCCTCGTGATCGACGTCGGCCGCGGCGCGTGGACGTCGGTGATCGGCACGCTGCCGACCGAGGCCGACACGCATGTCGACGCGTTCACGCGCGTTTCGCGCGGGTTGCCGCTGACTGGCGTCGACGCGGCATTCCGGCACGGCACGCTCGGCGGCCATGCGCAGCCGGGCCCGCTGCATGGGCCCACGCGCGAACTGATCGGCAAGCGGACGATGTATCGCTACAGCCCGACCGAATGCTACGAGCACATCTACCTGAACGAGAACTTCTACGCATGGCAGTGCCTGCAGGGCGTAGAAGGCGGGCTGGCGGACGTGGATCGCTGCCATTACTTCAGGATTGCCGATGAACTGTATCTGTTCGTGTGGCGCGAAAAGGTGGTGCCGACGCTCGGCGTCGTGCTGATCGATCTCGCGCAACGCAAGACGGACGGCAAGATCTTCGGCTATCAGGGCGGCGACTTCGGCACGTTGTCGAACTTCCCGATCGGCGCGCATGCGCAGGTGCTGAACGAAACCGTACATCCGCTCGGCGGCGAGGCGCAATGATGAGCGCCGTGCCGGGCAGCGCCCGCCTGCGTGCGGATTTCAGCGGACGCGTCGTGCTGGTCACGGGCGCCGCGCAGGGGATCGGCGCGGCAATCGCGCGCCGTTTCGCGGAATCCGATGCGTTCGTCGCGCTCGCCGATCTCAACGGCGATGCCGCCGCCGCGCAGGTGGACGCCCTTGCCAGTGCGGGCGGCGACGCGCGCGCATATCGCGTCGACGCCGCGAGCCGCGACGAACTCGGCGCGCTCGTCGCGACGGTCGAGCGCGACGGCGGCCGGCTCGACGTCGTCGTTCACAACGCCGCGTACTTCCCGCTGACCCCGTTTGCGCAGATCGACGAGCCGATGCTCGAGCGCACGCTGTCGGTCAACCTGTCGGCGCTGTTCTGGCTCGCGCAGGCCGCGCTGCCGGCGTTCGAGCGTGCGGGAGCGGGGCGGCTGCTCGTCACGTCGTCGGTGACCGGGCCGCGCGTCGTCTATCCGGGGCTCGCGCACTACGCGGCGTCGAAGGCCGGCGTGAACGGCTTCATCCGCGCGGCGGCGCTCGAACTCGCGCGTCGCAACGTGACGGTCAACGGCGTCGAGCCGGGGATGATCCGCACGCCGGCCGCCGGCAATCTCGGCGACGCGTCGGTCGCCGCGCAGATCGCGCGCGACATTCCGCTCGCGCGGATGGGCGAGCCGGAGGACATCGCGAACGCGATGCTGTTTCTCGCGTCGGCCGATGCGGCGTACATCACCGGGCAGACGATCGTCGTCGACGGCGGCGCGACGCTGCCGGAGAGCGGGGCCGTGCTGGGCGACGGGTAAGCGGAGCGTGCGCGATCGTGCGATCGCGGCCGTCGAATGTGCCGGCCGCGGTGTCGTCGGCCAAGCCGCGCACCGTCGCGCCTACAGCCAGCCGTTGCGGATGAACTCCACGATCGAGTATCGGCGGGGTTCGAGTTCGTGCTGCCGGACGGTCTCGACGATCCGCGACACGCCGTCCGCGTAAGGCGACGCGCCGTACACGCGCGATTCGAACTGCAGGCTGCATGCGCCATCCTCGATGCGGATCCGGTGGAACGCATGGCGGCCGAGTTGATCGTCGGGAATCTGCAGGGCGTCGCGCTGTTCGTCGGGGTCGCGCACGGAGCGGATGTCCGGCGCCGGCACGCCGAGCGACTGACCGATGCCGACCGCGGTGCCCGGCACGGACGTCTTGCTGGCCTGGTGCGACTCCGTCACGCTGATGCGGCAGTCGCGAAACAGATGACCGCTGGTTTCCAGCATGCTCATGAACTTCAGCATCAGGATGTTCGTATTCGGACAAAGCACGACGGGAAAGTCGTGCGATCCGGTTTCGAGCTCGGAGCCGGTGGACAGCTCGACGAGCGGCGAGCCCGTTGCGCGGCAGAATTCGATCGCGGCAGGCAGCTCGCGGCCGGATCCGGCGTGCACGACGATCGAACGCGTCTCGGTGCGTGCGGGGTCCGACCAGGCCGTCACGCGACAGGTTGCGGGGTCGAGCCGGTGCGAGCCGAGCAGTTCGGTTGCCAGCTTGCCGGTGCCAACGACGAGTACTTGCATGGGATAGACGGGTTGAGGTTCGGGTTTCGTTACGGAAACGACGCGGGCCGTTCAAGGGCCCGGCGCGATCACGGGGCACCGCGCGGCGCACCGTGTTCGCGCATTATGCCCGGCCGTCCGCTGTCCGCCGTCCACCGTCCACCGCCCACCGTCCACCGTCCACCGTCCACCGCCTAACGCCTACCTCCTGCCGTCCACCGTCATGCGCGGTGCGCGCCTTCACGGCTGCGGATCAACCGAGCGGCTGCGTTGGCGGTGACGCATTTATCGCCGTGCGCACGCGGCATGAACGGCGCTACGCTGTCGAAACGGTGGCCACGCGCGTCCGTGTCGGTACCGGCATCGCCCCGAACCACGTATCATCCAACCCCCTCGACCCAGGAGAGCACATCGATGGAACACGACCTGAAAGGCAAGGCAGTCGCGATCACCGGCGGATTCGGCCATCTCGGCGTCGCCACGGCCGCCTGGCTCGGCCAGCGCGGCGCGCGCGTCGCGCTGATCGGCCGCGGCGCGGCGCCGGACGCGCAGGCGTTGCCCGGCGTGCCGGCCGATGCGCTGCGCATCGGCGGCATCGACCTCGTCGATCCGCAGGCGGCTGCGCGCGCCCTTGAAGCGGTGAATCGCGAATTCGGCCGGGTCGACGCGCTGCTGAACATCGCGGGCGCGTTCGTCTGGCAGACGATCGCCGACGGCGACGCGGCCACGTGGGACCGCATGTACGAACTGAACGTGAAGACGGCATTGAACGCGTCGAAGGCCGCGCTGCCGTATCTGGTGACGAGCCCGGCTGGCCGCATCGTCAACATCGGCGCGGGCGCGGCGTTCAAGGCGGGCGCCGGGATGGGCGCCTATGCAGCCGCGAAGGCGGGCGTCGCGCGGCTCACCGAGGCGCTGGCGGCGGAACTGCTCGATCGCGGCGTGACCGTGAACGCGCTGCTGCCGAGCATCATCGACACGCCGCCGAACCGTGCGGACATGCCGGATGCGGATTTCACGCGCTGGGTCCGGCCCGAACAGCTGGCGGCGACGATCGGGTTCCTGCTGTCGCCCGACGCGCAGGCGATCACCGGCGCATCGATTCCGGTGAGCGGTCGCGTGGCGTAGTCGCGAGCGGGTTATCGCATTCGAGTGCGGCGTCGGGGCATGCGAAATCGCGCACGCGAGATTTCCGCGATCGTCGCGATTTCGATCAGATCCGGCCGTCGCCCTGGACCCCGGCCATCGAGAGGGCGCCGAATGGCGCCCGGCGTTCCGGCGGATTCACGGCTTCGGCCGTGGCGCGACTCCTGTCCGTGAGGTGGATGCGCGGTTGCGCCCGGTGCGTGCCTGCATGCCGCCGACCATCACCGTATACTGGGCGTTCCACACCATATGACTGAAGCCGTGATCAAGCCTGCCTCCGCGGATACGCTCGCCGACGATCCGCGTCCGACCCCGCCCGAACAACCCGAACTGGAAGACTGCTGCAACAGCGGCTGCTCGCCGTGCGTGTTCGACCTGTACGACGAAGCGCTGGCGCGCTATCGCGTCGAGCTGGCCGAATGGGAAGCACGGCACGCGCAATTCAAGCATCACCAGTGAGCCCGCCGCCGGCAAGCGGGCGCGCATGCTGCGATTCGCTGCCGGGGCGGGCTTCCCTGGCCGGCGTCGTCACGCGATGGTGCGCCCCCGCCGATGCAGCGGCCCCAATGCGGCCGACAACGCGACGCACGCCAGCAGCACGGCCGCCAGCGCCCACATCGCCGTCCTGAACCCCTGCACGTAGTCGAGCGCACGCGGCTGCACGCCGAGCCGCGCGAAGAACAGCCCGCCCAGCGTCGCGGCGCCGACGGCCGCGCCGATCTGCAGCATCGCGGTGACCATGCCGGATGCGACCCCGGCGCGCGCCGCGTCGACTTCCGCGAGCACGATCCGCACGACCGACGGCAGCACGAGGCCTTGCCCGATGCCGATCGCCGCGATGCCTGCGTAAAAGCCCGGGCCGGGCGCATGATCGCCGGCCAGCGCGGCGGCGGTCGCGACACCGGCCGCGAGCATCGCGAAGCCGAGCGTGAGCACGCGATAGCCGCCGAACCGCGCGACGAGACGCGGCATCAGCAGCGGGCTCGCGAGGAAGCCGATGCCGAGCGGCAGGATCGCGAGCCCCGACGCGAGCGGCGACCAGTTCAGGCAGCCCTGCAGATAGATGCCGTAGCTCAGGAAGAACGCGCTCAGCATGTAGAACAGGAATGCGAGCGTGAGCCCGAGCGCGACGACCGGATTGCGCAGCAGGCGCACGTCGAGCAGCGGGTCGCGGCCGCCGGCGAGCCGGCGCGCTTCGACCGCCAGCAGCGCGCCGAGCATCGGCAGCGCACCGACGACGCACGCGATCATCCACAGCGGCCAGCCCGCCTCGCGTCCGTGCGTGAGCGGATAGACGAGCATCAGCAGGAACAGCGACAGCAGCACCGTGCCGGGCACGTCGATGCGCTGGCCGCGCGGCGGCCGGCTTTCCGGGATGAAGCGCCAGCTGCCGAGCAGCGCGAGGATGCCGATCGGCACGTTGACCAGGAAGATCGCGCGCCAGCCGAGCCCGAACGGATGCAGGTCGATCAGCGCGCCGCCGCCGAGCTGGCCGATCACGGCCGCGAGGCCGAACACGAAACCGTAGAAGCCCATCACGCGCACCTGCTCCTGCGGGCTGAACACGCTGCGGATCGTCGCGAGCACCTGCGGCGCGAGGATCGCGGCGAACAGGCCCTGCAGCACGCGGCCGCCGACCAGCACCGCGCCGCTGCCGGCGAGCCCGCACAGCGCCGACGCGACGACGAATCCGGCCATCCCGATCATGAACATCCGCTTGCGGCCGTACAGGTCGCCGAGACGCCCGCCGGTGATCTGCACGACCGCGTTCGCGCACGCGTAGGCCGACACGACGAGCTGCAGCTCGGCCGGCCGCGCGCCGATGCCGTCGCGGATGGCCGGCAGCGCGAGATTCACGATGAAGTAGTCGAGCGGCGGCAGAATGGCGCCGACCAGCAGGACCACGAGCGCCCAGCCGTGATGGCTGCGCGGCGGTGCCGCGGCAGCCGCGCCGGCCGGCGCGCAACGGGCGAGGGTGTTGTCGGTCATGAAAGGAAATCCGGAAGAATGGTGGCCGCAACGCATGCCGAATCCCGTGGAAACGGGTTCGGCGGGACGTTGAACCGATATTCTGCGGACCGCCGATGAATCGGAAAAGCGGGAATTGGTGGTAGCATCCATCGGGTTATTCGATGGATGGAGGGTGCGATGCGCGGTTTCGACCTGGATCAGTTACGCACGTTCGCGGCGGTGGCGGATGCGGGCAGCCTTACGGCGGCCGCGCCGCTGCTGCATCTGTCACAGTCGACGGTCAGCGAGCAGGTGCGCAAGCTCGAGTCGCGCGCCGGCGTGCCGCTGTTCGTGCGCAGCAAGCGCGGCGTCGAGCCGACGCCGGCCGGCGCGCGCCTGCTGCAGCATGCGCGGCGCATCGTCGCGCTGAACGAGGCCGCGTTCGACGAAGTGCGCGGACAGGCGATCAAGGGCGAATTGCGCGTCGCGATCACCGACTACTACCGGACGCATGAAGTCGCGGGCCTGCTCGCGCGGTTGCGGGAGTGCTACCCGCAACTGAGCCTGCACGTGAGCGCGATGAAGAGCGCGGAGATCGAAGCTGCCCATGCGCGCGGGCAGATCGATCTTGGCGTCGTGATGAACCTGTCGAGCGGCCCGTTCCGGCCCGCGTCGGCCGATACGCGCTGGATGCTGCGGCGCGAGCCGCTGTCGTGGGTCACGTCGCCCGCGCTCGCCGAGCAGTTGCCCGAGCCGTTGCCGCTCGTGCTGCTGCCGGACGACTGCATGATGCATCAGATCGCGGTGCGCTCGCTCGACGAGCAGCACGCGCCGTACGTGCTCGTGCACAGCGCGTCGGGCGTCGCGGGGCTGCAGTCGATGCTGGCGGCGGGGCTCGGCGTCGGCTGCCTGTGCGCGTCGGCGATCGGCGAGGGCCTCGTGCGGCTCGGCGCGAAATACCGGCTGCCGACGCTGCCCGACGCGGTGTTCTCGCTGACGCCGCCGATGCCGGGCGAGCGCGAGACGGTCACGCAGGCGCGCGAGGTGCTGTCGCGGCAGTTGCTGATGTAAAGCGTGAAGCACGCATGCGCGTCGGCGCAGCGGCACGTATTCGACGGGAGTCGGTACCGATGAAAATATCGAGAGATTTCGGGATCGTCGTTCGACGCGCGGCGCTGGTCGAGAAAGACGTCGACCTGTCCGCGCTCATGCGCGAATTCAATTTCGCCGACTGTTTCGACGAGTCGGACCGGCTGGTGTCGCTCGGCCCGTTCTTCGGCGGCGACGCCGCCGATGCGTGCATGAGGTCGCTCGAACGGCGCGGGCTGGTCTACTTCGACGATTTCTTCATCGTCGAGCAAACGTATCCCGGCTGGTGCGAGCTGGAAGCGTTCTGAACGTTGCGTAGCAGGGGGCGATACGCATGAACGACGAACTGAAAAGCGAGATGGCCGCGCGGTTGGCGCACGCGCTCGAGCGGGTGATCGACGAGCGCTCGCTGATCCGTTTCCTGCGCGTGCTCGGCCATGACTGGCACAAGGAGCGCCAGCTCGAGGCCGACTTGCCGCCGGCGCCGTATGCGGCCGCCGCGCTCGGCTGGGAAAACCGCTCGATCGGCGAGTACCTGGAGGCGATGGTCGACTGGGCCGAGGCGTCCGAGGAGGGGCTGCGCTGCTACGACCTGCCCGACAACCCGTGGCGGCGCATGGCCGACATCCTGTTCGCCGGCAAGATCCACGAATAGCGCGCGCCGCGGCGATTCGCGCGTGCGGCGGGCGGGAACGGCCTAGTCGGCCGTCCCTTCGGCATACGCACGCAGCCCGTTCGCCAGCGCATCGAACACGGCCCGGCAACGCGGGCTCGTCCGCAGATCCTCGTGCATGACCATCCAGGTTTCCAGTTTCGTCGCGGGCCCGTCCGGCAGCACGCGCACGAGCCGCGCATCGCGCTGCGCGAGCCGGTTCTGGCAGAAGCCGATCCCGTAGCCCGCGCGAATCATCGCGAGCTGCGCGAGATTGCTGTCGGTGCGCAGCGCGAACGCATCGCGGTTCCACAGCGGCATCCCGCGCCCCGCCGCGCGGATGAACGGCGTGACCGTATCGAAGCCGATCAGCGCGTGATGGGCGAGTTCGTCCGTCGATGACGGCGTACCGTTGCGCGCCAGGTAGTCGTCGCGCGCATGCAGCCCGACTTCCAGCGCGCCGATGCGCCGCGCGACGAGCGCCTCCTGCGCGGGCGGCGCCATCCGCACCGCGATGTCGGCCTCGCGATTCAGCACGTCCTGGATGCGGTCGGTCGGCACCAGTTCGATCACGAGCCCCGGATGGTCGCGCCGCAACTGCGCGAGCATCGGCGGCAGCACCTCCACCGCGATCACGTCGCTGGCCGAGATCCGCACGGTGCCGCGCACGCCCGCGCCGTGGCTCGCGGCCGCGCGCTCGAACGCGGCCGCCGCGCTGCGCAGCGCCTCGGCATGGCCGCGCAGCGCCAGGGCCGCCTCGGTCGGCAGCAGCCCCGACGGCGAGCGCGTGAATAGCGTCTGGCCGAACGCGGCTTCGAGCGCCGCGACGTGGCGGCCGGCCGTCGGCTGCGTGATGCCGAGCGCGCGCGCCGCGCCCGACAGCGAGCCTTCCGTCAGCACGGCGAGGAAGGTGCGGTAGCGTTCCCAGTTCAGATCGATGGCCATGCATAAATGTATAGACGATGCATCGGGTTAGGCAATTCCTTGTTAGGCTGCCTCGCGCCAGAATGGGTGCTGACAACGGTTCATTCACGGAGAACGGCAATGACGGCGAACGCAGGCGGGACGCAACGACAGGCACTCGTGCTCGGCGCGAGCGGAGGTATCGGCGGCGAGGTCGCGCGTCAGTTGCGCGATGCCGGCTGGCAGGTGCGCGCGCTCAAGCGCGGGCTCGACGCCGAGACGGTGGAGCGCGACGGGATCGCGTGGCTGCGCGGCGACGCGCTCGACCGCGAGGCGGTGGTTCGCGCGGCGCGCGGCTGCAGCGTGATCGTGCATGCGGTGAATCCGCCCGGCTACCGGAACTGGTCGACGCAGGTGCTGCCGATGCTCGACAACACGATCGCGGCGGCGACGCTGGCGCAGGCGACCGTCGTGCTGCCGGGGACGGTCTACAACTATGGCCCCGACGCGTTTCCGGTGCTGCGCGAAGAGGCGCCGCAGCATCCGGTGACGCGCAAGGGCGCGATCCGCGTCGAGATGGAGCGGCGGTTGCAGGCGGCGACCGCGCAGGGCGTCCGGACGATCATCGTGCGGGCCGGCGATTTCTTCGGGGCGCACGCGGGCAACAACTGGTTCGGGCAGGCGCTCGTCAAGGCCGGGCGGCCCGTCGCGGCCATCAGCGTGCCGGGCCGGCCGGGCGTCGGCCATCAATGGGCGTACCTGCCGGACGTCGCGCGCACGATGGTCGAGCTGCTCGAGCGGCGCGACACGCTGGCGCCGTTCGCGCGCTTCCACTTCGGCGGTCACTGGGACGCGGACGGCACGCAGATGGCGCAGGCCGTACGCCGCGTCGCGCAGCGGCACGGGATGCGCCCGACGGTGCGGCGTTTCCCGTGGTGGCTCGTGTGGGTCGCGGCGCCGTTCGTCACGACGATGCGCGAGATGCTCGAGATGCGCTATCTGTGGCGCGAGCCGCTCCGGATGGACAACGCGCGGGTGACGGCGGTGCTGGGCCGCGAGCCGGTGACGCCGCTCGATACGGCGGTGGAGGCGACGCTGGCCGGGCTGGGCTGCTTGCGATGACGGCGAGTGCTCAAGGCGGGTGACGGGGCCGCGTGCGGGTCATGTTCTTTATTGCCTGCGCACCCGCCACCGTCCTTTACGCGACAACCGGCAATACCTCGACCTCGTACCGGTGCCGCAGGCTGCGCCCGAGCACCGGATCGTGGAGTTCCATCTCGAACGCGTCACCGTCGCTCATCGCCGCGATCGCGCCGTGTACGGCGACCGTGCCGCCGAACATCGCGCAGCGCGCGGGCATCGTGCGCCGGTCGTCGAAGCGATGCCACAGCGCGGCGGGCGCAAGCAGCCCGCTGACCGCGCCGTGCTGATACGCGATGCGGCTGCCGCCGGGTTTGATCCACCACGAACGCATCTCGATCGCATCCCAATGATCGGCGACGTCCGCATGACGCCACGCCTCGCGGCCGAGTGGTTTCGCGCACACCTGTTTCGACACCGCGACGCCGTAGGCCTCGACTTCCCGATCCGTATGATCGGAGCCGACCGTCACCAGCGTGCCGACCGGGCTGTCGATCAGCACGCACTCGATCTCGCCGCCCGAGCGTGCGCCGAGCACGCCGATCGACGGCGCCTGCGTGAGCAGCGCGGACGACACGCGATAGAAACACGGCGTGGCCGACGGCGACGCGACACCGAGCGCCGCGAGTTCGTCGATGTGCACGCGGATCGCGTCCGGATCGCGGCCGGCCCAGCCGGCGATCACGACACGTTCGATCTCGACGTCGACCTGGGCGGGCGCGCCTTGCAGGGACATCACGTTGAACGACAGGGTTTGCATGCGGGTATCCGTTCGAAGTGCGAATGAGTGAAACGACGGGCGGGGATGCTCAATCCGCGAGCGGCCGATGCGCGGTCTCGCGCGCGGCCAGCAGCGCGATCGACGTGATGACGAGCGCCGCGGTGACGTACAGCGACACGGCCGTCGTCGTGCCCGTCTGGTGGAACAGCGTGGCGATCACGAGCGGTGCGAAGCCGCCGCCGGCGATGCCGGCGAGCGTGTAGGCCAGCGACGAGCCCGCATAACGCACGCGGGTCGGGAACTGTTCGGTGACGAACGCGCCTTGCGGGCCGTACATCACAGCATGGATCACGAGGCCGATCGCAACCGCCGCGACGATCGCGCCCGGCCGCGCCGAATCGAGCATCGCGAAGAATACGAACGCCCATACGATCCCGGCGATCGCGCCGGCGAGGTATACCGGACGGCGTCCGAAGCGGTCCGACAGCGCACCGAAGAACGGCACCGCGAGCGCGTTGCAGGCCGTGCCGATCATCACGGCCGTCAGCGCGACCGGGCGCGACAGGTGCAGCACGGTCGTCACGTAGGTCAGCGTGAACACGACGATCAGCGCGTACAGCACGTCGGAGCCGATCCGCGAGCCGCCGGCGATCAGCAGGCGCCGCCAGTGACACTTCAGCACTTCGGCGACAGGCACGTCGGCGGTCGCGTGCGATTCGGCGAGCTGCTCGAACTGCGGCGTTTCGTCGACGCCGCGCCGCAGCCAGAAACCGAATACGACGAGCAGCGCGCTGGCCGCGAACGGCACGCGCCAGCCCCACGACAGGAAGGCGTCGGACGTGGTGGAGAGCGTCACGAGCGCGATGCAGCCGGTGCCGAGCAGCGTGCCGAACGACGGGCCGATCTGCGTCCACGACGCGGACAGTCCGCGCCGTTTCTGGTCGCCGTGCTCGACCGACAGCAGCACCGCGCCGGCCCATTCTCCGCCGAGCGCGACACCCTGCACGAAGCGCAGCGCGACGAGCAGGATCGGGCTCAGGATGCCGGCCTGCGCATAGGTCGGCAGCGCACCCATCAGCGCGGTCGTGACACCCATCAGCACGAGCGTGAGCATCAGCACCGCGCGGCGGCCGATGCGGTCGCCGAGGTTGCCGAACACGAAGCCGCCGAGCGGACGCGACACGTAGCCGACCGCATAGGTCGAGAACGCGAGGATCGTGCCGGCCAGCGGATCGACCGACGGAAAGAACAGGTGGTTGAAGACGAGCGCGGCGAGCGTGTTGTAGATCGTGAAGTCGTACCACTCGAGCGACGTGCCGATCATGCTCGCGGTCGCGAGTCGGCTGTTGCGGACGCGGCGGGGCGCGTGGGCGGCGGGCTGGGCGAGAGTGCTCATGGTGTCGGGCATGTCGTGAAGAAGGACGGGGGTGACGCGCGGAGACCGATGCGCGGGCCGCGTGTGGATCACGGACGGCGCGGCCGGTGGCGGCGTCGGCGTTCAGGCCGGCAGCGCGGCGGCGGCTGGTTTTGCTTGGGCGTCGCGACCGGCGGCCGGCAGCGGCGCGGCGGCGCGCCACAGCAGGTCGAAGGTGCGCACGTCGTCGTGACCGGCGATCGCGGCGGCGACGCGGCGCGTGGCCGCGGCATCGCTGCCCTCGATCAGCACGAGCGCGTCGGCGGCCGGAGGCGCGGCCGCATCGGCGCCGACCGGCGCGGACAGGTCCGGCGCGGTGCGGAACAGCCGGGCCGCGTGGATGCCGGGTTCGTGCAGCGCCGCGTCGAAGCGCTCGCGCAGGTGCGGCACGTCGACGCGCTCCGGCGGTAGCACGAACAGCGCGAGATGCATGCCTTCGCCGTCGCCGGCCTCGATCGTCAGGTCGCCGACCCGCCGCTGCGTGCCCGTCATCCGTTCGAAGTTCGCGAGCGACCACGCGGTCTGCTGCGTGAACGCGCGCCGGTACGCGTCGCTATGGAATACGTCGAGCGTGTCCGTCACGTACAGCGCGAGGTACTTGCGCGGGCCGCCGTCGGTCGCGCGAAACCGCCGCGCATGCGTGAAGCCGGGAATCGCGACACGCTCCTGCATGTGCTCGCGGTCGTACCACGCGTTGAAATCGGCTTCATGCGCGGGATCGATGTCCGTCCAGACGCAGAGCTGGCCGTGCGGAAGGGAAAGGCGGGACATGGCGGGTTCCTTGTGACGGGGTGTGTCAGGAACCGCAGTGTCCCGAAGACGGGCCGCACCCGTCCAACAAGAAAACAAATTCGCGGTGAACAGGTTTTCTTATGAGCGGCGCGGGCGGCGTTTCGCCGGGGTGGCGGGCGACGCGGATTGGGGCGTGCGTCTTGCCGACGCGGGTCGGGCTTTTTTCGCCGAGCGGGCGGGGGACTTGTCGACGATGTCGGTCTCGGCCTTTGCCGATGCGGCGGGCTTCGCATGACTGGAAGCCGCCGGCATCGCGCGCGCGACTTCGCTCGCCAGTTCCGCGATGCGCGCGGCGACCGGCAGGCCCTGCGTGCGATACGACGCGACGAGCGGCAGCGCGGGGAATTCGGGTTCGACGTCGAGCAGTTCGAGCGCGCCTTCCTGCAGTTCGCGCCCGATGATCGCGGGCGGCAGCGCGGCCACGCCGAAACCGTCGGCGACGAGCCGGATCATCGCGGCGACCGACGTGATGCAGTTGATGCTGGCCGGCCGCTCGACGGCCGCGAACAGCCGCTCGATCGTCGCGTGCGGGCCCGAGTGGCGCGAGAAGCTGATGATCGGGTAAGCGGCAAGCCGCGCGACGTCGAGCCGTTCGCCACCGAGCCCGAGACGCGGGCTCGCCGCCCAGCGCACCGGGAATTCGCACAGCGGCAGGTTCGTGAAGTCGGGGCCCGGCACCGGGTCGGTCTGCAGGATCAGGTCGACGCCGTCGGTGCTCAGCAGGCGGATCAGGTGCAGGGTCGTGTCGCTGGTGATCTCGACGTCGAGGCGCGGATAGCGCTCGCGCAATTGCGCCATCAGTGCCGGAAACCAGCTGTGGACGATCGACTCGATCACGCCGATCCGGATCAGCCCCGCGTCGCTCGCCGCGTCGATGTCGCGCCGCATCTCGCTGTCGAGCCGCACGATGCGTTCCGCGTACGCGAGCATGCGCCGCCCCGCGGGCGTGAGCGTCGCCGAGCGCGTGTTGCGGTCGAACAGCCGCACGTCGAACGCTTCTTCCAGCGACGCGATGCGGCTCGACACGGCCGCCTGCGTCGTGTGCAGTTTCTCGGCCGTGAGCCGGAAGTTCTCCAGCTTCGCGAGCCAGACGAAGGTTTCTAGAAACCGGATGTTCATGGAATTCCGATCGGTGAGGCAGGGCCGCGCAGGGGCGGCGGGATCGGTCGATGTTAGCGGATTTCCGGGGCGGGAAGCGCGCGCGGCGTGGTGCATGCGCCGGGCGAAGGGACGGGCGGTCGCGTGCCGGCGGGCGAGCGCGGCCGCCCGTCACGATGCGCGCGCGGGCGATGCGTCCCCGTGCAGCGAAGATGCGTGGTGCGGGCGGCGTATCCCCATGCATCAAAGCGTGTCGAATGCGAGGGTCGGCACGTCGACGACCGTTGCGCCGCCGTCGGCGACGAGCGTCGCGCCCGTTACGAACGACGCATCCGGTGATGCCAGGAATGCGCACACGGCCGCGATCTCGTCCGGATCGGCCGCGCGCCGCAGCGGCACGTCGGCGCTCACGCGGGAATACGCGCCGTCGAGCGTGTCGCCGTATGCGGACATCAGCGGTTCCATTTCCGCATCGGCCATCGGCGTGCGGACCCAGCCCGGGCACACAGCGTTCGCGCGCACGCCGTGCGGCCCGTAGTCGCGTGCCAGCGATCGCGCGAGCCCGAGCAGCGCATGCTTGCCGACCGTATAGCCGCATACGCCGGGCCCGGCCGCGAGCGCGGCGATCGACGCGACCAGCACGATGCTGCCGCGCTGCGCGATCAGGTCGGGCAGGCACGCGCGTGCGCTGACGAACGCGGTGTCGAGGTTCGCATGCAGCGCGTCGCGCCATTGCGCGTCGTCGGTTTCGTCCGCGCGGCCGAGACCGTGGCCGCCCGCGCACGCGACGAGCGCATCGACGGGGCCGAACCGCTCGGCGATCTCCGGCACGAAGCGGGCCCAGTCGGCCGTGCTCGCGGCGTCGCCGGCGAGCGCGAGGCCGCCCGTCTCGGCGGCGAGCGCGTCGAGCGGCGCGCGGCGCCGCCCGATCAGCACGACGTGATCGCCGCGGGCGGCGAAGCGGCGCGCGCACGCGGCGCCGATGCCGGTGCCGGCGCCGGTGATCACAATCGTGCGGGGTTGCGGGTGCGTCATGTCGTTCTCCGGAAGGGGGGGCGTTCCGGTCACTTTAGGCAGCACGGATGAACGCCGGTATCAGCCGAAAGGATGAACGTGAATGAGTAGCGATGGCCGGCGATGACGTAACGCCGCACGGCGAGGCGCCCGCGTTTCTGCCGTTCCGGATCCGGGGCGAGCGTGCATCCGCCCGCCGGGGGGGCGACTGATATTCGGACGCCTGACCAGTTCGGAATCCGGACGTCCCAAGGCGAATCGCCTACCCGAAGCAACCCGCTTCATCCGATGGGCGCCCCGCCTGGCTTGACCGGGGCGCGCCGACCGGCCGGATCCACCGAATGGCACGGTTGTTGCCTCCTTGCAGATGAGCCGACGCCCGGGATCGAACGATGACCCCGTTCGAACCGGAGCGCGGCTCATCACGACTTCAATCATTGGAGACATCACCATGGAAGGACTTTCGCAAGTCCAGGTCTTGGGCATCGACGCAGGCGGCACGATGACCGACACCTTCTTCGTGCGCGAGGACGGACGGTTTGTCGTCGGCAAGGCGCAAAGCAATCCGGAGGATGAATCACTCGCGATCTTCAACTCGTCGCAGGACGCGCTCGCGCATTGGCAACGCGACGTCGACGACGTCTATCCGGAACTGGTCACCTGCGTGTATTCCGGCACTGCGATGCTCAACCGCGTCGTGCAGCGCAAGGGGCTCGACGTCGGGTTGCTCGTCAACAAGGGCTTCGAGCACGTGCACCTGATGGGGCGGGCGATCCAGAGCTACCTCGGGTACGCGCTCGAAGAGCGCATCCACCTGAATACGCACCGCTACGACGAGCCGCTCGTGCCGTTGTCGCGAACGCGCGGCGTCACCGAGCGTACGGACGTCCAGGGCGAGATCGTGATTCCGCTGCGGGAAAACGAAGTGCGGCAGGCTACGCGGGAGCTCGTCGCCGCCGGTGCGAAAGCGATCGTCATCTGTTTTCTTCAGTCGCACAAGAACGCCGCGAGCGAGCGCCAGGCGCGGGACATCGTGCGCGACGAGCTGGCTGCGCGCGGCGTCGATCTCCCGGTGTTCGCATCGGTCGACTACTACCCGCAGCGCAAGGAAAGCCACCGGATGAACACGACGGTGCTCGAAGCGTATGCGGCCGAGCCGTCGCGGCAGACGCTCAGGAAAGTCAGCGACCGCTTCCGCAAGCACGGCGCGAAATTCGACCTGCGCGTGATGGCGACGCACGGCGGCACGATCAGCTGGAAAGCGAAGGAACTGGCGCGCACCATCGTGTCGGGGCCGATCGGCGGCGTGATCGGCTCGAAGCTCCTCGGCGAGGCGCTCGGCTACGACAACATCGCATGCTCGGACATCGGCGGCACGTCGTTCGACATGGCGCTCATCACGAAGGGCAAATTCGCGATCGCGTCCGACCCGGACATGGCGCGCCTGGTGCTGTCGCTGCCGCTCGTCACGATGGATTCGGTCGGCGCGGGCGCCGGCAGCTTCGTGCGGCTCGATCCGTACAGCGGGGCCATCAAGCTCGGGCCGGACAGCGCCGGCTATCGCGTCGGCACGTGCTGGCCCGACAGCGGCCTGACGACGGTGTCCGTATCCGATTGCCACGTCGTGCTCGGCTACCTGAACCCGGACAACTTCCTCGGCGGCCAGATCAAGCTCGACGTGAATCGCGCCCGCGAGCACATTCGCGTGCAGATCGCCGAGCCGCTCGGACTCTCCGTGGAGGATGCGGCGGCCGGCGTGATCGAGCTGCTCGACCTGCAACTGCGCGAATACCTGCGCTCGAACGTCAGCGCGAAAGGTTACAACCCGACCGAATTCGTGTGCTTCTCGTATGGCGGCGCGGGGCCGGTTCATACCTATGGCTACACCGAGGGCCTCGGCTTCAAGGATGTCGTCGTGCCGGCGTGGGCGGCGGGCTTCTCGGCATTCGGCTGCGCGTGCGCGGATTTCGAGTATCGCTACGACAAGAGCGTCGATCTCGCGCTGCCGCAGCTCGCGTCGGACGCCGAGAAGGCGCAGGCCGCGCAGACGATCCAGAAAGCCTGGGCCGAACTGACCGCCAAGGTGATCGACGAGTTTCGCATCAACGGTTTCGGCGAGCGGGACGTGATATTGCGGCCGGGCTTCCGGATGCAGTACATGGGCCAGCTCAACGACCTCGAAATCGAATCGCCGATCGCGGGCGCGTCCGGTGCGGACGACTGGGACAAGATCGTGACGGCCTTCGAAGAGACCTACGGCCGCGTGTACGCGAGCTCCGCGCGCTCGCCGGAGCTGGGTTTCTCGGTCACGGGCGCGATCATGCGCGGCATGGTCGTCACGCAGAAGCCGGTATTGCCGGAAGACGCCATTGCCGGCCCCACGCCGCCGGCGGACGCGCGTATCGGCACGCGGCGTCTGTATCGGCACAAGCAGTGGCATGACGCGGTGATCTGGCGAATGGAGTCGCTCAAGCCGGGCAACGAGATCGCGGGGCCCGCGATCATCGAATCCGACGCGACGACGTTCGTCGTCCCGAAGGGCTTCGCCACCACGCTCGACAAGCACCGCCTCTTCCATCTCAGCGAAGTCAAGTAAGGAGACATGCGATGAACATGATGTCCAGCCAGGAAGTCGGCTTCGCCGATCTGCTGAAGAACGGCCAGACGCTCAAGCAGTTTCGCGACGGCATTCTCGAGCGCACCGCGCAAACCGGCCATTACAACGGGCTCGAACGGCTCGAGCTGCGCGAGCGCGATCCGATCCGCTACGAGAAGATCTTCTCGAAGCTGCGCGGCGGCCTCGTGCATGCGCGCGAAACGGCCAAGAAGATTGCCGCGAGCCCGATCGTCGAGCAGGAAGGGGAGCTGTGCTTCACGCTCTACAACGCGGCGGGCGATTGCGTGCTCACGTCGACCGGAATCATCATCCACGTCGGCACGATGGGCGCGGCGATCAAGTACATGATCGAAAACAACTGGGAAGCCAATCCGGGCATTCAGCCCGGCGACATGTTCACCAACAACGACTGCTCGATCGGCAACGTCCACCCGTGCGACATCGCAACGATCGTGCCGATTTTCGCGCACGGCAAGCTGGTCGGGTGGGTTGGCGGCGTCACGCACGTGATCGATACCGGCGCGGTGACGCCGGGCTCGATGTCGACGGGCCAGGTGCAGCGTTTCGGCGACGGCTACATGATTACGTGCCGTAAGACAGGGGTGAACGACACGCCGCTGCGCGATTGGCTGCACGAGAGCCAGCGCTCGGTTCGCACGCCGAAGTACTGGATTCTCGACGAGCGCACGCGCATCGCCGGCTGCCACATGATCCGTGATCTGATCGAGGAAGTGATCGACGAGGAGGGCCTCGACGCCTACGAGAAATTCGGCTTCGAGGTGATCGAGGAAGGACGGCGCGGGTTGCAGACGCGCCTCAAGGCGATGACGCTGCCGGGCAAGTATCGCAAGGTCGCGTTCGTCGACGTGCCGTACGACCATCCGGACGTGCAGACGTCGTCGGCGTTTGCGAAGCTCGACTCGATCATGCATTCGCCGGTCGAGATGGAGATCCGCAAGGACGGCTCGTGGCGTCTCGATTTCGAAGGCGCGAGCCGCTGGGGCTGGCACTCGTACAACGCGCACCAGGTCGCGTTCACGAGCGGCATCTGGGTGATGATGACGCAGACGCTGGTGCCGACGCAGCGCATCAACGACGGCGCGTATTTCGGCACCGAATTCCACCTGCCCAAGGGCGCGTGGATGAACCCGGACGACCGCCGCACCGGACACGCTTACGCGTGGCACTTCCTGGTGTCGGGCTGGAGCGCGATGTGGCGCGCCCTGTCGCAGGCGTACTTCAGCCGCGGCTATCTCGAGGAGGTCAACGCGGGGAACGCCAACACGTCGAACTGGCTGCAGGGCGGCGGGATCAACCAGGACGGCGACATCCATGCGGTGAACAGCTTCGAGGCGTCGTCGTGCGGCACCGGCGCGTGCGCGATCAAGGACGGTCTGAATCACGCGGCCGCGATCTGGAACCCCGAAGGCGACATGGGCGACATCGAGATCTGGGAGATGGCCGAGCCGCTGCTGTACCTCGGCCGCAACGTGAAGTCGAATTCGGGCGGCTACGGCAAGTACCGCGGCGGTTGCGGATTCGAGACGCTGCGCATGGTCTGGAAGGCGCAGGACTGGACGATGTTCTTCATGGGCAACGGCTACATGAACAGCGACTGGGGCCTGATGGGCGGCTACCCGCCCGCCACCGGCTATCGCTTCGAAGCGCATCGCACGGGCATCGAGGAGCGCATCGCGCTCGGCGAGAGCCTGCCGCTCGGCGGCGATACGAATCCGGACCTGCCGGATTACGAAAACCACCTGAACGCCGGCGCGATCGTCAAGCGCGACCAGCAATGCATGACCACGGAGGACTGCTACAGCAACTACGATCTCTACCTGAACTATCTGCGCGGCGGCCCCGGCTTCGGCGATCCGCTCGACCGCGAGATCGACGCGATCGAACGCGATCTCAACAACGCGGTGCTGCTGCCCGAATACGCGCAGAAGGTCTATGGGGCGGTCGCGACGCGGGATGCCAACGGCATCTGGACGGTCGATCCGCAAGCGACCGCGCTGCGGCGCATCGAGATCCGCAACGCGCGGCTCGCGCGCTCGCAACCGACCCGCGAATGGATGAAGGGCGAGCGCGAGCGGATCCTGCTCAAGCATGCATCGACGCAGGTGCGGCACATGTTCGCGACGAGCTTCGGCCTGTCGACGAAATTCGAGCAGCAGTTCCGCGCGTTCTGGGAGTTGCCGGACACGTGGACGCTCACCGAGGACGAGCTCGACGTGCCGACCTACGGCTCGAAATTCCGCATGGACCTGTCGAAGATGCCCGACGTCAATACGGTGGTGCTGGTCGAGGAGTGAGCCGGACCCTGCGCACTATCACCCACATGGAGGACTGGAGATGTCTACCTACACCAAGGAACAGATCAGGAACATGGTCGACGGCAAGCTCGACTGGGACACCACGTTGCGCATGCTGTCGATGCCGAAGGACGGCGAGCGCTTCCGGATGTACGTCGATGCGCTGCAGCAGAAGCTCGGCTGGAAGGACCGCATCGTGTTGCCGCTCGGCCCGCACCTGTACATCGTGCAGCAATGGGCGACGAAGCACTGGGTCACGCAATGCGACTGCGGCCATGTGTTCTGCGATTACCGCGACAACTGGAAACTGCACGCGAACATCTTCGTGCGCGAATCCGAAGAGGCGATGGACGAGGTCTACCCACGCTTGATGGCGCCCGACACGCAATGGCAGGTCTATCGCGAATACTACTGCCCGACCTGCGGCGCGATGCACGACGTCGAGGCGCCTACGCCGTGGTACCCGGTCATTCACGACTTCGAACCCGACATCGATGCGTTCTACGCGGAATGGGTGAAGCTGCCGGTTCCGGAGCGCGTGCAATGATCTGACGTTTGACGCTGTCCGCGTGGCTCGGCGTTCGCCGGCCTCGCTTCGGCTTCGTTCGCGGAAAGTGTTCGATTTCCGGCCGTTCGATTTTCGAACGGCCGGTTTCTTTTCGGCCACCGGCTCTCGACGGCGTGCCGAGCCGCGCGACGACGCGAGGGCGACCGCTTGCTGGCGCGCGCATTGCTTGCAGTGGTTGGTGTCCGGACGGACGTCGAGGCGCCGGGACGGAGTACGATAGTCGCTACGCTCGCCGCCGGCTGCGGTCGGGCGCCCCACAAAGTCGACAAAATGGCCGCTGAGACGGCCGTGCGGTTGGTGCCGTCACGACACCGCCAGGAGACAGACATGCAACAGAGAGGCACGCCGATGGACTGGTTTCCCAGTCCACGCCATGACGCGAGCATCATGGCCGCATGGGAGCATCTGGTGACAGGCAGCGAGTGGCGTTCGCCCGACGTACGCGGCGTGGTCGACGATTCGTGGCAGCGCTGTCTCGTCAGTCGCGTCGATCCCGGCGTCGACCGCGCGCCGCCGCCGCTCGATGAAGACGGGCTCGTGCAGTGGCGCACGTCGAACCGTCGCCTCGTCGATGCCAGTCTGCCGCTGATGCAGCACACCCGGGATTTTCTTTCGCAGACGGGTACGGTAATGCTGCTGGCCGATCCGAGCGGGATGATCCTCCAGCAGGAGGGCGACATGCGGATCGTCGAGCCTGCGCGCGAGGTCGGCCTCATTCCGGGCTGCGAGTGGACCGAGCTGAATTGCGGCACCAATGCGATCGGCACCGCGCTCGCGCTCAGGCAGCCGGTCCAGATCCATGGCGCGGAGCACTTCTGCGCGGGCATCAAGCGCTGGACCTGCTCGGCGACCGTCATCCAGGATCCGCGCGACGGGCACGTATTGGGCGTGATCGACATTTCGGGGCTCGCGCAGACCTACAACCCATACAGCCTTGCGCTCGCGGTATCGCTTGCGGGCCGCATCGAAAGCCGGCTCGCGAAGGAGGGCATGGCGCGCCGTCTGAGCCTGCTCGACCGCTGCGCGTCACGCTTCGGTGCGTCTTCCTCCGATGCGGTGATCGTCGTCGACGAACGCGGCCGACTCGTCAAGGCCAACGCGCAGGTCGTTCCGGTGTTGCGCCGGCTCGGATTCGATATCCGGTGCGACGCGGCGTTCGCGCTGCCCGAACTCGAGCACTACGCGGGCGACGGCCGCCTGTCGGCGAGTGCGCCGGCATGGCTGTCGCGCAGCCACATCGAAACCGTGCGTGACGGTGCGGACGTGCTCGGCTACATGATCGTGACGCCGGGCATCACGAATCCCCGCGGCGCCGTTCCGATCGCGCGCGGACGGGAACGGCACGGCGGTGAGCCGCGAGGGTTCGAGCGTATCGTCGGCGACAGCGCCGCATTGCGGGCGGCCGTGAATCGTGCGCGCCAGCTCGCGCCGTCCAGGGTGCCGGTGCTGCTGCTCGGCGAAACCGGCGTCGGCAAGGAACTGTTCGCGCAGGGTATCCACCAGGCGAGCGATCGCGCCGACGGTCCGTTCGTTGCGCTCAACTGCGGCGGGTTGTCGAGAGACCTCCTGGCCAGCGAGTTGTTCGGCTACGCGGAAGGCGCATTTACCGGCGCACGCAAGTCCGGTGCGGCGGGCAAGATCGAAGCGGCCGATGGCGGCACGCTGTTTCTCGACGAGATCGGGGAAATGCCGCTCGATATCCAGCCGCACCTGCTGCGCGTGCTGGAGGAGAGCGAAATCTATCGCCTGGGCGAGAACACGCCGCGCAGGGTGAATTTCCGGCTGGTCGCGGCGACGCACCGGGATCTGAAGGACGCAGTCGCGAAAGGCCGGTTCCGGATGGATCTGTACTACCGGATCGCGGTCACGACCGTGTCGATTCCGAACTTGCGCGAGCGCGGCGAGGACCTGCCGGCGCTGATTGCGCATTGGCTCGGGCATCTGTGCGAGTCGTATGGCCTCTCCCCGAGGTCGTTCGACGACGATGCGTATGCACGCCTGTTGCGCTATCCGTGGCCCGGCAATGTGCGCGAGCTGCGGAACGCGATCGAGGGGGCGCTGCTGTTGTCGGACAGCCCGGTGATAAAGGCCGACAAGCTGCCTGCCGAGATCGGCGCGGGGGCGCCGATCGATGCATGCGCCGCGCGGGCCGTCGACGCGCTCGCGCCGGATGCGGGCGACTCGTTGAAGATGGCCGAGGCGGAATCGATCCGTCGCGCGCTTGCGCGTCATGCCGGCAATCTGACGAAGGCAGCGAGTCAACTCGGCATCGCGAAGAGCACGCTCTATGAAAAGATCCGCAAGTACCGCTTGCTCGAAGCAGTGAGCGACGTTCGTCGAGGTCACGCGAAGTAAGTCGCGGCAGGCCTGGCCCGGCGGCAGACGGGCAAGCCTGGTTCTTCCGCCGGTCATCTCGTCCTCCCGGGCCGCACGCGCCGTCATTTTGCAAAGAATGACGATGTCGCCGGTCCGGTCGCTCTATGCTCCTTATTTTGCGATAAGACGCCAAGGTCGGCAAAATGGCGCGTGCGCCAGCCTGTCGTCCGGGTGCCGCGTGCGTCGTGTAACGGCGGGGCGGCGCGGTACTGCATGGTGCCGCGCCACTGACCGGGCGGTGCCGCCGTGCGATGGCGCGCCGGACGCTGCACGTCGCAACGGGAATCAATCGTCTGCCGGGGGCTGTCCGGTCAGCACAACGACAAGGAAGGGAGGGGCCGGCAATGAGGCTGGACGACGAAAGAGAAAGCGTGAACGTCGAGGATCGACGCGGTGGCGGCGGGTTCGGCGGCGGGCGTGCGACGATCGGCATCGGCACGATCGTGGTCGCGCTGGCCGCATCGTATTTCTTCGGGATCGACCCGCGCGTCGTGCTCGAAGGCGCATCGGCGCTGCAGGGCCGCCAGCAGCAGGCGCAGCCCGCGCCCACGCAGCACCAGGGCGCGCCGGCGAACGATCCCGGCGCGGTATTTACGCGCAAGGTGCTCGGCAATATCGAGCGCACGTGGACGGGCGTCTTCAACACCCAGTTGCATGCGCAGTACGAGGCGCCGAAGCTCGTGATGTTCACGAACTCGACGCCGACCGCGTGCGGCACCGGCCAGACCGCGATGGGGCCGTTCTACTGTCCGGGCGATCGCAACGTGTACATCGATCTCGGCTTCTACGACGAACTGCGCAAGCGCTTCGGCGCGGGCGGCGATTTCGCGCAGGCCTACGTGATCGCGCATGAAGTCGGCCATCACGTGCAGAACCTGCTCGGCATTTCCGACAAGGTCGATGCCGCGCGCCGCCGTTCGAGCGAAGCGCGCTCGAACGCGCTGTCGGTGCGGATGGAACTGCAGGCCGACTGCTTCGCCGGCGTGTGGGCGAACAACGCGCAGCGCGCGAACCAGCGGCTGATGGAGCCCGGCGATTTCGAACAGGGGCTGAAGGCGGCTGCTGCGATCGGCGATGATCGTTTGCAGCAGCAAGGCCAGGGCTATGTCGTACCGGAGAGCTTCACGCACGGCACCAGCGAGCAGCGCGTGTACTGGCTGCGGCGCGGGATGGAGTCGGGTGAAGTAAGCGCCTGCGACACGTTCGCCGCGAACGCGCACTGACGCGGACCCTGACTGACAGGATGCGGCGCACACGCTGCCGCGCCGCCGTTTCGCGGCTGCGCGTGCGGCCGCTCCGCAGGTTTCGCTGATCATTCCGATCGTGCCCGATCGGCGCGCGCGATGTCTCGCGCCACCCTCGACGTCCATTCTCGACTGCACGGCTTGCGGCGCATGCCTACGCGACGCGGATTCTGTCGTCGGGTCGCCGCCGGCGCGTGCGATGACTCGCGTCACCCTCGACAGCCATCATCGTCCGAACGGCTCGTGGCGCAAGACTTCCCGTCGCAGGCTCCGTTGTCGCGACATGGCCGGCAGCTTCGTCATCCGCCCCCTGCGGACGAATTGCCGATTTGTGCTCACCGGCCCATTTCGGCGCGGGTAGGCTGGCCCGACCTTCGACGCGTTCGGCCGCTGGCCGCTCCCATCATGCCGACCTCATCCGCTTCCGCCGACCACGAAGCCGCCGACTGGCAGCGCGCGCTGCGCGCGTGCGTCGATGCGTTCGACGCATTTGCGAGCCCGTCCGCGACCGTGTTCTACCGGCTCGACCTCAGCGGCGAGCCGGCCGATTTCGAGCTGTTCGGGATGCCGGAGGCGATGCATCGCACCTACATCGCGCGCTACCGGATGCTCGACCCGCTGCACCCGTCGCGCTGCGCGGCAGGTGAACGTGCGGTCGTGACGCTCGCGTCCCAATTGCCTGACGAAAGACGCGATGCGTCCGCGTACTGGACCCGTTTCCTGCGACGGCACGATGTGGCCGACGTCGTCGAGATCTGGCTGCGCGACGACGCGGGCCGCACGGTCGGCGCGTTTTCGCTGCTGCGCTTCGGGACGGGCGACGCGGACGGCAACCGCACGGCGGGCCGGTTCGCATCAGGCGAGATCGACGCGCTGGCACGGCTGCAGCCGGTCGCCGAAGCCGCGCTGGCCCCGCTGCTGCGCGCGCGGCGCGGGATTCACCGGATCGGCTGCGAGGAGCGGCTGACTTACCGCGAGGAGCAGATCGCGCGACTCGTACGCGACGGCCGCTCGAACAAGGAAATCGCACGCGATCTCGCGCTCGGCCAGCCGACCATCAAGACACATCTGATGCGCATGTACCGGAAGCTCGGCGTGTCGAACCGCACCGAGCTGGTCGGCGCGTTGTTCCTGTAGCTTTTCCGCATCCGCATCCGCATCCGCATCCGCATCCGCACCGGCACCCGCACCCGCACCCGCACCCGCACCCGCACCCGCACCCGCGTCCGCATCCACGTCCACGTCCACGTCGCACCGATCGCACCGCATCGCACCACGCCACACCGCGCCATCGATCCGACGATAACGCGACGCTCGCACCCCGCCATTCCACGTTCCCGAGTCACCCGCGTTCCGGTCCCGCACGCGCTTGCCAATTTGCGCTCACCGGGCGCGATCCCCCGTCGATAAAGTGGTTCGACACCCGCATGCCGAAGCGCATGCGGCCCAGTCATGACAATCATCGAGACGCCCATGAGCACCACGAACTTCGTCGCGGTCAGCGACACCGTGCGCACCTTCGTCGCACGCGACTTCGGCCTTTTCATCGACGGCGCCATGCAGCGCGCGCACTCGCCCGCGCGGCTCGACGTGTACGACCCGGCGATGGGCGAGCGGCTTGCGACGGTCGCCGATGCCGACGCGCACGACGTCGACCGCGCGGTCGCGAGCGCGAAGCGGGCATTCGACACCCGCGTGTGGAGCGGGCTGCGCCCGGCGGACCGCGAGCGCATCCTGCTGAAGCTCGCCGACCTGATCGAGGCCGACGCCGAAACGCTCGCGCAGCTCGAAACGCTGAACCAGGGCAAGTCGATCCATGTGTCGCGCGCGATCGAGGTCGGCGCGAGCGTCGAATACGTGCGCTACATGGCCGGCTGGGCGACCAAGATCACCGGTCAGACGCTCGACGTGTCGATCCCGTTCCCGCCCGGCGCCCGCTATACGGCCTATACGCGCAAGGAGCCGGTCGGCGTGGTCGCGGCGATCGTGCCGTGGAATTTCCCGCTGATGATCGCGGTGTGGAAGCTGATTCCGGCGCTCGCGGCCGGCTGCACGATCGTGCTGAAGCCGTCGCCGGAAACGCCGCTCACCGCGCTGCGTCTCGCCGAACTCGCCCTCGACGCCGGTGTGCCGCCCGGTGTGTTCAACGTCGTCACCGGCGGCCGCACGTGCGGCGCCGCGCTGTCGAGCCATCCGTCGATCGCGAAGATCTCGTTCACGGGTTCGACCGCGACCGGCAAGCTGGTCGGCGCGGCGGCCGTGCAGAACATGACGCGCTTCTCTCTCGAACTCGGCGGCAAGAACCCGATCGTGATGCTCGACGACGTCGACGTCGCGCAGGCGCTCGACGGCGTCGCCGCCGGCGCGTTCTTCAACCAGGGGCAGGTGTGCGCGGCCGCGTCGCGCATTTACGTCCATCGCAGCAAATTCGCGCAGCTCGCGGACGGCCTCGCGGGCGTCGCGCAGTCGATGAAGCTCGGCGCGGGGCTCGATACCACCGCGCAGATCAACCCGCTGGTGTCCGCGCACCATCGCGACAAGGTCGTCCAGCACATCGAAGGCGCGCGCCGCGCGGGCCTCACGTTCCTCGCGGGTGGCACGCCCGCCGACGACCTGCCCGGCTACTACGTGAAGCCGGCCGTGATCGCCGATCCGCATCCGGACAGCGCGATCGTACGCGACGAAGTGTTCGGCCCGGTGATCGTCGTCGTGCCGTTCGACGATGCGGCCGACGCGGTGCGACTCGCGAACGCGTCGCCGTACGGCCTCGCCGCGAGCATCTGGAGCAACGACCTGAAGCGCGTGATGAACCTCGTGCCGCAGATCGAGGCCGGCACCGTCTGGGTGAACTGTCACATTCCGCTCGACCCGTCGATGCCGTTCGGCGGCTACAAGCAATCGGGCATCGGCCGCGAGTTCGGCCAGTACGCGATCGAAGGCTTCACCGAAACCAAATCCGTCTGCATCGCGCACTGACGCGCGGCGCCTGCTCCGAACACCACGAACCCCGCGAACAACCCGAAAACCTCGAACCCCGACCCCGGACGGTCGAGGTTCAAACGATCCGAAAGTGGAGATTGCAATGAGCTACAACGAAGCGAAATTCTGGCACCCGATGCTGCACCCGAACGAAATGAAACAGCGCAAGCCGATCCGCATCGTGCGCGGCGACGGCTGCTACGTGTTCGACGAAACCGGCAAGCAGTTGGTCGACGGCGTCGCGGGCCTGTGGAACGTGAACGTCGGGCACAACCGCCAGGAAGTGAAGGATGCGATCGTGCGCCAGCTCGACGAACTCGAATACTTCCAGCTGTTCGACGGCATCTCGCATCCGCGCGCGGAAGAGTTGTCGAAGAAGCTGATCGACATGATGGAGCCGGAAGGGATGCGCCGCGTGCTGTACAGCTCGGGCGGCTCGGACTCGATCGAGACCGCGCTGAAGATCGCGCGCCAGTACTGGAAGGTGCGCGGCCAGGCCGACCGCACCAAGTTCATCTCGCTGAAGCAGGGCTATCACGGCACGCACTTCGGCGGCGCGTCGGTGAACGGCAACACGGTGTTCCGCCGCAATTACGAGCCGAACCTGCCCGGCTGTTTCCACGTCGAGACGCCGTGGCTGTACCGCAACCCGTTCACGCAGGATCCGGAGGAGCTCGGCCGGATCTGCGCGGAAATGCTGGAGCGCGAGATCCAGTTCCAGAGCCCCGACACGGTCGCCGCGTTCATTGCCGAGCCGGTGCAGGGTGCGGGCGGCGTGATCGTGCCGCCGGCCAACTACTGGCCGCTCGTGCGCGAGGTGTGCGACCGCTACGGCGTGCTGCTGATCGCCGACGAAGTCGTGACCGGCTTCGGCCGCAGCGGCAGCCTGTTCGGCAGCCGCGGCTGGGGCGTGCGCCCGGACATCATGTGCCTCGCGAAAGGGATCTCGTCCGGCTACGTGCCGCTCGGCGCGACGGCCGTGAACGCGCGGATCGAGGACGCGTTCGCCGCGAACGCGGACTTCGGCGGCGCGATCATGCACGGCTACACGTACGCAGGGCACCCGGTCGCCTGCGCGGCCGCGATCGCGAGCCTCGACATCGTCGTGAAGGAAGACCTGCCGGCGAACGCGGCGAAGCAGGGCGCGTATCTGCTCGAAGCGCTGCAGTCGTTCCCGGAACGCTTCGCGGCGGTCGGCGAGGTGCGCGGCAAGGGGCTGATGCTCGCGCTCGATCTCGTCGCGAACAAGCAGACCCGCGAGCCGATCGACCCGCTGTCCGGCTATGCGAACGCGGTCGCGGAAGTGGCGCGCGAGCACGGCGTGCTGGTGCGGCCGGTCGGCACGAAGATCATCCTGTCGCCGCCGCTCGTGATCCAGCGCGAGCAGCTCGACCGGATCGTCGACGCGCTCGCGGCGGGCTTCGAGGCCGTGCCGTTCGCATGAGGCGGTGACACGGGAAGCGCATGACGCCGAACCGGCGGTGGAGGGCGGGATAACCCGTTCGCCACCGCCGGTTTGCCGATTTGCGCTATGACCGGATTATTTTGCCTGCGTATTTTTTCGACATCGGATCAGGTTTGGATCGACAGGGGCCCGGGTGCCGGCGCTTGAGCGCCGCCCCGGGCCGATCGCGAAGCATGGCTCGGAGCGGGCGCCGCAGCGCCGGTTCCGGCCCGAAAAGGGAAGGAGACGAAGATGTCGGGATGGTCTGGAATGACCGGCGCAGCGGGCGACACGCCCGCCGGTGCGTCGGCTGAAGCGGGCGGCGGCACGGTGCTGAAGGCCGGTGCGGTCGGGTTTCCGACCGCGCTGGCGAGCGCCGTCGGCCTCATCATGGCGAGCCCGGTGATTCTCACCGCGACCTCGGGCTTCGGGATGGGCGGCTGGGCGTTCGCGGTCGCGATGATCATCGCGTTCGTGATGATGCAGGCGCAGGCCACGACGTTCTCCGAAGCCGCCGCGATGCTGCCGACGGCCGGCTCGGTTTACGATTACCTGTCATGCGGGCTCGGCCGCTTCTGGGCGATCACCGGCACGATTTCCGCGTATTTCCTCGTGCACGTGTTCGCCGGCACGGCGGAGACGATCCTGAGCGGCATCATGGCGCTCGTGAACTTCGAATCGCTGAACGCCGCGCTCGAGAAGCACAACAGCTCGTGGCTCGTCGGCGTCGGCCTCGTGGTCACGTTCGCGATCACCAACATCATCGGCATCAAGGTGTTCAGCAAGCTCGAGATCGTGCTGACGGCCGGCATGTGGCTGTCGCTGATGATCTTCGGCATCCTCGGCCTCGCGGCCGCGCCGGCCGTGCATCTCGACGGCTGGTTCGGCGGCTCGGAAGTCGGCACGTCGGTGCCGGCCGTGCTGTCGCTGGTCGGGATGGCGATGTTCATGTTCGTCGGCTGCGAGTTCGTCACGCCGCTCGCGCCGGAAATGAAGGCGCCGGGCCGCACGATTCCGCGCGCGATGGCGCTCGGCCTCGTCGGCGTCGCGATCTGCATGTTCCTGTACGGCGCGGCGATCCGGCGCCAGGTCGCGAACGTGCCGGTGAGCCCGGACGGCCTCACGCACCTGCTCGACACGCCGGGCGCGATTCCCGCGTTCGCGCTGCAGGTGCTCGGGCCCTTCGGCCGCATCTGGTTCGGCATCGCGTTCCTGTGCGCGGGCGCCGCGACGATCAACACGCTGATGGCCGGGCTGCCGCGCATCCTGTACGGGATGGCGATCGACGGCGCGCTGCCGCGCTGTTTCGCGTATCTGCATCCGCGCTTCAAGACGCCGGTGGTCGGCATCGTCGCGTCGGCGATCGTGCCGATCTTCCATGCGTGGCTGATCAACGGCAACCTCGACAGCATCCTGCACCTCGTGCTCGCCGCGACCTGCGCATGGGGCACGGCGTACCTGCTCGTCACCGCGTCGGTCGTGATGCTGCGCATCCGCCGCCCGGACCTGCCGCGCCCGTACCGTTCGCCGCTGTTCCCGCTGCCGCAGATCGTGTCGAGCGTCGGCATCGTGCTCGCGATCTGGTACATCACGCCGCCCGGCATGAATGCGCGCGACATCTACGTGCCGTTCGGCGCGATGCTCGGGCTCACCGCGCTGTACGCGCTGTTCTGGACGCTCGTCGTGCAGCGCCGGCATCCGTTCAGGCCGGTGCCGGTCGAGGAAGTGCTGCGCAACGAGCACGTCGCCTCGTGAGGGCCGCGCTCGCCCGCTGGCGCGCGGCGCCCGACGCACCGCCGCCCGGCCACCGGCCCGGCGCGATCGCCGCGCGCGTGCTCGCCGACCTCGGTGCGGTGCGCGACGCGAACGGCGGCGCTGCCGAAACGCTGGCCCGGCTGCCGAACGGCGTGCGCGTGAGCATCGAAGAGCGCGTCGACCGGCAGTTCCTGATGCATACGGTCAGCGTGCAGGTGTCGATCAGCGCGGACGGCCCGGCCGCGCAGGGCCTTGCACGCGTGCTGCAGACCGGCTGGCTGCGGCGCACCGGCATCGCGGCCGCGCCCGAGCCGGGAGGCGACCCCGGATTCGCGCGGACGGTGGCCGCACTCGCCGCGCAGCCGTCGCTCGCCGACGCGTTGCGCCCGTTGCACCTGACCGACTGCACGATCGCCGCGCGCGACGGCCGCTGGACGCTCGCCGTCGTGCCGTTCGGCGGCAGCGAGGTCGTGAACCGGATGCCGTCGTTTCGCCGCTACGTGCGCGTGACCAGCGAGCAGGCCGCCGCGCTGTCGGCGGCCTGTCTTGCATTCGAAACTGCACTACGCGGAATTTTGCGGGGGTAAGCTGTGGCGCTGCGTGCCGTGCGGCCGCAGCGTGGAATCAGGGTTTTACCGGAGATGCCGATGCTGTTCCAGTCACGCTCACACGAAGACGTGCATGACCACGGGCTCGCGATCGCGGGTTGGCATCAGGTCTACCGCCAGATGACGCCGGGCCGCTTCAGGGGCACCGTCACGCAGGTGCTGTACGACGACTTCCATTTCTTCCGCGAGACGACCAACCGGCGTGTCGCGCAAACCGGCCTCGCACCGGCCGGGCGCACGTCGCTCGCGGTGCCGCTGTCGGTGCCGCTCGCCGGCACGTTCCAGAGCCAGCCGGTCGACGGCTATGCGCTGCTCGCGCTGCGCGCCGGCGAGGATTTCGAATTCCATACGCCGGAAGGGATGGGACTGGTCGGGATCAGTGCGGCGTCGGACATGGTCGACGAGCTCTGTGAGGCCGAATTCGGTGCGGCCGGCGCGCGCAAGCTGCGGCACGTCACGCGGCTGTCGGACGCGCAAGGCGTCGCGCTCGGCGCGCGGCTGTCGTCGCTGATCGATGACGCGCAGCGCAACCCCGGCTGCCTCGAATACGCGGCCACCCGCAAGATGTTCCGCGACACGATGCTCGGCATGTTCCTCGATGCGCTCGAGCAGGGCATCGGCGTCGAGCGCCGCGACATCACGCACGCCACCTACAGCGATATCGTCAGCCGCTGCGAGAAACACCTGCGCGACCGGCCCGAGGAACCCGTCACCGTGCTCGAGCTGTGCCGCGCGCTGCGCTGCAGCCGCCGCACGCTGCAGACGAGCTTCCAGCGCGTCGCCGACGTCACGCCCGTCGGCTATCTGCGCACGATCCGGTTGAACGCGGTGCGGCGCCTGCTGCGCACGACGTCCGCGCATCAGCTCGGCGTCGGCGAGGCCGCAGCAAGCTGGGGCTTCACGCATCTCGGCTATTTCGCGCGCGAGTATCGCGACCTGTTCGGCGAGCTGCCGTCGCAAACCTTGCGCCCCGAATGACGTCTTCGCATCGCGACGGCGCCGCCGGGCGCCGCCGCGTGTCGCCCGTTCCGTTCGCTTCACCATTTGCTGATTTGGGATAGGGGTCCCGAATTTTCGCTGGATAGAGTCCTGTCACCGAAATCGACAACACCATCGGTTCGCACTGCGAATCGATGACAACAGAGGGACGGGACATGAAGATCGGACGAAGACTGGCCGCGGCCGCGGCCACGCTGGGTTGCATGCACGCGCACGCGCAGACCTCCGGCAGCGTGACGCTGTACGGCACCGTGGACACCGGCGTCATCTATTCGACGAACCAGCAGTTCACGCGCGCCGACGGCAGCACGGGCGGCGGCCATGCATGGCAGATGGGCGGCGGCAACCTCGTGCCGTCCCGCTTCGGATTCCAGGGTGCCGAGCCGCTCGGCGGCGGGCTCGACGCGGTGTTTTCGCTCGAACAGCAGTTCCTGTCCGCGAACGGGCAGGCGCTGCAGGGCGGCACCGCGTTCAGCCGGCAGGCGTGGGTCGGGCTGCGCCAGGATGCGATCGGCACGCTCGGCCTCGGCCGGCAATACGACTCGTACACGGACATGCTCGGCGCCTATGTATCGAGCAACAACTGGGCGACGCCGTACGGCTCGCACCTCGGCGACGTCGACAACCTGAACGCCGCGTTCAACTTCAACAACGCGGTGAAGTTCACCAGCGCGGATTTCAACGGCCTGACGTTCGGCGGCACGTTCAGCTTCGGCGGCCAGGCCGGCGACTTTTCCGCGAAGCGCGGCTATGCGGTCGCCGCAACCTACACGCGTGCGCCGGTCGCGTTCTCGGTCGGCTATCTCGACCTGCACCAGCCGCTCGACGCGGCGCTCGGCGGCGCGAGCGGCTATATCGGCGACTTCGCGTGCAGCAACCCGGGCGCGATGTACTGCCTGCTGCAGGACGCCGGCTCGATGCGCGCGTTCGGCGCGGGCGGCTCGGTGACGCTCGGCGCGGCGACGCTCGCGCTGACCTACACGCACACGCGCCTCGGCGACAGCCGCTATTTCTCGACCGGCGCGCAGCCGCGCACGCAGGCGTTCACGTTCGACATCGGCGAATTGAACGTCACGTACATGTTCACGCCCGCGCTGCAAGGCGGCGTCGCGTACATCTTCAACGCCGCGCACACGGACGGCCGCGGCACGACGCGCTTTCACCAGGTCAACGTCGGCACGAACTACAGCCTGTCGAAGCGCACCGCGCTGTATGCGGTCGCGATCGGCCAGATCGCGAGCGGCACGGGGCTCGGCACCGACGCGAACGGCAATGCGGTGAACTACGCGCAGATTCCGGTGCTCGCGAACAGCAATTCGAGCCGGCAACTCGCGGTGATGGCCGGGATTCGCGTGAACTTCTGACGGCACGCACACGGTGGCACGGGCGGTGGGCGGGGCGGGCGGCCGCACCGTCGGCCGCTTTCGCCGCGTGCCACAAATTCTTAACGATCGACGTGAACAATGGCGTTCGCTTCAGGCCGCCCGAAGCGTCGCCCGCGTTGCACACGTGTGCAACGCCCGGCGGCTCGCCACCACGCCGATCGAGAGAGACCACATGACCCTGCTGAGCCGCCTGCGCGCGCTGTCCGCCGCCGTTGCGCTGTCCCTTGCCGCCTCGCACGCCTTCGCGGCGGACCTCGTCATCGCGGGCCGCGACGACATCTACGGCAAGGGGCTGGCCGACGCCGTCGCCGGCTTCACCAAGCTGCATCCGGGCACCGACATCGAGTTGCTCAAGCTGCCGAACGCGAACCTGTACCAGAAGCTGAAGCTGTCGATGCGCGAAGGCACCGGCACGTACGACCTCGTGATGATGGACGATACGTGGGCACCCGAATTCATCGGCAACGGCTGGCTGAAGCCGCTGCCGGCAGCGCTCGCCGACGCCGATCTCGTGCCGTCCGCGGTCGCGCTCGGCCGCAACGCGGCGGGCGCGCTGTACGCGCTGCCGATCGTCGGCAACGTCGAGATGTTCGCGTACCGGAAGGATCTGCTCGCGAAGTACCAGCTGCAGCCGCCGCGCAACTGGGACGACGTGCTGAAGATCGCGCAGACCATCGGCGGCGCGGACAAGAGCGTGTCGGGCGTCGTGTTCCGCGGCACCAAGGGCAACCCGGTCGTGACGGGCTTCCTGCCGATCCTGTGGGCCTACGGCGGCGACGTGTTCGACCGTGCCGGCAACGTGACGATCGATTCGCGTGAGTCGCAGGCCGCGCTCAAGACTTTCCTTGCGCTGAAGACCGCCGCGCCGAAGGACGTCGACGTGTACGGCGCCGCCGAGGTGCGCGACGCACTGCAGCGCGGCACGGCCGCGCAGTCGATCGAGGTGTGGCCGGCGTGGATCCCGGCGCTCGACGATCCGAAGCAGTCGCGCGTGGTCGGGCAGATCGCGCTGCAGCCGCCGCCCGGGCAGACGGCCGGCCCGGCGCCGATGCTCGGCATCTGGCAGATGGGCATTCCGAAGGATGCGCCGCACGCGAAGCTCGCGCAGGATTTTCTGGCCTACCTGAGCTCGCGCGACACGCAAACGCGTCTCGCCGGGATCGGCATTCCGCCGACGCGCCGCAGCGTGTTCGCCGATCCGGCGCTGGTGCGCCAGTACCGCTGGTACCCCGATCAGCTGAAGGCGCTCGAGGCTGGCCGTGCGCGGCCGCGCGTGAAGGACTGGCAGCAGGTCGAGAGCATTCTCGGCGACCAGCTGCAGCTCGCGCTGACCGGGCAGGCCGCTCCCGACGCCGCGCTGCGCCAGGCGCAGCAGAAGATCGCGCAGGCGATGGCCGCGGCCGGCAAGTGACGGCACGCCGCCACGCATCGTCCGGAAACCGCGCATGAAAGCCCTCGGCCGCAGCCTGCCGTTCGTCGCGCTGCTCGGGCCCGCGCTGCTGGTGCTGGCCGCGCTCGCGCTGTACCCCGTCGCGCAGGTGCTGATCGACTCGTTCTGCCAGGTCGACTATGCGGCCGGCCGGCGCGCGTTCATCGGGCTCGCGAATTATCGCGCGGTGCTCGGCGACGACGCGTTCGCGGCCGGTTTCGGCAACACGCTGCGCTTCACGATCGCGGCGTCGCTCGTCGAGGTCGGGCTCGGCTTCGGTCTCGCGCTGCTGTTCGTGCGCGCGTTTCCGGGGCGGCGCATTGCGCTGCCGCTCGCGATCCTGCCGATGATGCTGTCGACGCTCGTGTGCTCGGCGATCTGGCGCAACTGGCTCAACTTCGACGGCTTCCTGAACGCGCTGCTCGCCGCGTTCGGCGTCGAAGGCGTGCGCTGGCTGTCCGATCCGCATCTTGCGTTGTGGTCGCTCGCGCTCGTCGACGTGTGGCAGTGGACGCCGATGGCGTTCCTGATCGTGCTGGCCGGGCTGCAATCGATCCCGCAGGAACTGTACGAAGCCGCGCGCACCGACGGCGCGAGCGAATGGCAGTGCCTGCGCGACATCACGCTGCCGCTTGCGGCGCCGCAGATTGGCCTCGCGCTGCTGCTGCGCTCGATCGACACGTTCAAGCTGTTCGACAAGGTCTACGCGCTGACGGGCGGCGGCCCCGGCAACGCGACGCAGACGCTGTCGACCTACATCTACGACACGGGCTTCCGCTTCTTCAACGTCGGGCCGGCGAGCGCCGCGTCGGTGCTGATGCTCGCGGCGTCCGCGCTGCTCGTTTCGGGGTACGTATGGCAGACGGTTCGCAAGCGGCGCGCATGACGGCGCGATCCGCGTACCTCGCGCACGCGCGAAAGGGTGCCGCGTTCGCGCATGCCGCGCCGTGGGCGCTGCGCATCATTGCGCTCGCGCTGTTGTTGCTGCCGTGCCTGTGGATGGCCGGCGCGGCGTTCATGCCGACGCTCGAACGCCTCGATCATCCGCTACGGATCTGGCCGGCTGCACCGACGTTCGAGCATTTCGCGTCGGTGTGGTCGAACGGTATCGGCGCGCCGCTCGCCAATTCGCTGCTGGTCGGGTTCGGCACGACGCTGCTCGCGCTGACGCTCGCGTTTCCGGCCGCATACGCGCTCGTGCGGCTGCGGTTTCCGGCGCGGCTGGATGTGCTGTTCCTGATGCTCGTGCTGGCCTTGAAGCTGATGCCGCCGATCACGATCGCGGTGCCGCTGTTCGCGCTCGCGAAGCGGTTGCATCTGCTCGATTCGACGCTCGGGCTGATGCTTGCTTACCAGATCTACGCGCTGCCGATGGCGATCTGGATGCTGCTCGCGTTCGTGCGCGACGTGCCCGTCGAATACGAGGAGGCCGCGTGCATCGACGGCGCGGGGCTCGCACGGCGGCTCGTGCAGATCGTGTTGCCGCTTTGCGCGCCGGGGCTGATCGCGACCGCGATCTTCGTGTTCATCGCCGCATGGAACGAGTTCCTGATCGCGCTGCTGTTCGTGTCGACGCCGAGCCGCTTCACGCTGCCGCTCGCGATTGCCGGCTACGTGACGGAGAACGGCATCGACTGGGGCGACCTGATGAGCGCGGGGCTGCTGGCGTCGCTACCGACCCTTGCGGTGGCCGGCTACGTGCAGCGCTACCTGCTGCGCGGCTTCGCCGGCGGGCTGAAGTGACGCGACGCGTTACGCGCAGCTATGCCGCACCACGTGCGTAACCGGCACGACCCGCGTGCGCGACGCGCCGTCGAACGTCTGGATCCGGTCGGCGAGCAGGTCGACGGCCGCGTGCGCGAGGCCTTGCGTGTCCTGGCGCAGCGTCGAGAGCCGGTAGGCGTCGTATGCGGCGGCGGGGATGTCGTCGAAGCCGATCACGCGCAGGTCGTCGGGCACGCGCAAGCCGAAGGCGTCGCGCGCGGCGTCGATCGTGCCGAGCGCGAGCAGGTCGGACGAGCAGAACACACCGTCCGGCCGCTCGCCCGTCGCGAACAGTTGCCGTGCGGCGTCGAGGCCGCATGCATGCGTGTCGGAGTCCGTATCGATCACGCGGACGAGCGCCGCATCGTACGCGTCGCCGCATTGCAGCGCCTGCTCGAACGCATCCGCGCGCGCGCGTGCGCTGTAGCTCGCGGTGCGCGGCCCGACGAACGCGAGCCGGCGCGCGCCGGCCTGCACGAGCCGTTGCGCCGCATGGACGGCGCCCGCCGCATTGTCGCTGACGACGACGTCCGCGCCCGGCAGGTTCGCTTCGCGGTTGATCATCACGACGGGAATCCGGTGGTCGAGATACTGCTGCGCGACCGACAGCGGCGGCGAAGCGGACGTCATCACCAGGCCCGCGATCCGGTAGCTGAGCAGCCGCTCCAGCGATTGCCGGACCTGATGCGGATCGTCCGCATTGGTCACGAGCGGCGTGAACGCACGCTGCCCGAGCGCGGCCATCAGGTCCGACAGCAGCCGCGCGCGGAACGGATTCTCGAACCCGGCCGTCACGACGCCGATCATGCTGCTGCGCTGCGTGATCATGTCGCGCGCGATCAGGTTGACCTGGTAGCCGAGCGCACGCGCGGCCGCCATCACGCGTTCGCGCGTCTCGGGCGCGATGCTCGCCGTCGGCGAGAACGCGCGCGACACCGCGGAACGCGACACGCCGGCCCGCACGGCGACATCCGACGCGGTCACCCACGTCTTTCTTTCCTTGTCAGTCATCGATTCATGATCCCTTCGCGACACGAAGCCTCCACGCCGCTGGCCGACTGGATGTCGGCGCTCGACGACGCGCGGCCGCTGCATACGCTGACCCTACCGGGCAGCCATGACACCTGTGCGTATACGGTCGACGATCCGCTCGTACGCACGCAGCGCGCGCCGCTCGATGCGCAGCTCGCGCATGGCGTGCGGCTGCTCGACATTCGCTGCCGGCACCGGGGCGATACGTTCGACATCCATCACGGCGGCATCGCGCTCGGCCTGTCGTTCGACGACGTGCTCGCGGACTGCACGCGCTTTCTCGATGCGCATCCGCGCGAATGCATCGTGATGTCGGTGAAGGACGAATGGCCCGCGCATGCGTGCACGCGCAGTTTCGACGCGACGTTCGATGCGCATTGCGCGCGGCATCCGCGGCTGCGCTGGCATGCGGGCCGCGCGCTGCCGGCGCTCGGCGATGTGCGCGGCGCGATGGTGCTGTTGCGGCGGTTCCGCAGCAGCCGGCCGCTGGGCATCGACCTGACCGCGTGGCCCGACAATGCGACGTTTACGGTCGATCATCCGGATGCGGCGTTCGTGATCCAGGATGAATACCGTGTGCCTGTCGCCGGGTCGATCCACTACAAGTGGCGTGTGATCGATGCGCTGCTGAGCCGCATGCCGTCGCCGGAGAGCGGGCGCTGGGCGATCAATTTCTGCAGCGGCACGGGGATGGGCGCGAATCCGTCGGTGGTCGCGCGCGGCGACGGCAGGGTAGTCGGGATTCAGGCGCGGCTCGCGGCGCGGTTGCGCGAAGCGCGCGGGCCGTGCGGTGCGATGCTGCTCGACTTCTGCGATGACGATGACTGGGCGTTGGTGCGGGCGCTGGTCGAGTGTAATGAGGATGGGCCCGTGGTGGGTGGCAGGCGCAGGCTAACGGGTTGTTAGCGCATTCGCATTGAAGACCGCGAACTCGCCGACAGTCAGGACCGAACCTTCCCAACCATAGATCGGAATGCGATGACGCTCGCAATAGTCAATGCATTCGAGCGCGGCGTCGAACGGAAACACGATCTCGCGACGAGAAATCGACAGTGCGGCAAGTGCCGCGGGAATTTTCTCGAGTTGCGGCATTGCAGGTCTGCGGAGAGCGGGATGGTGTGCGATCGACGGACTACCGCGTCGCGATCGCCACCGCCGCACCCGCCATCGCGGTCGCGCTCGTGCGGTTCGCGACCCGCTTCGCGCGTGCCGACGTCAGAAATGCCCGCGCACGCACCGCGAGCAGCGACCAGAAGCAGTCGGCGAGGATCAGGATCGCCAGCATCGTGCCGACCAGCTCGGCCCACGCGAGCACACCGACATGCGTCAGATCGACGATCGTCGGCAGCAGCGCGAGATAGAACAGCATGATCTTCGGGTTGCCGAGCGTGACCAGCATGCCCGCGACGAACATGCGCCACGGCGACTGGCCGCGCGGCAGGTCGCCGGCCTGCGTGTCGGTCGGTGCGGTCCACATCTTCCACGCGAGGAACAGCAGGTACGCGACGCCGAGCAGCTTCAGCACGAGCAGGCCCGTCTCGAACGTGCGCGCGAACGCCGACAGCCCGGCCACCGCCAGCGTGAGCCACAGCGCCTCGCCGATCCACATCGCGGCGAGGAACGGCAGCACGTCTCGCACGCCGTTCGTCAGCACGCGCGCGACGAGCGCGGCGACGCTCGGGCCGGGCGTGCCGGCGGTGACGAGCAGGGCGATGGCGAACACGGCGAGCGCGGACAGCGTCATGGCGAACCTCGTGGGCAAGGCGTTCGAAAGGTATGAAGTTTCGATTATAGTGACGGCCGTTCCCGCCTGCCTACCTCGTCGTGATGACAGTATCGATCCGGATTCGTCCCGCCACGCGGGAAGACGCGGCCGCGATGGCCGCCGTGGAAGTGGCCGCCGCCCAGCGCTTTCGCGACATCGGCATGCCCGACATCGCCGAAGGCGAGCCGACCGATGCGGCCGACGTGCTCGCACGCATCGACGACGGCCGCGCGTATGTGGCGACGGACGAAGCGGGGGCCTGCGCGGGTTTCGCGTTCTACCGGCTGCTCGATGCGCAGCGGCTTTATCTGGAGGAACTGGACGTCGCGCCGTCGCATGCGGGGCAGCGGATCGGCGCGCGCCTGATTGAACGGATCATGACACGCGCCGCGCAAGACGGCATCGCGCAGGTCGTGCTGTCGACGTTTCGCGACGCGCCGTGGAATGCGCCGTACTACGCGCGCCTGGGCTTCCACGTCATCGACGACGCATCGCTCGACGACACGCTGCATGCGGTCCGCGCGCATCACGTCGCGCGTGGGCTCGACGAGACGCAGCGCGTGTTCATGCGCGCGGACGTGCGCGCATGAACGTGCCGCCGGCCGTCATGCCGCGTCGCTGAGCGCCGGGTAGTCGGTGTAACCCGTTTCGCCTTCGGCGTAGAACGTCTCCGGCACCGGCTTGTTCAGCGGTGCGCCGAGTTCGAGTCGACGCGGCAGGTCCGGATTCGCGATGAACAGCTTGCCCCACGCGATCGCGTCGGCGTGGCCGCTCGCGAGCGTGTCCTGCGCCGATTCGAGCGTGAACTGCTCGTTCGCGATCAGCGGGCCGCCGAACGCCTCCTTCAGACGCGGGCTCAACTGGTCGCCCGAATACGATTCACGCGTGAAGATGAACGCGATCTTGCGGCGGCCGAGTTCGCGTGCGACGTAGCCGAACGTCGCGGCCGGATCGGAATCGCCCATCGTGTGCGCGTCGCCGCGCGGTGCGAGGTGCACGCCGACACGGCCCGCGCCCCACACGTCGATCGCCGCGTCGACCACTTCGAGCAGCAGGCGCGCGCGGTTCTCGATCGGGCCGCCGTACGCGTCGGTGCGCAGGTTGGTGCTGTCCTGCAGGAACTGATCGAGCAGGTAGCCGTTCGCGCCGTGGATCTCGACGCCGTCGAAGCCCGCCTTCTTCGCGTTTTCCGCGCCCCTGCGGTACGCGGCGACGATACCCGGAATTTCATCGATGTCGAGCGCGCGCGGCGTCACGTACGGACGCGGCGGCCGCACGAGGCTCACGTGACCGCCCGCGGCGATCGCGCTCGGCGCGACCGGCAGGTCGCCGTCCAGGAATACCGGATCGGAAATCCGGCCGACGTGCCAGAGCTGCAGCACGATGCGGCCGCCCGCCGCGTGCACGGCCTGCGTCACGCGCTTCCAGCCTTCCACCTGTTCGTCGGACCAGATGCCCGGCGTGTCCGCGTAGCCGACACCCTGCGGCGTGACCGAAGTCGCTTCGCTGATGATCAGGCCGGCCGATGCGCGCTCGGCGTAATAGCGGGCCATCAGGTCGTTGGGCACGCGCGCGCTGCCGGCGCGGGCACGGGTGAGCGGCGCCATCACGACGCGGTTCGGTAGAGTCAGGTCGCCGAGGGTAACGGGATCGAACAGGGTAGGCATGGAGGTAACCTCTTCACGAAAGGCGGGATGGCCGTCGCGTCGTGCGCGACGGGTGGCCCGCATGGCCTGGGTCAGAGTTCGCGACGCAGGGCGTCGAGAAATGCGTCGATGACGGCCTCGTTGCGCTGGAAGAACGCCCACTGGCCGATCCGCGTCGACGTCACGAGCCCCGCGCGCTGCAGCGTCGCGAGGTGCGCGGAAACCGTCGACTGCGACAGCCCGCAGCGCGCGTCGATCTGCCCGGCGCAGACGCCGTGGTCGTACGGCAGCGTCTGCTCCGGGAAATGCGCGCCCGGCGTTTTCAGCCAGACGAGGATTTCCCGGCGCACGGGGTTCGAGAGCGCTTTCAGGATCGCGTCGATGTCGAGTTCGGTCGGCATGGAAGGGCGTGGTGTTCTGGGCATACGGGTATCGTCGATGGACGAATCATATATCGTAAAATAACGATACGTGTGAAGGCACTGATGGAAGTGGGGTTGTTGGTCGGTCGGACTTCAGCGCGTCACCCGTTCCCGTACTGCGCGAACAGCCACCGCCGCATCGCATCGAGCGCTTCCGAGTGCGCACTGGCCTGCGGAAAGACGACGTAAAACCCGAGCGACATTGGAAACGAAAAATCGAACACGCGCCGCAGTCGGCCATCCGCGATATCGCGTTCGACCAGCGGCTCGCTGGTCAGCGCGATGCCCTGGCCGGCGACCGCGGCGTCGATTGCGAGCAGCGATTGGCTGAACCGCGGCCCTTTGGTCGGATCGGCCCGGCCTTTGCCGCCGAGCTTGTCGATGAACTCGGGCCACAGATCGTGCGCGTCGTGCAACAGCACGTGCTTTGCGAGGTCCGCGGGCGTCCGGATCGGCGAGCCGCTGTCGAGCAGTTTCGGGCTGGCGACGGCAAAGATGTCGAGCGGAAACAGCAACTCGGCGACCAGGCCGGCCGGGAACGGCGGCTTGCTCAGTCGAATCGCGATGTCGACGCCGTCGGCCCGGAACGACGCAAGCCTTTCGTCGGCGATCACGCGCACTTCGATGTCGGGATGCAGCCGGCCGAAGTCCGACAGGCGCGGAATCAGCCACTTCGACGCGAACGACGGCGTCGTGCTGACCGCCAGAACCGTCGGGCGCTGCCCGAGCGCGTCCGTGGCGTCGGAGATGATCTGCAGCGCACGCTGGACCGACGAAAAATACTCGAGCCCTTCGCGCGTCAGCGCCAGCCCCCTGGGCAGCCGCCGGAACAGCTGAACCTCCACGACGTCCTCCAGATGCCTGACCTGTTGCGCCACCGCGCCCTGGGTCACGCCGAGTTCGTCGGCGGCCAGCCGGAAATTGAGGTGTCGCGCGGCGGCCTCGAACGCGCGAAGCGCATTGAGCGGCGGGAACCGGCGGATACGCGATAGCGCCTTCATGCAGTAGAAATTCTACAGGGTGGGTGGAGAAATCATGGTTCGACAAGCCGATTATAGAGTCCTACAGTGCTGCCATGGACGATGATCGCGGCGCTGCGCCGACCCATTCAGGAGAACAGCATGACTGTAGAGAAAGTGGCTTTGGTGACGGCGGCGGGCAAGGGCATGGGCGCCGCGATCGCGCGGGATCTCGCGGGCAACGGTTATCGCGTCGCGCTGATGTCGCCGTCCGGCAGCGCGGTCGAACTGGCGAAGGAACTCGGCGGGTTCGGCGTGGCGGGGTCGGTCACCGAAGACGCCGACATCGCGCGCTTCGTGAATGACACGCTCGCGAAGTACGGCCGTATCGATGCGGTCGTCAACAATACCGGGCATCCGCCGAAGGGCGACCTGCTCTCGATCGACGACGACAAATGGCACGAAGGGCTCGACCTGATCGTGCTCAACGTCGCGCGCGTGCTGCGCCGCGTGACGCCGGTCTTCCTGAAGCAGGGCGGCGGCGCGGTGGTCAACATCTCGAGCTTCGCGGCCGACGCGCCCGAGCAGGCGATGCCGGTGTCGTCCGCGCTGCGCGCGGCGCTCAGTGCCTTCACGCGCCTGTACGCCGACCGGTACGCGAAGGACAACATCCGCATCAATTCGGTGCTGCCCGGCTTCATCGACAGCTGGCCGGAGACGCCCGAGATCGTGGCCCGCATTCCGGCCGGCCGTTTCGGCAAGACACAGGAGATCGCGCAGACCGTGGCGTTCCTGCTTTCGGAAGGCGCCGGCTACATTACCGGGCAGAACATTCGCGTCGACGGCGGCATCGTCCGCGCGCTTTAAGCCGCTGCCGGGCAGGGCGGTGCGCGCGCGGACGTTGCGCCGGCTGCCTCAGTTGTGCCGTTCGCCGATCCGGTTCTCTTCCGGGCTCCAGACGCTGAGCCCTTCCGTCGGGTCCATCGGCTGATCCCACGGTCTCGCGGCGATCGCCTGCATCGTCGCGTCGAACCCGGCCTGCCGGCGCGCCGCGATGCCGTCCGGCGTGAAATCGATGTCCTTCCACTGATCGTCGCCGTCGAGCCGCGGCGCCGCGAGCTTGATCACGTGCATCGTCGTCTGGCAGCCCCACGCGGCGAGCGCCTGCACGTCGGCCGACGTACGCTCCGCCTCCGGCAGCCGCATCACCAGTTCCTTGATCACGTGGCGCAGCCGGTGAATCTGCTGTTGCCGCGCGATGTTGCCGTCCGTTCGGCTCGCGTACTGGATGTCCTTCTGCCGCTCCGACACCTGCCAGATGCTTTGCGGCTCGGGCCCGACCGGATTCCACATCTGCACCGAGAAGATGATCGAGCTGCGGCGCGGCGCATCGTCGAGCACGACCTCGACCGGCGTATTCGAATAGATGCCGCCGTCCCAGTAGGGCGCGCCGTCGATCCGCACGGCCGGAAACGCGGGCGGCAGCGCGCCCGAGCCCATCACGTGGTCGAGGTCGAGCGGCCGGTCCCGCGAATCGAAATAGCGCATCGTGCCGGTGCACGCGTTGACCGCGCCGACGGTCAGTCGCGGCCGGCACGCATTCAGCAGGTCGAGGTCGATCAGCGACGCGAGCGTGTCGCGCAGCGGCTCGACCACGTAGTACGACGCGTGCTCGACGCCGACCCGCGCGAGCGGCCCGAGCCACGCGGCGGGATTCGGCCGGAAGAATCCCGTGAGGCCCGCGCCGATCACCGCGAGTTCCGAGCCGATCTTGTCCCAGGTCGTCGGGAAGCCCGGCACGGTCACGGCGGGCCGTTCGGTGACGTGGCGCCAGAATTCGGCCATTCGCTGCGCGCGGTGCGCGGGCGCGTTGCCGGCGATCAGCGCCGCGTTGATCGCGCCGATCGACGTGCCGATCACCCAGTCGGGCTGGATGCCCGCCGCGTCCATCGCCTCGAATACGCCGAGCTGGTATGCGCCCAGTGCGCCGCCGCCCTGGAGCACGAGCACGACCTGTCCGGGTAGCTTCGGGTGTGCGGGTTGACTTGCCGTCATCGCTTGCCTCGTGGTCGGTGACGGCCGGCGGGGGCCGGCCGGTTGGAACCAGTGTAGGCGATCGGCGGGCGTCGCTCCGCGGTGCCGGACCTTCGCGCGCGTGGCGCGCCGCGTCATTCCACGGTGATGGTCTCCTTCATGTACGGATGAATCCCGCAGAACACCTTGTAGACCCCCGGCTTGTCGAAGCGGAACGAGTAGGTCTCGTCCTGGTCGAGCGCATTCGAATGGAAGATGCCCGCGTCGTTGACGACGGTATGCGGTTCCGCGTCGAGGTTCTTCCACGTGACCGTCGTGCCGGCCTTGATCGTGGTCGACATCGGCGAAAACATGAAGTTGTGGATCGTCACGAGCGGGCCGGCCGGGGGTTGCGCGAATGCGGCGAGCGGCGTGCCGGCGGCGGCCGCGCACAGGGTCAGCGCCGCCAGCAGCGTCGAGGGCTTGAGGATGGTCATGTCGGTCTCCTTGCGTAGCGGAATCGGGCGAGGGATCAGGCCAGCGTCGTGTCGCGCAGCGACGCCGCCACGGGATGGCCGGCGAAGTCGACGGTCGTCACGCCGAGCATCGCGGGCAGCCGGTCGCGCGGCACGGTGAGCGGCACCGGGCCGGGGCCGTTGCCGGCGGTCGGCTGCGGGAACGCGGTGGAGCGCGCGGTGTGGAAAGTCACGTTGCCTTCGACCTTCGACACGATCTGGTGAATGTGCCCGTTCAGCACGGTGACCGAGCCGAAGCGGCGCAGCAGCGCCATCGTCTGCGGTGCGTCGCCGGTGCCCCAGCCCCACGGCTCGTAGATGGTCCACATCGGCATGTGCGAGAACACGACGATCGGCGTGCTCGACGATTGCCCCTTCAGATCCTGCGCGAGCCACGCGAGCTGCTCGTCGCCGAAGCTGCCGAGCCCGTTCGGCTTGAAGTGCATCACGTTGACGAGCGCGACGAAGTGCACGCCCGCGTGATCGAAGCTGTAGTAGCCGCGGTTGTCCGACGCCTTGCCGAAGCGGCTGAAATATTCGGCACCCGAGCCGTCGGTCACGTCGTGTTCGCCGGGCACCGTATGCAGCTCCGGCACGCGCAGCGCGGACAGCAGCTGCGACGCCTGGTCGAACTCCGCTGCCTTGGACAGGTGCGTGATGTCGCCGGTATGGATCGCGAGCGCGGGCGTGGCAGGCATCGCGTTGACGAGCTCGATGGTCTGCCGCAGCGTGGCCGCGACGTCGGGATTCGCGTCCTTGTTGAAGCCGATGTGCGTGTCGCTGATCTGCACGAACAGCGGCCGGCCCTTGTCCGCGGGGAGTGCGGCGCCGCTTTGCGCGAGCGCGAGGTCGAACGGCGTCAGGATGCCGCCCGACAGTGTAAACAGCGTGCCGAGGCCGCCGAACGCCATGCATTGCAGGGCCTTGCGACGCGACGGGCGGGTGGGATTCGATGAAGACATGTGAGCCTCGCATTCGTGTGACGGAACCGGACGGCCGGATCGTCCTGGAATAAGCCGGCGCCTTCGTATGCCATACCGCTGCGGCGGCGGATTTATTCCCGCGCGTTGCGAGGTTGCTCGCGGCTTGCGGCGCAATGACCGACCACCGGCGGATGACCTGTCAATGTCCTGTAAGTGACACGTCACGTTTGCGTCATGTCCGCCCGATAGCCTGCGACACCGAATCACTTCTCCGGAGCCCCTCATGCCGAATCTCGCGGCAACGGAAACCAGCGGTGCGGGCGGTCATCGCACGCGCACCATCGGCTTCGCGCCGTTCGTGCCGATCGTTGCCTGCGGCATCGTCTACGTCGGCGTTCACCTGAGCGTGGATCCCGGTCCGGTCAAGGAAGGTTCGGTCCTGCCGATCATGCTGCCCGCCGTCGCGCGGGTGCTGGTCTTGCCCGCGTCGATCGCGCGTTCGGCGGTCCTGTGCCGGGCCCGCCACAAGCCGTTCTGAGCCGCGCCGGCTAACGGCGCATCCGGCCGCGCGTCACGCGGCCGATCCCATCGATTTTCAATTCGACCAAGACGCTACCGATGGATATCAGTTTCTTCGATCCGAATCGCACCGCCAACGCGTCCGCGTGGCGCGTGCTCCCCAACCGCTGGGATGCGGTCGCGTTTCCGCTGATCATCGGCATACTCGCAATGGCGATCGTTGGCTTTCATCAGACGATGGCGCCGATCGCCGTGCTGCAGACGCAGAAGATCTCGCTCGATCCGTCGAACCTGCCCGAATACGCGTTGCGCACCACGCTGCGGATGCTCGCCGCGATGGTCGCGTCGCTCGCGTTCACGCTGGTGTACGGCACGCTCGCCGCGAAAAGCCGCCGTGCCGGCATGGTGCTGATCCCGATCCTCGACATCCTGCAGTCGGTGCCGGTGCTCGGCTATATCTCGTTTACGGTCACGTTCTTCCTCGCACTGTTCCCGGGCCGCGTGCTCGGCGCCGAGCTCGCGGCGATCTTCGCGATCTTCACGAGCCAGGCGTGGAACATGACGTTCAGCTTCTACCAGTCGCTGCGCACGGTGCCGCGCGACCTGAGCGAAGTGTCGCGCGGCTTCCACCTGACGCCGTGGCAGCGCTTCTGGAAGCTCGAGGTGCCGTTCTCGATGCCGGGGCTGATCTGGAACATGATGATGTCGATGTCGGGCGGCTGGTTCTTCGTCGTCGCGTCGGAGGCGATCACCGTCGGCAACCAGACGATCACGCTGCCGGGCATCGGCGCGTATCTCGCGCAGGCGATCGCCGACCAGAACCTCGGTGCGGTGGGCTGGGTGATCGTCGCAATGTCGGTCGTGATCCTCGCGTACGACCAGTTCCTGTTCCGCCCGCTCGTCGCGTGGGCCGACAAGTTCCGGATGGAAAACACCGCGTCGGGCGATGCGCCGCAGTCCTGGCTGCTCGACATGCTGCGCCGCACGCACCTGATCCACCAGCTGCTCGTGCCGGCCGGCTGGCTGCTGTCGCAGGCCGCGCGGATTCCGTTGCGCGTGCCGGCGCTCACGGGCAAGCGCTCGCGCGGCACGTCGGCGCGCGGTTCGTCGCGCGTCGGCGACGTCGTGTGGGGCGCGTTCGTGATCCTGCTGACGGTGTACGTCGGGTGGCGCGTCGTCAGCTTCGTGGCGACCGGCGTGACGATGGGCGAGGTCGGCCACGTGGTGGTGCTCGGGCTGATCACGTTGCTGCGCGTGCTGGTGCTGATCGCGATCGCGTCGGTGATCTGGGTGCCGCTCGGCGTGCTGATCGGGCTGCGCCCCGCGCTGGCCGAGAAGATCCAGCCGCTCGCGCAGTTCCTCGCCGCGTTCCCGGCGAACCTGCTGTTCCCGGTGTTCGTGATCGTGATCGTCCATTTCCATCTGAACGCGGACATCTGGCTGTCGCCGCTGATCGTGCTCGGCACGCAGTGGTACATCCTGTTCAACGTGATCGCCGGCGCGATGTCCTATCCGAACGACTACAAGGAAGCGACGAAGAACTTCCGCATTCGCGGCTGGCAGTGGTGGCGCCAGGCGATGCTGCCCGGCATTTTCCCGTACTACGTGACCGGTGCGATCACCGCATCGGGCGGCGCGTGGAACGCGAGCATCGTGTCCGAGTTCGTGCAGTGGGGCGACACCAGGGTCGTCGCGCATGGCCTCGGCTCGTACATCGCACAGATGACTGCCGTCGGCGATTTTCCGAAGATCATCCTGGGCATCGCCGTGATGTCCCTGTTCGTTACCCTGTTCAACCGTCTGCTGTGGCGTCCGATGTACGCCTATGCGGAATCCCGGCTCCGTCTCGATTGAGAGTAAGCGCGATGCAAAACCAGACCGTAATCAACGCCCCTGTCCAGACGTCCCAGCCGCTTCAGCCGCCGCGCCTCGGCGAGGAAATCCTGCGCGTCGAGCACGTGAATCGCGGGTTCAACAAGTCGCAGGGCGAGTTGCTCGTGCTCGACGACGCGAACCTGTCGCTGCGCGAAGGCGAGATCGTCGGGCTGCTCGGCCGTTCTGGCTCGGGCAAGTCCACGCTGCTGCGGATCATCGCCGGGCTGATCGAGCCGACCGGCGGTGACGTGACCTATCTCGG
>NZ_QTQJ01000040.1:0-69356 GCF_003853795.1 Burkholderia sp. Bp8991 | reverse complement strand
GGTCGCCTTCCATACGAGGAACAGGCCGCCCGACAGCAGGATCATGTCGCGCCACGAGAACGCGTGATCGAACAGCGTGAACACGGGTTCGGTCAGGCTCGCGATCCACGCGACGCTGCCGAGCAGCGCGAGGCGCATCACGAGCGCGAGCGCGATGCCGAGGCGCTGTGTGCGGGCGCGCTGCGCTTCGGGCAGCTTGTTGCTGAGGATCGAGATGAAGATCAGGTTGTCGATGCCGAGCACGACTTCCATCACGACGAGCGTCAGGAGCGCGGCCCAGACGGCGGGGTCGGCGGCAAGCGTCAGCAGGTAGTCCATGAAAAGGGCCGATTCGAAGGTGGAAAGCCCGATGATAGGTGGCGCACGACTTCGTAAAAATCAGAGAGAATCTGATCTTTGGTTCGGTTTTTACGAAATAACGATCCGATGCTGAATTTCCGCCATCTGTACTATTTCTGGGTCGTCGTGAAGGAAGGCGGCTTCGCGCGGGCCGCCGAGCGGCTCGACATGGCCGTGCAGACGATCAGCGCGCAGGTCCGCGAACTGGAAAAGTCGCTCGGCCACCAGTTGCTGCGCCCGGCCGGGCGCGGTGTCGCGATGACCGACGCCGGCCAGGCCGCGTATGCGCGTGCGGAGGTCATCTTCGAGATGGGCCGGCTGATTCCCGACGAAGTGCGCGCGGCGGCCAGCCAGCCGACCGTGCGGCTCGCGGTCGGCCTCGCGGACGGGATCTCGAAGCTCGCCGCGCATGCGCTCCTCGCGCCGGTGCTCGACACGCCCACGCTGCGGCTGCTGTGCCACGAGGGCGAGCACGACGCGCTGCTGGCGGAACTGGCGCTGCATCACCTCGACCTCGTGCTGGCGGGCCAGGGTGCACCGTCGGGGTCGAACCTGCGCGTGACGAGCGAGCGGCTCGCCGCGTCGCCGGTCGACTGGTACGGGCCCGCGGCGCTCGTCACGCCGGCCGCGCGGCAGCGCTTTCCGGCGTGCCTCGCCGAGCTGCCGGTGCTGCTGCCGACCGCCCACTCGGCGCTGCGCGCGCGCCTCGACCAGTGGCTGGAGCGGGAACGGATCGTGCCCAGCATCGCTGGCGAATTCGAGGACAGCGCGCTGATGGCCGTGTTCGCGGCGCGCGGCCTCGGCGTGTTTCCGCTCAGCGAACTCGGCGCGAACGACGCATCGCTGCTGCGCGGGCTGCGCCGGCTCGGCCGCGCGGGCGACGTGACCGAGGAGATCCATGCGATCCGCTCGCGGCGCGGCGAACACCACCCGCTGGCGTCGCGCTTGCTCGCCGCCGCGCGGCCGGCGCCGGCCGGCTGAAGCGAGCGCGACATCAAACGAAACTATAATGACGCCCCGGCCATACGAGATTGCCACGCGCATCGCACCGGCCCCGCCGCCGCGTGCGTTGCGCCCGCAGCCCCGCGCGGCATCTCGCCGAGCCTATTGAAAGACGCCATGCACAACCGATTTCGCCTGTTTTCCGTTTCGTGCGCGCTCGCGGCCGCGACCGTGCTGGCGGCGTGCTCGTCGCCACCCAAGCCGATCTACCAGCAGGAGCAGTTCGACGCGACGAGCAGCCCGTATGCGCACACGTTCCACTCGAAATCCGACGCTTCCTGCGAGGCCGCGCGGCGCGCGCTGCTGAGCCAGGGTTATGTCGTGTCGTCGTCGCGCAACGACGCGGTCGACGGCAGCAAGAATTTCCAGCCGAGCAACGACATGCACGTCGTGATCGAGTTTCACGTCGTGTGCGCGGACGCGACTGCCGACGGCTCGTCGAGCATCGCGTACGTGAACGCGGTGCAGGACCGCTACACGCTGAAGAAGTCGAATACGTCGGCGAGCGTCGGGCTCAGCGTGTTCGGTTCGCTGTCGCTGCCGATCGGGTCGAGCGACGACGCGCTCGTGAAGACCGCGAGCGAGACGATTCCCGCCGGCGTGTTCTACGAGCGCTTCTTCAATCTCGTCGAGCATTTCCTGAAGATCGATCCGGCCCGCCGCGATCGCGCGACCGTGAAGGCGGCCGAGAAGGAGCCCGTGACGCCGCTGCCCGAGCCCGCGCCGACGCCGCAGGGCGAGCCGATGAAGATGACGACGCCGGTCGTGCCGACGCCGCCGGCGGCGCCGGTGCCGCTGTCCGTGCCGAGCGTCGCGCCGACGTCGGGCACGTCGGTCGTGCCGGCCGTGCCTGCTGCGGCATCGTCCGTGGTCGCGCCGGGGACGATGCGGGCCGTCGGGTCGGGGTTGGGAACCGGCGTGGGTTCGGCGGCTGCGGCGGGTGCCGCGCCGGGTTCGGGTTCGGGTTCGGGTTCGGCACAAGCTTCGGCCTCGGCGCGGGCTTCGGCGCCTGCTTCGGCTGCGGTACCTGCTAAGACCTCGGCGCCCACCTCGGCTTCGACGCCCGCGTCAGCCTCCGCACCCGCTTCAGCTTCGACGCCCACTTCCGCTTCGGCGCCTACGTCCGCTTCGACGCCGGCCACGTCGACGTCTGCCGCTACCACGGCGGCATCGTCCGTGCCTGCGCCGGCGGCGTCCGCGCCGACGCCCTCGAACGCCGCTCCGGCGCCGGCAGGCAAGACGTCCGCACCCGCTGCTGCCGACCCCGTCGCGTCGTCCGCGCCGACCGGCGCCAGCGCGCCGTCCGCGAACTGACCGCGCGCGCCCTCGCCGCGCCGCGCGCCGTGCGCGCGGTGCGCCGGCCGATCCCCGCCCCGTCACCCTCAGACGAGAAGATCTTGCCCCCGGCCACTGGCTGCGCGCGCCCGGCGTGACTTAACCCGCGAGCGGAAACAGCCCGTCGCGACAGACGACACGCCCCCGATTCCGCGGATGCCCGCGACCGGTCCCGCCCCGCCGTCACTTCGCCGTCACTTCACCGTGACATCTTCGTCCGCATCACGATCCGGCTGCGCTGCGTCACATGCCCGAGCGCGTTACCGCAGCGTCGCGTTCAGCGTCCGCATCTGCTCGGCCGTCGCCGTCACGCCGCCGCACACGATCACCGCGATCTCCGACGCCGAAGCAAGCACCGGCACCGGTTCTTCGAGCGCGGCCAGCGCAGCACCGCACGCCGGCTCGACGACGATCCGGTGCTCGTCCAGGAACCGCAGCGACGCAGCCACCGCCTGCGCGTCCGACACGACGACCGGATGGATCGCGTGCCGCTTCGCCCATGCGAGCGCCGCGTCGCACGGCCGCTTCGCGCCGAGCGACGTCGCGATGCTCGTGATCGCCGGCAATTCGACCGGATGCCCGTGCGCGACCGAGCGCGCGTAGCTGTCGGCGCCTTCCGTCCCGACCGCGACGACCGGCACGTCGTGCCAGCCGTTGCGCGCGAGCCCCTCGAGCACGCCGCACAGCAGCCCGCCGCCGCCGACCGCGAGCACGACCGCGTCGGGCTTCGGGCCGGCCGCCGCCATCTCGTCGATCATCGTCGCGTGCCCCTGCCACAGCACGGGATCGTCGAACGGATGCACGAACGCGTCCTGCGTACCGACGGTCGACAGCGCGAACGCATTCGCCTCGGCCCAGCTCGCACCGTGCACGACCACCTCCGCCCCCTCGACGCGGATCAGCTCCCGCGCGCGGGCCGACGCGGTTTCCGGCACGACGACGAGCACCGGCACGCCGAGCTCGCGGCCGCAATACGCGACCGCGATGCCCGCATTGCCGCCCGACGACGACACGAACCGGCGCGCGCCGGCCGCATGCCGTGTTTCGCACGCCGCGCCGATGCCGCGCAATTTGAACGAGCCGGACGGCTGCAGCGCGTCGAGCTTCAGCCGGATGTTCTTGCCGAGACGGCGCGACGCGATTTGCGAGCGGATATAGGGGGTCTGGATATGAAGCGGCATGATGCGGGACACGGTCGGGAATCGGGGCAAGGAGAACGCACGGGCCGGTGAACCGGCCCGCCAACGACGACCATCGTACGGCACGCTCGCCATGCTTTCCAATACCATTGGATGGCACTTGCCATGCTTGACAGGCATACCCATAGAATCGAGGCCGAACACCGGAGCCGACACCGCATGCGCCAGATCGAACTGCGTCACCTGCGTTACTTCGTGGCCGTCGCGCAAGCCGGCAGCGTGATGGCCGGCGCCCGCGCGGCCGGCATCGTCCAGCCTGCGCTGTCGCGGCAGATCCGCGAACTCGAGGATGCGATCGGCACGCCGCTGCTGATCCGCCGCGCGACGGGCGTCACGCTCACGGCGGCCGGCGCGAGTTTCCTGCAGGATGCGACGGGCCTGCTCGCGACATTGCGGGACAGCCGCGAACGCGCGTTGCGCAGCGCGGCCGGCCAGCTCGGCGAACTGCGCCTCGGCGCGCTGCCGAACTGCCTGCCGCTGCCGGTCGTCGCGAACGTGCTGAGGGCGTTTCGCGACACGTGTCCGGACGTGAAGCTGTCGATCGCGCCGATGCTGTCGGCCGAACAGGCGGCGGCGCTGATGCGCGGCCAGCTCGACGGCGGCATCATGGCGTGGCGCCGCGACGAGGCGCCGCATCTGTCGGGCGTGCGGCTGCTGAGCGATCGCTTCGTGCTCGCGATGCCTGCGCCGCCCGGCGGCCGCTTCCACGCGCCGCGCACGCTCGCCGACGTCGCGCACGAGCCGTTCGTCTGGTTCGACGCGCAGCGCTCCGCCGCGCACCACCGCTTCCTGATGGCTCAGTGCGACCGGGCCGGTTTCACGCCGCGCATCGCGCAGGTCGGCAGCGACATCCCGACGCTGATCGGTCTCGTCGCAGCCGGCATGGGCTGCGCATTCGTGCCGGAAAGCGCGTCGCCGACGTGCCCGCGCACGGTCCGGCTCGTCGCACTCGACGAACTCGCGAGCCGCTTCGACATCGAGTTCGTGTTCGACGGTGCGGCGGCGCCGGCCTCGCCCGTCGTCGCGCGGTTTCTCGAGGCGGTGCGCGACGCGGCCGGACAGGCGGACTGACCGACCGGCCTGGCATGCGCGACCCGCGCGACGCCGGCGGATTCCGCCTCGTCGCGCGGCAGCGGATTCGGCCGTCTGCGCGCAGTCGCTTCGGACGACGGCCGGCATTGCCGTCATCGTGCCCCCGGAACGTCCGTCCGAGTGCACGACCAATCTTTCGAATGGGTGACGATCGACGCCATCACGCCGGAATTTTCAAATTGACGCCAAAAAAGGCCGTTTAACGTCACTTCGAAACGTTATGCACCGAAATATACTGCGCCCGCATCCGCCCTCGTGCCAAAGAGAGGATGCCTTTCCGCCCCGGCCACGGTCCCCCTGTGACCGGGGATTTTTTTGGCGGCAAGCCGCGCCGGCAAAGGGTGGGTTGGCGGGAAGGATGACGCGCTCGCGCCGGGCCTCGCCGGCTGTGCGGCCCGTCGCCCGACCGGCCTGACGACGCCGCGCGCCGGCCCGCCCCGCACGCCCCCGCCTGCCGCCCGCATCACGTCGAACACCCGCCGCGCATCGAGCGCGGCGCGCAAGCGGATCGCGCACCCACCCGGACGCCGCGTTCCGTCCGACGACGAAAACCTTGCTCCGGATACGGTTCGATCGTCCGCACGGCCGGCGGCCGGCCGTCGCATCGCGGGAAGCCCCGCCCGGCGGCCGTACGCGCGTGCCGTCCCAATCGCGCATTGTTGACATGAAATCAAGATAATTTCGCCCGAGCACGGCTTTTTCCGCAAAAGTAACGCAGGCACACTTCACCCTGTCCACAACGGCCCGGTGCCGTTGCCCCATGCTTACCGGAGCGCATCGCGTGAACACCACGACTTCTTCCCCTTCCCGCCCGGGCGGCAGCGCCACGCTGCCGCTGCTGGCGCTCGCCGCCGGTGCGTTCGGCATCGGCACGACCGAGTTCTCGCCGATGGGCCTCTTGCCCGTGATCGCCGACGGCGTCCACGTGTCGATTCCGCAGGCCGGCATGCTGATCAGCGCGTATGCGATCGGCGTGATGGTCGGCGCGCCGCTGATGACGCTGCTGCTCGCGCGCTGGTCGCGCCGCTCGGCGCTGATCGCGCTGATGTCGATCTTCACGATCGGCAACCTGCTGTCGGCCGTCGCGCCCGACTACACGACGCTGCTGCTCGCACGACTCGTCACGAGCCTGAACCACGGCGCGTTCTTCGGGCTCGGCTCGGTGGTCGCGGCCAGCCTCGTGCCGCGCGAAAAGCAGGCCAGCGCGGTCGCGACGATGTTCATGGGCCTCACGATCGCGAACGTCGGCGGCGTGCCGGCCGCGACCTGGCTCGGCCAGATGATCGGCTGGCGCATGTCGTTCGCGGCGACCGCCGTGCTCGGCCTGATCGCGATCGCCGGCCTGTTCGCCGCGCTGCCGAAGGGCGCAGCCGGCAGGATGCCGAACCTGCGTGCCGAACTGTCGGTGCTGACGCGCCCGGTCGTGCTCGGCGCGCTCGGGACCACGGTGCTCGGCGCCGGCGCGATGTTCACGCTGTACACGTATGTCGCCCCGACGCTCGAACACCTGAGCGGCGCGACGCCCGGCTTCGTCACCGCGATGCTCGTGCTGATCGGCGTCGGCTTCTCGATCGGCAACATCGCCGGCGGCCGCCTCGCCGACCGCTCGCTCGACGGCACGCTGATCGGCTTCCTGGTGCTGCTGATCGTGACGATGGCCGCGTTCCCGCTGCTCGCGCGCACCCATGCCGGCGCCGCGGTCACGCTGCTGGTCTGGGGTGTCGCGACGTTCGCGGTGGTCCCGCCGCTGCAGATGCGCGTGATGCGTGCCGCACACGAAGCCCCGGGCCTCGCGTCGGCCGTCAACATCGGCGCGTTCAACCTCGGCAACGCAGTCGGTGCGGCAGCGGGCGGCGCAGCGATCTCGGCCGGCTTCGGCTACGCGGCGGTGCCGCTCGTCGGCGGGCTGATCGCGGCGGCGGGGCTCGCGCTCGTCGCGCTGCAGATGATCCAGCGCCGCCGCGCGCCGGTCGCCGCGAATTCGTGAGCGCCCGGTGACCCGCGTGGTGCCGATACGCGGCACCGCGATTGAGAAATGCCCGCGCCGGGATTCCGGTGCGGGCATTTTCGTTGACGGCCCGCACATCGCGCATCGCGGGCCGCCGCTTCGACGTATCGACGTATCGACGTATCGACGTATCGACGTATCGACGTATCGACGTATCGACGTATCGACGTCTCAGCGCCTCAGCGCCTCAGCGCGCGCCGGCGAACCCGCCGAAGAACGCGCGCGCATTCGTGTCGAGGCTCTCGAGGTGATAGCCGCCCTCCTGCACGATCACCGTCGGCAAGCCGAGCGCACCGATCGCGCCGCCGAGCCGGCCGAACCCGTCGGTCGTGACGGCCACCTGCGATTGCGGGTCGTCCTTGTAGATGTCGAAGCCGAGCGCGAGCACGAGCGCGTCGGGCTGGAACCGCGCGAGCGCCCGCAGCGCGTCGTCGAGCCGCTCGAAGAACGCCGACTCGGGCGCGCCATGCTGCATCGGCAGGTTCAGGTTGTAGCCGTCGCCGGCGCCCGCGCCCGTCTCGTCCTCGTAACCGGCGACGACCGGATAGAAATTGGTCGGGTCGCCGTGAATCGATACGTACAGCACGTCGTCGCGGCCGTAGAAGATCTCCTGCACGCCCTGCCCGTGATGCATGTCGGTGTCGAGGATCGCAACCCTGCGATGGCGGCCGAGCAGCGCCTGCGCGGCGATCGCCGCATTGTTCAGGTAGCAGAAGCCGCCGGCCGCATCGCGGCGCGCGTGATGGCCGGGCGGCCGGCACAGTGCGTACGCATCGCGCGCGCCGTCGTTCACGTCCGACGCGGCCGCGAGCGCGCTCTGCGCGGACCAGTACGCGGCGCGCCACGTGTTCGCGCCGACCGGGCAACTGCCGTCGGCGAGATAGCGCGCGGCCTTCGCGAGCACGCCGCGCAGCGGGTTCGGGTCGCGCACGAACACGTTCGACATCACTTCGTCGCCCCAGTCGTCGGGCATCCGCTTCCAGTCGCGATGCGCTTCCTCGAGAAAACGCAGGTAGTTCATGTCGTGCACGGCCGCGATCGGCGCGGTGCCGCGGTCGGCCGGCTCGCGCACGTCGAAGTCGAGCGCATGCACCGCCGCGACCAGCCGCGCCGCGCGCTCGGGCACCTCCTGCGGCTCGCGCATCCTGCCGCGCGACAGGTAGGTGCGCGGATGGTGCAGCAACTGTTCGGGGTGGAAATAGGTTTTCATCGTGGGTCCTCGTCGATTCGCCGTGTCATGCGTCGTGCGCGGCCGCGGCCACGCGCGTCGCGACGCCTGCGCGCGCGAGCACCGCGTGGAGCAGCACGTTCGTGCCGCGCGTCACGTCGTCGGGCAACGCGTCTTCGGCCTCGTTGTGCGACAGCCCGTCGACGCACGGGATGAACACCATCGCGGTCGGCACGCGGCGCGCGAGCAGGATCGCGTCGTGACCGGCGCCGCTGACGATCCGCTCGCTCGTGTAGCCGAATGCGTCCGCCGCCTGCGCGACCAGTTCGACGCAGGCGCGGTCGAACGGCGTCGCCGGGCTGCGCCAGCAGCTCTCGATCGACACCTGAACGCCGCGCGCGGCGGCCACGCGCGCGCCGGCATCGCGCAGCTCGCGCTCCATCGCATCGACCTGCGCATCGTCGTGATGGCGCAGGTCGACCGTGAACGTCACGTCGCCTGCGATCGTGTTGCGCGACGCGTTGCGGATGCCGACCTGGCCGATCGTCGCGAGCCCGCGCGGCGCGTAGCCCGCGACGATCCGTTCCAGTTCGAGCGCGATCTGCGCGCTCGCGAAATACGCGTCCTTGCGATACGGCATCGGCGTCGTGCCCGCATGCGCGGCCACGCCGGTCACGCTCACGTCGAGCCAGCGGATCGCCTGCCCGCCCGTGACGACGCCGATCGTCGTGCCGTTCGCCTCGAGCACCGGGCCCTGTTCGATATGCGCTTCGAAATACGCGTCGAGCGCGCCGCCCGGCGCGCGCGTGCCGCGGTAACCGCATGCGTCCAGCGCGGCGCCGAGCGTGACACCGTCGGCATCCTGCTTCGCGAGCGCGTCGTCGAGCGGCAGCGCGCCCGTGAACACCGCCGAGCCGAGCATCGCCGGTGCGAAACGCGCGCCTTCCTCGTTGGTCCACGACACGATCTCGAGCGGCTTGTCGGTCGCGATGCCCGCATCGTTCAGCGTGCGCACGAGCTCCAGCGCGGCGAGCACGCCGTACACGCCGTCGAAGCGCCCGCCTTCGGGCTGCGTGTCGAGATGACTGCCGATCAGCACCGGCGCGGCCTGCGCATCGGTGCCGGCGCGCCGCGCGAACAGGTTGCCGACCGCATCGACGCTCACCGTCATTCCCGCGTCGCGGCACCACTGCGCGAACAGGTCGCGCCCGCGCCGATCGTCGTCGGTCAGCGCAAGGCGCCGCACACCGCCGCGCGGCGTCGCGCCGATGCGCGCCATCTCGGCCAGGCTCCGCCACAGGCGGGCACCGTCGATTTCCAGCAGGTCTTTCATTTGCACTCCGATGAATTCGTTCGTTGAGTTTCAGCGCGAGCCGAGCGCTTCGGCGGCGGCCGGCCGGGCCGCTCGGCGCGCGTCGAGCGCAACGATGCAAAGCAGCGAGACGCCGGCGAGCCCCGTGTAGAACACCGCGAGCGGCCACCACTGGCCCGCGAAGCGATGCGCGAGCCAGGTGCCGACGAGCGGCGTCAGGCCGCCCGCGATCGCGCCGCAGATCTGATAAGCGAGCGAGATCGCCGAATAGCGCACGTGCGCGGGAAACACGCCGCTCACGAAGCCGGCGATCACCGAATAGAAACCGGCCATGCAGACGACCGCGAGCGCGATGCCCGCGACGAGCGACGCGGACGTGCCGCCCTGCACGAGCATGAACATCGGGTACGGCGACAGCATCGCGAGCAGCGCGGCGATCTTCAGGAAACGCGCGCCGCCGATGCGCTCGGCGATCCACGCGGCGATCGGCTGCGCGATGAACTGGATGATCGCGACCGCGAACAGGCTGTCGAGGATCAGCGAGCGCGACACGCCGACGTACTGCGTCGTGTACGCGATCATGAACGTGTTGGTGAAATAGACGCCCGCGATCCCGATGGTGTTCGCGCCGATGCAGAGCAGCACGAGCCCCGATGCGGAGCGGAACACTTCGGCGACCGGCAGCTTCACGGTACGGTTCGTCTCCTTCACGCGCGCGAACTCCGGCGACTCGTTCACGCCGAGCCGGATCAGGATGCCGACGACGAGCAGCACCGAGCTCGCGAGGAACGGCAGGCGCCAGCCCCAGGCGAGAAAGTCGGCCTTGTCCATCGACGTGACCGCGCGGAACGCGACCAGCGACAGGATCAGCCCGGCCGGGCTGCCGAGCTGCGCGAACGACGCGAAGAAGGTGCGGCGGCCCTGCGGCGCGTGTTCGCCCGCCATCAGCACCGCGCCGCCCCACTCGCCGCCGACCGCGATCCCCTGCACGACGCGCAGCGCGACCAGCAGCACCGGCGCGAGCATGCCGACCTTCGAATAGTCGGGCAGCAGCCCGACGCAGACGGTCGCGACGCCCATCATCATCAGCGTCGTCATCAGCGCCTTCTTGCGGCCGATGCGATCGCCGAGGTGGCCGAACACGATGCCGCCGAGCGGGCGCGCGAAGAAGCCGACGGCGAACGTCGCGAACGACGCCATCGTGCTGACGAAGCGGTCATGCGACGGGAAATAGAGTTCGCCGAACACGAGCGCGGCGGCGGTCGCGTAGATGTAGAAGTCATACCACTCGATCATCGTGCCGATGAACGCGGCCGTCGCGGCACGCGCCGGCTGGCGGGCGGAAGGAAGGGACTGGGTCATGCGGGCTCCTGGCGCGCGCCGCGGCACGCGCGATATCGTGATGGCCGGCCGTCTGTCGCGGCCTCGCGCCGCACGGTGCGGCGCCCCTCCTTTATCGGCGACCGCACATCATTAGTCAAATTTCAAGTTATTATTTCGCGTATAAATTCAGCTAATGACTGACCCGATGCGCGCCGACCTCGCCCCCTTCCTCAACGACCGCCTCGACTGGAACCTGCTGCGCACGTATCTGGTGATCATGCAGGAGCGCAGCGTGAGCCGCGCGGCCGCGCGCCTGCACGTGACGCAGCCGGCCGTGAGCCAGGCGCTGCGGCGGCTCGAGGAGGCCCTCGAGCGCAAGCTGATCGAGCGGCGCGGCGCGCACTTCGCGCCGACGCCGGCCGGCGAAGCCGTGTACCGGATCGCGAGCGACATCTACGGCGGCGTGTCGCGGCTCGAAACGGAGCTCGACGACAGCACGGCCGACCTCACCGGCTCGATCCGGCTGCTGACGGTGAGCCGCATCGAGTCGCCCGTCTACGACGAATTCCTCGCCGACTTCCATCGCGCGTATCCGCGCATCGACCTGCAGATCGAGGTGATGCGCTCGTCGGACATCCTGTCGTCGCTGCTGCAGAAGACGGCCACCGCCGGGCTCGGCCTGTGCCGCACGCCGCACGACAAGCTGGAGATGCGCTGCTTCCTGCGGCAGCGCTATGCGATCTACTGCGGCCGCCATCACCGGCTGTTCGGGCAGACGCAGTTGCGGATGGACGACCTGCTCGCGGAAAACTTCGTGTCGTTTACGAGCGACCAGATCGGCGACAGCCTGTCGCCGCTCACCGTGTTCCGCGACCAAAAGGGTTTCACCGGGCGCATCGTCGCGTCGTCGCCGAGCCTCGAGGAAGTGCGGCGGCTGATCTTCGCCGGTTACGGGATCGGTTGCCTGCCGGAGCACATCGTGCGCGACGACATCGCGCAGCAACGCCTGTGGCGCCTGCCGCCGGACGATGGGCTCGTCGACGTCGACGTGTTCCTGCTGTGGCATCGCGACCGCAAGATGAACGCGGCAGAGCAGGCGTTCCTCGACGCGATGGAGCGCTGCATGCAGCGTCATTCGCTCGCGGAACGGCTGGGGATGTGAGCGCGCGGATGTTGGAGCGCGAATGCGTGCACCCGTAACGGGAAACAGGCGCCGACCCGCGCGGCCCGGCGCCCGATGTACCGTCAGAAGCGATGCACGATGCCGAGCTGCACGCCGCGCGCATTCGCGCCCGGATACGCGAGCGGCAGGCCCGGGTTCGCCGCGCCGGCGAGCGTGTAGCCGGCCTGGTTGCGGTTGCGCAGGTACGACAGCGCGCCGTAGAAGCTCGTGCGCTTCGACAGGTCGTATTCGTACATCAGCCCGAACTGGTCCGCGTTGTCGCCCTGCGAAGTCTGGTCATGCAGGTACGCATAGCCGAGCGCGACGTAGTTCGCCGGATTGAGCTGGTACTTGACCGACAGCCCGTACACGCGCGAATCGATCCCGAGGTCGGCCCACTTCACCGCGGAGAAGCCGCCGTACACGGTCGCCTTGCCGATTGCGTACGACGCGCCGGCCATGATCGTGCGATCGGTCGTGGTCGCGGTCTTGTTCTTCAGCCACTGGCCTGCGACGAATGCCGCGAACGGCCCGTGCTCGTAGGTCAGGTCGAACTGCTGGCTCGAGCCTGCCGAGCGCACGCCGCCCGCGTCGCCGAATCCGAAATACAGGCCGGCCTGGAAACCGGCGATCTCGGGGCTCTGGTACGACAGCGTATTGCTGGTGCGGAACGCGAACACGGTCAGGTTGTCCATGCCGGACGCCTGCGTGACGCCGCCGAACGCGTCCTGCCCGCCCTGGTCGTTGAACAGCGGCGAATTCTGGCGGCCCGCGCGCACCTTGCCCCACTGCCCCGCGATGCCGACCCACGCCTGCCGGTTGAACATGCTGCCCGAGCTTGCCAGCGAACCGTCGTTCGCGTTGAAGCCGTTCTCGAGCGCGAACTCGATCTTCTGGCCGCCGCCGATGTCCTCGCCGCCCTTCAGCCCGAAGCGGCTGCCCCACTGGCCGCCCGAGCCGATCGCCGCCGTGTAGCCGTTGCCGGTATTCACGTACTGCGCGAATTCGTCGATCACGCCGTACAGCGTGACGCCGTCCTGCGCGAGCGCGGCGCCCGACCCACCCAGGCATGCGGCCGTAACGGCCATGCGAAGACCGGCATGCGCCGATCGCGCCCGGGAACGATTGTCTCGTGCGTTCATCTGCTTAGTCATACTATTCAATGAAAGGAGAATGGAACGATGCCGGGCACGGTGGTCTGCCATGCCGGCATCGCGGATAACGAAGGTGAGGTACAGCGCGGCAGCCGGTCGCGCCCGGTTCGGCGCGGCGGGCCGCTCAGGCCGGCTGCAGGCCGGCCCGGCGGACGACGCGATGCGTCAGTGATGAACCTCGCCGCGTTCGAGCGGCAGGATCAGGCGCTCGGGGATGCTGCGCCGCGACGCACGCGCGCCGACGTAGTACAGCACGGCCGGCACGATGAGGCCGAGGATCCACGAGATGTCTGTGCCGCCGAGCGCGTCGACGAGCGCACCGGTATAGATGTGCGTCGACATGAACGGCAGCTGCACCAGGATGCCGACCACGTAGATCGTGATCGCCATCGCGTTCCAGCGGCCATAGCGGCCGTCCGGATCGGACAGCGCGGGCACGTCGTAGCGCGAGCGCGTGAAGCAGTAGTAGTCGACCAGGTTGATCGCGCTCCACGGCGTGAAGAACGCGAGCAGGAACAGGATGAACGCGGTGAATTCCTTCAGGAACGAATGGCGGCCGGCGAGCGCGATCAGCGTCGACACGCAGATCATCCCGAAGATGTACACGAGACGGCTCTTCGACGACACCGCGCCCTTGCCGCGGAAGCCGCTGACGATCGTCGCCATCGACATGAAGCTGCCGTACGCGTTGAGCGCGGTCACCGTCACCTTGCCGAACGCGATGCTGAAGTACAGCAGCGCGGCCACGGCGCCCGTCGAGCCGAGGCCGACGATGTACGACACCTCGTGGTGCGCGAACTGGCTGCCGGCCAGCGCCGCCGCGAACACGCCGAACACCATCGCCGCCTGCGCGCCGATCACCGAGCCGAGGCCGACCGCGAGGAACGTGGCGACCGACGACGTCGAGCGCGGCAGGTAGCGCGAGTAGTCGGCGACGTACGGGCCGAACGCGATCTGCCACGACGCGGACAGCGACATCGACAGCAGGAAGCTCGCGAGCGAGAAGTGCCGGTTCGCGAGCAGTGCGCCGACGTCGTGGTTCGCGAACAGCTGCGTGAACATGTAGACGAACGCGACGATGCCGATCACGCTCGCGATCCGGCCGACGAAGTGGATCGCGCGATAGCCGAACACCGTCAGCACGACGATCACGGCCGCGAACAACAGGATGCCGGCCGCGTCGTCGACGTGCAGCAATTGCGCGACGGCCTGCCCGGCGAGCACCGAGCCGCTGGCGGAAAAACCGATGTACATCAGGCACACGAGCACGATCGGGATCATCGCGCCGTAGACGCCGAACTGCACGCGGCTCGAGATCATCTGCGGCAACCCGAGCTGCGGCCCCTGCGCGCCGTGCAGCGCCATCACCGCGCCGCCGACGAGCTGGCCGAGCAGCAGCGCGATCAGCGACCAGAACACGTCGCCGCCGAGCACGACCGCCAGCGCGCCCGTGACGATGGCCGTGATCTGCATGTTCGCGGACAGCCACAGCGTGAACTGGCTCAGCAGTCCGCCGTGGCGTTCGGCGTCGGGAATGAAATCGATCGAGCGTACCTCGATCAGACCGCCGGCTTTTCCACTGGGATTCGTTGACACGGGTAAATCTCCAAGATACTGAGGATCACAAATGGTTGGGACGAGACGGAAAACGTGCCGAGCCGCCCTTTCGGCTCGCCGGGTGCGGGGCGCCGTGGATCGCCGGCATGCGCCACGCACGCACGGTCAGCACGCTGGCGCGCAACGGGCACGACGTGTGCCGACATTGCCAGCGGATGATCTTGTATATACAACTTGGCTGATATCGGTGATTACCCGGAATCCGGGAATTTTAGAAATCGTCTGAGAGAACGGGATACGTCCGACCTGCGCAGCAATCGGTTGCGTATGGAAAGTGTATGCAAAATGAAAGCTCAGGCGCCGGCGGGCGACACCTGATCGGGTGCGGCGACCATGTCGGTCGCAGGAAGGAGTGTCAGCATGCGCCGCACGGCCTCGACGTCGCGCGCATGCAGCCATTCGTCGTAGTCGTCGCGACGCAGGATCACGACGCCCCGCTTCTCGTCGCCGGGCCGGTGCATGCGCGCGAACACCGGATGATCGTCGGCGTTGATCGTGAGCATCGTCATGCCGATCCGCTCGCGGCCGTCGGCCGCTTCGTAGCGCCGCCAGAGGCCGGCGACGCAGCACGGTTGCCAGCCGTCGACGCCGATCCGGTGCCACACGTTGCGGCCCGTCTCGTAGCACGGCTCGAAGATCCAGCGCGCCGGAATCAGGCAGCGCTGGCCATTGCGCCAGGCGTTGCCGTAGAGTCGCGACTCACCGACCGTCTCCGCGCGCGCATTCACCGTATCGAGTTTCTTTCGTTTGCGGCCGTGCTCGTCGAGACGCTCGGGCTGCATGAACTTCGGCCAGAAGCCGAACACCGCGCTGACGACCGCGAGACCGTCGCCGTCGGCACGCGCGATGGGCGCTGCGTAATCGGGATATACGTCGGGTTCCCACGGATCGCGGCGGAACAGGTCGCCGATGCCGATCCTCAGCTCGCTGATGCCCGGGTCTTCATCGGGGGCGCGGTAGTGGGTGCACATGGTTGGGCAGACGATGGACGCGATGTCTTCATCGTAGGTCAGCATGCACGCCGCATGTCCGCTATTGCCTGGTATGACGAAACAGTCTTGCAACGGGTCGGCCCGCTTGACGGCGTCGTGCGCGAACCGCCGGTGCTGGCCGTCCGTTCGTTCAGCCGTGCCGCCGGCAGCTTGGCGTCGCCGGTTCCGGTTCAGGCCAAGCGTTCCGAACCGATCACATGCGCGCCCGGGCGCGCGTCGAGCGCGGCGTCGGCCTTGACCGATCGTCGGCAATCCGGATAGTCGAAGCGCGAACCGTCATGTCGAATCCGGCGCGGGAGACACGAAGCCGACGCCCGCGATCGACACAAACAAGAAGCCCCGCCGTGGCGGGGCTTCGATCAGCCGCGCGGGCCGGCTGATGCTCACACGTGCAGCGCATGTCCCAGCGCGCGCAACGCCGCCTCCTGCATCGCTTCGCCGAGTGTCGGATGCGCGTGGATCGTGCCGCCGATGTCCTCGAGCCGCGCGCCCATCTCGAGCGACTGCGAAAACGCGGCGGCCAGTTCCGACACGCCACGCCCCACCGCCTGCCAGCCGACGATCAGGTGCGTGTCGCGCCGCGCGACGACGCGCACGAAACCGTCGGTCGCCTGCAGCGTCATCGCGCGGCCGTTCGCCGCGAACGGGAACGACGCGCCGATGCAGTCGACACCGGCCGCCTTGGCGTCGTCGGGCGACCAGCCGGACGTGACGACCTCGGGATCGGTGAAGCACACGGCCGGGATCGAGGCCGGCGTGAACTTGCGGCGCCGTCCCGCGATCAGCTCGGCCACCATCTCGCCTTGCGCCATCGCGCGATGCGCGAGCATCGGCTCGCCGGCGACGTCGCCGATTGCCCATACGTTGCGCATCGACGTCCGGCATTCGTCGTCGATACGCAGCGCGCGGCCGTTGCGATCGAGCGGCATCGATTCGAGCCCGAAGCCGTCGACGCGCGGCCGGCGGCCGACCGCGACCAGCACGCGATCGGCCGGCAGGGTTTTCTCCGAGCCGTCGGGTGCCTGCACGCGCACCGCGCCGTCGCTCGCGAGGCCCAGCACCTTGTGGCCCGTCCATAGCCCGACGCCCAGCCGCGCGAGCGAATCGGCGACCGGCTTCGCGAGTTCCGCGTCGTATGCGGGCAGCACGCGCTCGGCCGCCTCGACGATGCTGACGTCGACGCCGAGCTTGCGATAGACGAATCCGAGTTCGAGCCCGATGTAGCCGGCACCGACGACGACCAGCCGCTTCGGCAACGACGCGGGCGACAGCGCCTCGGTCGACGAGACGACGTGGCCGCCGAACGGCATCGACGGCAGCGCGACCGGCTCCGAACCCGTCGCGAGCAACAGGTGCTCGCAGGCGATCCGCGTCGTGTGGTCGCCGGCGACGACGTCGACCGTCTTGCCGTCGACGACGCGCGCGTCGCCGTGCAGCACGCGCACGCCGTGCTTCTTCAGCAGCGCGCCGACGCCGCGCGTGAGCCGCTCGACGATGGCGTCCTTCCACGCGACGCTTTTCGCGATGTCGATCTCCGGCGCGCGCACGCGAATCCCGAGCATCCCCTCGCCGGCCTGCCCGCGCGCCTGCTCGAACGCATCGGCGACATGGATCAGCGCCTTCGACGGAATGCAGCCGATGTTCAGGCACGTGCCGCCGAGCCGGTCGCGCTCGACGAGCACCGTCGGAATGCCGAGCTGCCCCGCGCGAATCGCGGCGACGTAACCGCCCGGCCCGCCGCCGATCACGAGCAGCGTGGTGTGTTCGTTCTTCATCGGGCTCACTCCACGAACAGCAGCGCCGGGCGCTCGAGCACCTCGCGCACGGCCTGGATGAATTCTGCCGCGTCCGCGCCGTCGACGACGCGATGGTCGAACGACGACGACAGGTTCATCATCTTACGCGCGACGATCGCGCCGTCACGGATCATCGGCCGCTCGACGATCCGGTTCACGCCGACGATGCCGACCTCGGGATGGTTGATGACCGGCGTCGACACGATGCCGCCGAGCGCGCCGAGGCTCGAGATCGTGATCGTCGAGCCGGTCAGCTCGTCGCGCTGCGCACGGTTCGCGCGCACCGCGTCGGCGAGCCGCGCGATTTCCGCCGAGATCGACCACACGTCGCGCGCTTCCGCATGACGCAGCACCGGCACCGTGAGGCCGCCGTCCGTCTGCGTCGCGACGCCCATGTGCACCGCGCCGTATTGCGTGACGACACCGGCTTCGTCGTCGTAGCGCGCGTTGATCTGCGGGAAGTCGCGCAGCGCGATCACCATCGCGCGGATCAGCAGCGGCAGCGGCGTGAGCCGGCCGCGCGTGTCGCCGTGGCGCCGGTTCAGCTCGGCGCGCAGCGCTTCGAGCTCGGTGACGTCGATCTCCTCGACGTAGCTGAAGTGCGGAATGCGGCGCTTCGCTTCCTGCATCTTGCGCGCGATCGCGCGCCGCAGGCCGATCACCGGCACCTCGGTTGCGTCGTTGCGCTCGGCGTAGCCGCGCGCTTGCGATCCGCGCGCGGCGCCCCCGCCCGTGCGCGCATACGCGTCGAGGTCCGCATGCAGGATCCGCCCGGCCTCGCCGGTGCCGCGCACGTAGCGCAGCTCGATGCCCATGTCCCAGGCGCGCTGGCGCACCGCCGGCGACGCGAGCGGCCGTTCGCCCGGCGCGAGCGCCGCGCGCGGCGGCGCCGCATGTTCCGCGCGGCGCGGCTCGGCCGGCGCGCGGGACGCGGCGTGCGTCACCGCCTTCGACGACGCATGTGTTTCGGATCCCTCAGCGGTAGAAGATGAATCGGCAGGCATGTCGACCGCCGCCGCTCGCTGCGTCGCATCCGGGCCTGCATCGTGTGCTTTCGCGCCCGATTTCAGGTTGCCGTCGCCTTCAACTTCGAGACGAATCAGCTCGCTGCCGACCGCCATCATCTCGCCGATCCGGCCGCCGAGCTCCAGCACCTTGCCCGCCACCGGCGACGGAATCTCCACCGCCGCCTTGTCGGTCATCACATCGGCGAGCGGCTGGTCTTCGGCGATCGTCTGCCCCGGTTGCACGTGCCAGGCCACCAGCTCGACCTCGGCGATCCCTTCGCCGATATCCGGCATCTTGATGACATGAATCCCCATCTCAGGCCTCCATCACGCGTCGCAACGCTTCGCCGACCCGGGCCGGCCCGGGGAAATACGCCCATTCCTGCGCGTGCGGATACGGCGTGTCCCAGCCCGTCGTCCGCTCGACCGGTGCCTCCAGATGGTAGAAGCAGTGCTCCTGGACGAGCGACACCAGCTCCGCGCCGTAGCCGCAGGTGCGCGTCGCCTCGTGCACGACCACGCAGCGGCCGGTCTTGCGCACCGACGCGACGATCGTGTCGAGATCGACCGGCCACAGCGTGCGCAAGTCGATCACTTCCGCATCGATGCCGGTCTCCTCGGCGGCCGCCAGCGACACGTGGACGGTCGTGCCGTACGTCAGCACCGTCACGTCGTTGCCGGGCCGCACGACGGCGGCCGTGTCGAGCGGCACCGTGTAATAGCCTTCCGGCACCTCGCTGCCCGGATGCTTGAGCCACGACGTGACCGGACGCTCGTGATGGCCGTCGAACGGCCCGTTGTACAGGCGTTTCGGCTCGAGGAAGATCACCGGATCGTCGTTCTCGATCGACGCGATCAGCAGTCCTTTCGCGTCGTACGGATTCGACGGCATCACCGTGCGCAGTCCGCAGACTTGCGTGAACATCGCTTCCGGGCTCTGGCTGTGCGTCTGGCCGCCGTAGATGCCGCCGCCGCACGGCATCCGGATCGTCATCGGCGCGGTGAACTGGCCAGCCGAGCGATAGCGCAGCCGCGCGCCTTCCGACACGATCTGGTCGGAGGCCGGGTAGAAGTAGTCCGCGAACTGGATCTCGCAGACCGGCCGCAAGCCATACGCGCCCATCCCGACCGCAGCGCCCACGATCCCGCCTTCCGAGATCGGCGCATCGAACACGCGCGACTTGCCGTACTTGGCCTGCAGCCCCTCGGTGCAGCGGAACACGCCGCCGAAGTAGCCGACGTCCTGCCCGAACACGACCACGTCGTCGTCGCGGCCGAGCATCACGTCCATCGCGGAGCGCAGCGCCTGGATCATCGTCATCGGCTGGGCCGATGCCGTCGTTGTTTCATGTTGCGCCATGATCACGCTCCCAGTTCCTGGCGCTGACGGCGCAGATGCGCGGGCAGCTCCTTGTACACGTCGTCGAACATCGACGCGGGCGACGGAATGCGGTCGTCGGCCAGCGTCCCGAACTTCTCCGCTTCCTTCTGCGCGGCGATCACCTCGGCTTCCAGTTCGGCCGTGAGTGCATCGTGCGCGCTGTCCGACCAGATGCCCTTCGCGATCAGGTGCTGCTTGAAGCGCGCGATCGGATCGCCGAGCGGGAAATGGGCCCAGTCGTCGGCCGGCCGGTATTTCGTCGGATCGTCCGACGTCGAATGCGCGCCGGCGCGATAGGTGACCCACTCGATCAAGGTCGGGCCGAGATTGCGGCGCGCGCGTTCGGCGGCCCAGGTCGACGCCGCGTAGATCGCGAGGAAGTCGTTGCCGTCGACGCGCAGCGAAGCGATGCCGCAGCCGACGCCGCGCCCGGCGAAGGTCGTCCCCTCGCCGCCCGCGATCGCCTGGAACGTCGAGATCGCCCACTGGTTGTTGACGACGTTCAGCACGACCGGCGCGCGATACACGTGCGCGAACGTCAGCGCGGTGTGGAAGTCGGCTTCCGCGGTCGCGCCGTCGCCGATCCAGGCGGACGCGATCTTCGTGTCGCCCTTGATCGCCGACGCCATCGCCCAGCCGACCGCCTGGATGAACTGCGTCGCGAGATTGCCGGAGATCGAGAAGAAGCCGGCTTCGCGGTCCGAGTACATCACCGGAAGCTGGCGCCCCTTCAGGGGGTCGCCTTCGTTCGACATCAGCTGGCAGATCATCCGTTCGAGCGGCACGTCGCGCGCGATCAGGATGCTTTGCTGGCGGTAGGTCGGGAAGCACATGTCGCCGTGACGCAGCGCCATCGCATGCGCGGCGCCGATCGCCTCTTCGCCGAGGCTCAACATGTAGAAGGAGATTTTCTTCTGACGCTGCGCGATCATCATCCGCGCGTCGAAGATGCGGGTCTTCAGCATCGCGCGCATCCCGGCGATCAGGCGCGCATCGTCGAGATCCGGCGCCCACGGGCCGAGGGCTTCGCCGTGATCGTCGAGCACGCGCACCAGGCTGCGGGCGAGATGGGCGGTGTCCGCCGGCGCTACGTCGATCGGCGGGCGGCGAACCGCGCCGGCCGGCGATAGATGCAGATAGGAAAAATCCGTCTTGCAGCCCGGGCGCCCGGTGGGCTCCGGCACATGCAGACGCAATGGCTCTGACAGGCTCATCGTGTCGTCTCCACGCTCGATTGTGTCTCACGCTGATTGGAACGCGCGGCCGGTTGCCGGCTCACGCGCGGGCTGGCACGCGGATAAGCACGCCAACCTTGGGAATGTATGCCTTGCAGTACCGGACGTCGATGCCCAACCCGCTCGTTCGGGGTGAGCAGATTTGCCATGGCGGCGACGATGGGCGAGCGGCATTGCCGGTGGGTTTGAAGGACGGTTGCGTGTGCTGCGATGCGTCAACGCGTCGGGGAGCGCGGAATCGATGCGCGTCTGTCACGCGTGTCGGAGGGTACGAAGCGAAAGACCCCGCGAAATCCTGGATTTCGGCGGGGTCTTTGTCGGTGCGCGTCCGCGTGCTTCAGCGCTCGCGCGCCGGATCGTTCCGGCGCGTAATGGTGCGATGGGCGCGAAAGCGCGAAAGCGCGATGGCGCGATGCGTCGATGATGCAATGCATCACGCGTCGGGGCGCGCGATGTCGAAGCGGCTGTCGGGCGTCACGTGCACATAGGCGGACGGGCCGCCCGCACGCAGAATGATGCCCGCGCCGAACGTATCGAAGATGCCGTCCTTCAGCAGGTCGTGACGGATATGCACGGCGACGACCTCGCCCAGCACCAGCGTGGCCGGCGTCTCGACGCCGCGGTGATCGCGCAGCCGGATCACGTCGGTCACCTTGCATTCGAAGTTGACGCCGCTTTCCGCCACGCGCGGCACGCCGACGAGGCGCGACGGAATCGCGGTCAGGCCGCCGAGTTCGAATTCGTCGACGTCGTACGGCACGGCGGCACAGGTCTGGTTCATCCGGTCGGCGAGGTCGCGCGTCGCGAGGTTCCAGACGAACTCGCCGGTTTCCTGCACGTTGCGCAGGCTGTCCTTCGCGGCGGTGCTCGAAAAGCCGATGATCGGCGGACGATAGTTGAATGCGTTGAAGAAACTGTACGGCGCGAGGTTGAGCGTGCCGTCGTTGCCGCGGGAGGAAATCCAGCCGATCGGGCGCGGGCCCACGATCGCGTTCAGCGGATCGTGCGGCAGCCCGTGGCCTTGCGACGGTTCGTAATAGTGGTAGTTCGAGTCGGTCATGGCGGGTGGTCTTGCGGGAGGGAAACGTCGTTTGATTCCATCGGCCGCGTCACGTGCGCGACGATGGTGGCGACGGCCTGTGCGACGTACGTGCCAAGTATCACACGGCGGCGCTTTCGTCGCAGCGAAGTGGCCCGCCATGGCCCGTCGAGCCGACATTTCCCTTCAAGCCCGAAGTTCAGGACTTTTTTACCCACACATGACCGATAACCGCCCGGATAGCAGCGTCAGAAATGATGCAGCAGCGCGACTCGCGCGACGAATTGATTCGGGCCCGACGAGATATCGGCGGCGCCCGGAACGTACGCGTAGTCGAAGTCGGTTCCAGTGTGCGCGTTCAGCGCATGCTGATAGACACCTTCGACGAATACCGACGTGCGTTTCGACAAGTCGTAGTTCAGCTTCGCGCTCAGTTGATGCCACTTCGGATTGAACGCGCCGACCGTCGACGCGACGCGGGCCTGCGTGTACGTATATGCCGCGCCGACGTAGAACGCGGTCGTGAAGTGATAGAGGCCGTTCACCTCGAAGTTGTCGAATTTCCACGACTGCCACGCACCGCCCGCCGGCTGCGTCGTACCGGTGAAATACGCGTTCGAAGTCGGATCGTAGACGTCGACGTGCGAATACGTGAATCCCACGAGGGCATTCGAGAACGCATAATTCACGCCGATGCCGATGTTCTGCTGCGACGATGCATCGAACGTGTTGTCGCCGGTGATCGCCCCGTTCGAATCGGCATTGCGTGCGTTGTTGATCTTCAAATACGAGGCGCCGACCGTCAGCCCGCCCTGCTGGTATTGCAGCGCGGCGCCATATAGACGGTTGTTCGCGAAGCCGCCCGCCTGATTGCTGAATCCATACATCGCCTCCGCGGTAACGCCGTGCCATACGGGCGACACGTACTTGACCGCATTGTTCACGCGGAACGAGTAGTCGGTGTTGTCGTTGTCGTACGGATGCGAGAACAGGTAGCCGGTCCAGTTGCCGTTTGCGGTGAGCGGCGAGAAGATGTCGACGCTCGGATCGTACTGACGACCGAACGTCAGGGTGCCGTATCGGTCCGACGCGATGCCGACGAACGCCTGACGGCCGAATTCCCGGCCGCCCTGGCTCATTTTTCCGTTGTTGACGTCGAAGCCGCTCTCGAGCGTGAAAATCGCCTGGTAGCCTGCTCCGAGGTCTTCGGTGCCCTTGATGCCCCAGCGGCTGCCGTAGTCATAGCCGCTTTGCAGTTGCACGGTGCCGTGGCCGCGTGCGTTGCTCGTGTAGTTGATACCGTCCTCGATCTTGCCGTACAGCGTCACGCTGCTTTGTGCATGCGCCGCGGCAGCAAGCAAGGCGGCGGGTGCGATGATCCCCAAACGCATGTTCATGACGATTTACCCCCAGGTCTTTCGTTTGCTGGTCGCAACGGTTGCGTGCTGCGAATGTGCGTCGCATCGATGTTTCCCCGCGATGCGACGGGCGCAGTGTAATGAGCCGTTTTTCTGCTGTTAGTGGCCTGCAGCGGAAAGGTGCTCTCCAGAACGCCGGCTGTTTTTCGGCGCGGAAAGCGGATAGCCGGGTGTTGAAGCGCGCCTCATTCGGGCGACGAGCGGACGCCTGAAGCAAATCGCGGGGAATCGATATTTCAATCGCCGGTACGTTTGCGTTTGGCCAGCGCGGGGGATCTACGGGAACCGGCCGCCGCCATCGAAGCGAAGCACGACCTGAAAAACAAAAAACCCGCGAGCGGCTTGTTTCTCGCGGGTTTTCGGAACGTCATGGAATCGCATGGAAGCGATCTTGGTGCCGGGGACCGGACTCGAACCGGCAAGCCAGTTAAGGCGGCGGATTTTCGTCACACTGCTTCTTTCAAAGCCGGCGTCGTCGAAACGACGCCGTTCGTGCGCTGGACTATGCCTTCGCCGTCGCGCGCGGGCGGTATTACCGCCCGTGCGCCTTAGGCGCCCCCCGTCTAGTCTCTACACCTTCCTCGCTGCAGTCGTACCGCGAGGCTTGGCTCGGCGTTGCCTCGACGCACGGCGCGCGTCAGGGGTTTCACCGAATTTGAAGGGTTCTGCACCGGTCGTTTCCGGCCGGGCACTCAATCGTTTAAGTCCGCTATGTTTACCAATTTCATCACCCCGGCAAAAGGGCGGACGCGATTCTACCATTGCTTGCGCATGCATTAGCTGATTCGCGCGCATTGCATCGCGATGCAGCATGTCGGCCTGCCCTGTCCATACCCGAACTCGAGCGCCGCAATCGACTTCGGCGCGACACCGTCGCCGATTTCCTCCCGCGCCGCAGCATCCGTCGATACAATCGAATCCGCCCCGCTCGCCGGGCGCCAACCGTCTGATGTTTGTATCGCATCTTTTACGAAACAGACGTCTCGTCAGTCATCGCGAAGTCACAAACGCTTTCGATAATTCTCCCGTCGAAAACGTTTACATCGCGTAACTTCATGCCCCCGACCATCAAGGACGTCGCCGCGCTCGCCGGCTTCTCGATCGCCACCGTCTCGCGTGCGATCAACGCGCCGCATACCGTCAGCCCCGCCACGCTGGCGACCATCCGCACCGCCATCGACACGCTGCAGTTCCGCCCGAGCCCGCTCGGCCGGCAGTTGCGCGGCGAGCGCACGCGGCTCGTCGGCGTCGTCCTGCCGACGCTGTCGAACCCTGTATTCGCCGACTGCCTGCAGGGCATCGACGAACTCGCGACCGCGGCCGGCTTCAAGCTGATCCTGATGACGACCGAATACGACGCGGCGCGCGAGCGCCACGCGATCGAGACACTGCGCGAGCAGCGCGTCGAGGGGCTGATCCTGACCGTCGCCGATGCGGACACGCATCCGCTGCTCGACATGCTCGACCGCGACGGCCCGCACTACGTGCTGATGCACAACGACACGCAACGCCGCCCGTCGGTGTCGGTCGACAACCGCAGCGCCGCCTACGACGGCGTGCGCATGCTGACGGCACGCGGTCATCGCCGCGTGCTGATGCTGGCCGGTTCGCTCGCCGCGTCGGATCGCGCTCGCCAGCGCCATCTCGGCTACGCGCAGGCGCTCGAGGAGGCCGGCGTCGCGACGCTGCCGCCGGTCGAGGTCGACTTCAACGCGGCCGAGCTGCCCGACGCGGTGCTCGCGCACCTCACCGCGCGAGCCACGCGCCCGACCGCCCTCTTCTGCAGCAACGACCTGCTCGCGATGGTCGTGATGCGCGGCTTGCGCCGCGCGGGCTTCTCGATTCCCGACGACCTGTCGGTGCTCGGCTTCGACGGCATCGCGATCGGCGAGCTGCTCGCACCGCCGCTCGCGAGCGTCGCGACGCCGAACCAGGACATCGGCCGTCATGCATGGCAGCGCCTCGTCGAATGCATCGGCGGCGCGACGATCGAGCGCACGTCGCTGATCCTGCCGCATACGGTGCGCGACGGCGCGACGGTCGCGCCGCCGGCCGCCGACCTGCAGTTGCACCAAGCCTGAACGCGCGCGCCGCGCCATCGTGCACGGCGCGCGCAAGCTACCCCGCCCCCGCCCGGAGATCCATCGTGTCCTTTCGCCTGACCTCGCTGCTGCGCGTGCTCGCAGCCCCCGTCGCCTGCGCCGCGCTCGTCGCGTTCGCACCCGCGGCCCATGCCGACGAATCCGCGATCTGCTACAACTGCCCGCCCGAATGGGCCGACTGGGCCGCGCAGATCGCGGCGATCAAGCAGAAAACCGGCATCCGCGTGCCGTTCGACAACAAGAACTCGGGCCAGGCGATCGCGCAGCTGATCGCCGAGCAGAAGAGCCCGGTCGCCGACGTCGTCTATCTCGGCGTGTCGTCGGCGTTCCAGGCGAAGGACAAGGGCGTGATCGCGCCGTACAAGCCCGCGCACTGGAACGACATCCCCGCGAACCTGAAGGACCCGCAGGGCTACTGGTTCGCGATCCACTCGGGCACGCTCGGCTTCTTCGTGAACAAGGACGCGCTCGACGGCAAGCCGGTCCCGCGCTCGTGGGCCGACCTGCTGAAGCCCGAATACAAGGGCATGGTCGGCTACCTCGATCCGTCGAGCGCGTTCGTCGGCTATGCAGGCGCCGTGGCCGTCAACCAGGCGCTCGGCGGCAGCCTCGACGACTTCAAGCCGGGGCTCGACTGGTTCCGCAAGCTGAAGGCGAACGCGCCGATCGTGCCGAAGCAGACCGCGTATGCGCGCGTGCTGTCCGGCGAGATTCCGATCCTGCTCGACTACGACTTCGACGCGTATCGCGCGAAGTACAAGGATCACGCGAACGTCGAGTTCGTGATTCCGAAGGAAGGCACGATCGCGGTGCCGTACGTGATGAGCCTCGTGAAGGGTGCGCCGCACGACGCGAACGGCAGGAAGGTGCTCGACTTCGTGCTGTCCGACGAAGGCCAGAAGCTGTGGGCCAATGCGTACCTGCGTCCGGTGCGCGCGCAGACGCTCGGCGCCGACGTCGCCGCGAAGTTCCTGCCGGCGAGCGAATACGCCCGGGCGAAATCGGTCGACTTCGGCAAGATGGCGGCCGGCCAGCAAGCGTTCGGCCAGCAATACCTGCAAGTGATGCAGTAAGCGCCGGACCACGCCATGCTCGACCTGACTTTCCCGCTGCGCTGGCGCTTCGCCCTCGTCGCGCCGGCGCTCGCGGTGTTCGCCGCGTTCTGGCTGCTGCCGATGGCGGCGCTCGTGCGGGTGTCCGCCGACGGCGCGTTCTTCACGCAATACGCGGCGCTGCTCGGCAACGCGCGTTACATGACGAGCCTCGGCGAAACGATAGCGTTGTCGGCCGGCGTCACGCTCGCGACGCTGGCGCTGTCGACGATCTCGGGCCTGCTGCTCGCGCGCCGCGAATTCGCCGGCAAGCGCGTGCTGCTCGCGCTGCTCACCTTTCCGCTCGCGTTCCCGGGCGTCGTGGTCGGCTTCATGGTGATCATGCTCGCCGGCCGGCAGGGGCTGATCGGGATGCTGTCCGCGAAGCTGACCGGCGACAAGTGGGTGTTCGCGTATTCGGTTGCCGGGCTGTTCGTCGGCTACCTGTACTTCTCGATCCCGCGCGTGATCGTCACCGTGATCGCGGCCGCGTCGAAGCTCGACGCGTCGCTCGAGGAAGCCGCGCGCTCGCTCGGCGCGTCGCCGTGGCGCATCTTCGTCGACATCGTGCTGCCGGCGCTCGCGCCGGGCCTGGTCGCGGCCGGCGCGATCTGCTTCGCGACCGCGATGGGCGCGTTCGGCACCGCCTTCACGCTCGCCACCGACCTGAACGTGCTGCCGATGACGATCTACACCGAGTTCACGCTGAACGCGAACATCGCGACGGCCGCCGGCCTGTCGATCGTGCTCGGCATCGTCACGTGGGCCGTGCTCGCGCTCGCGCGCCGGTTCACCGGCCACACCGCCGCCGCCGCGGCCTGAGGATTCCTTCATGCAATCGCTTTCCGGTTCGTCCGCGCCGTCGCCGGCGCCCGCTCCGTCGCACGCGAACGGCACCGCCAGACGCGCGCCGCGCGTGTCGGGCGCGCGCGCGATCGCCGCGCTGCAATGGGGCGTCACGCTGCTGCTGTGCGCGTTCCTGATCGTGCCCGTCGTGATGTCGGTACTCGCGGGCCTCACCGTCAACTATTTCCGCGGGCTGTCGAGCGGCCTCACGCTGCGCTGGCTCGAACAGGTGTGGCAGCAGTACCAGGGCTCGGTCGCGCTGTCGCTCGGCGTCGCGTTCGCGACGCTCGCGATCGTGCTCGCCGTCGGCGTGCCGGCCGGCTATGCGCTCGCGCGCAGCAAGAGCCGCGTCGCCCGCGTGATCGAGGAAGCGCTCGTGCTGCCGGTCGCGCTGCCGGGCCTCGCGTCGGCGCTCGCGCTGCTGGTCGTGTACGGCGGCTTCACCGCGTTCCGGATGAGCCTGTGGTTCATCGTCGTCGGCCACGTCGTGTTCACGCTGCCGTTCATGGTGCGCGCGGTCGCGGCGGTCGCCGCCGGCGCCGACCTGCGCACGCTCGAGGAAGGCGCGGCGAGCCTCGGTGCGTCGTTCGTCACGCGCTTCGTCACGATCGTGCTGCCGAACCTGCGCCCCGGCATCGTCGCGGGCGCGCTCGCGGTGCTCACGCTGTCGATCGGCGAATTCAACCTGACCTGGATGCTGCATACGCCCGACACGAAGACGCTGCCCGTCGGGCTCGCCGATACCTATGCGTCGCTGCGCCTCGAAGTCGGCAGCGCGTACACGATCGTGTTCCTGCTGATGACGCTGCCGCTCCTCGTCGCGATGCAGTGGCTCGGCGTCGATCCGTCCGGCACGCGCGCGCTGACGCGTCGCCCGCGCTGACCCTGCGCTGACCTTACCCTTCCCATGAAACTCGATTCCACCCCCATCACCCTGACCCGCTGCGCGAAGACGTTCCGCGGCACGCGCGTGCTCGAACCGCTCGACCTGTCGATCGGCGCGGGCGAGACGCTCGTGCTGCTCGGCCCGTCGGGCTGCGGCAAGACGACGACGCTGCGCCTGATCGCGGGCCTCGACACGCCGGATGCCGGCGGCACGATCCGGTTCGGCGGCGACGACGTGACCGCGCTGCCGATCGAGCGCCGCCAGGTCGGCATGGTGTTCCAGAACTACGCGCTGTTCCCGAACCTCACGGTGCGCGGCAACGTCGGCTACGGACTGAAGATCCGCAAGACCGAGCCGCGCGCGCTGCGCGAACGCGTCGACGAGCTGCTCGCGATGATGCGGCTCGACGCGCATGCGGACAAACCGGTCGATCAGCTGTCCGGCGGCCAGCGCCAGCGGGTCGCGCTGGCGCGTGCGCTCGCGGTGCGCCCGCGCGTGCTGCTGCTCGACGAGCCGCTGACCGCGCTCGACGCGAAGCTGCGCGACGTGCTGCGCCGCGAGATGAATGCGCTGTTGCGCGAGCTCGGCGTGACGACCGTCTACGTCACGCACGACCAGGCCGAGGCGATGGAACTCGGCGACCGGATCGTCGTGATGGGCGCGGGCCGCATCGAGCAGATCGGCACGCCGCGCGACATCTACTACCGCCCGGCGAACCGCACGGTCGCGCAGTTCATCGGCACGCTGAACCGGCTTGCAGGACAATGGCAGGACGGCGCGCTCGTGACGACGGGGGGCGCGATCGTCACGCCGCATGCCGCCGACGAGTGGTTCTTCCGTCCGGAGGATGCGCAGCTCGCCGATCCCGCGCATGCGCCGCTGCGCGGCGCGATCGGCGCGTGCGCGTTTCTCGGCGAACGCACGCGGCTCACGATCGAGCATGCGGCACCCGACGCGCTCGTGATCGACGTGCCGGGCCGCATCGAGCTCGCGCGCGGCACGGCGGTCGGCCTCACGATCGCGCCGGAAGGCCTGATCGCGCTCGCCGCGTAACACCGCCCCACGATAACCACACATTCCGAGGAACGACGATGCTGCTTGCTCAAATCAGCGATCTCCACATCAAGCGCCCGGGCCAGCTCGCGTACCGACGCGTCGACACGGCCGCCGCGCTCGCGCGCTGCATCGCGAAGCTGAACGCGCTGGTGCCGCGCCCCGACGCGGTGCTCGTCACCGGTGACCTGACCGACTTCGGCCACGACGACGAATACCGCCACCTGCGCGACCTGCTCGCGCCGCTCGAGATTCCGTATTACCTGATGGTCGGCAATCACGACGATCGTGCGGGGTTGCGCCGCGCGTTCGCCGATCGTCCCGAATTGCAGGACGGCGAGTTCGTGCAGTACGCGCTCGACGTCGGCGCCGTGCGCGTGCTCGCACTCGATTCGCAGGTGCCCGGCACGAGCCATGGCGACCTGTGCGATGCGCGGCTCGCGTGGCTCACCGCGCAACTCGACGCTGCGCGCGACCGGCCGGTGATCGTCGCGCTGCATCACCCGCCGTTCGTGTCCGGGATCGGACATATGGACGCGCTGCGCCTCGCGCCCGCCGCCGCCACGAAACTCGACGCGCTGCTGCGGCGCTATCCGAACGTCGAGCGCGTGCTGTGCGGCCACGTGCACCGGACGATGTTCACGCGCTTCGGCGGCACGCTCGCATCGGCCGTGCCGGCGCCCGCGCACCAGGTCGCGTTCGATTTGCGAGCGGACGCGCCGTCCGCGTTCCGGCTCGAGCCGCCCGCGTTCGCGGTGCACGTCCATACGCCGGACACGGGAATGACGTCCCACCACGTGTACGTGGACGAAGGCGACGGGCCGTATCCGTTCTATGAGCCGAGCGGGGAACTGGTCGACTGAACCGTACGCAATCGCGGATGCATGACGAGCGGCTGCGGCCGGTCGGGGCCGCGCCGAATGATTGCGGTTGATTGCGGTTGATTGCGGCTGAGCGCGGCCCGCCATGCTGCGATCGCGCCAGCCGCGCAGCCGACTGCGCTTCTGCGCTTCTGCGCTTCTGCGCTTCTGCGCTTCTGCGCTTCTGCGCTTCTGCGCTTCTGCGCTTCTGCGCTTCTGGGCTTCTGGGCTTCTGGGCTTCTGGGCTTCTGGCCGCTGGGCCCGCTGAGCCGCTGAGCCGCTGAGCCGCTGGGCCGCTGGGCCGTTGGGCCGTTGGGCCGTTGGGCCGTTGGGCCGTTGGGCCGCTGAGCCGCTGGGCCGCTGGGCCGCAGCACCGCCGGCACGATTCCCGGTGCTCCGGTATGATCGGCACGCTCGCTCGGCGCCCGGCCGCCTGCGCCACCGACGCCGCGCCGCGCGCCACGCCGCCCAACTCCGTTCCGTTGCCGCCATGTCCGCCGCCTCCACCGACCGTCCGACCGACGCCGCCTCGCCCCACTACTCGCGCAGCCTGCTGTTGCTGCTCGCGACGATCGCTGGCGTGTCGGTCGCGAACATCTACTACAACCAGCCGCTGCTCGACAGCTTCCGCTCGGCCTTCCCGGACGGCGCGTCATGGATCGGCGCGGTGCCGACCGCGACGCAGCTCGGCTATGCGGCCGGGATGTTCCTGCTCGCGCCGCTCGGCGACCGCTTCGATCGCCGCGGGCTGATCCTGATGCAGATCGCGGGCCTGTCGATCGCGCTGATCGTGGCCGCGGCCGCGCCGTCGCTGGCGGTGCTGGCCGTGGCGAGCCTTGCGATCGGCGTGCTCGCGACGATCGCGCAGCAGGCCGTGCCGTTCGCGGCCGAGATCGCGCCGCCGGCCGAGCGCGGGCATGCGGTCGGCACCGTGATGAGCGGCCTGCTGCTCGGCATCCTGCTGGCGCGCACGGCGGCCGGCTTCGTCGCCGAATATTTCGGCTGGCGGGCGGTGTTCGGCGCGTCGGTCGCGGCGCTCGTCGCGCTGGCCGCGGTGATCGTGCTGCGGCTGCCGCGCAGCTCGCCGACGTCGACGCTGCCGTACGGCAAGCTGCTCGGCTCGATGTGGCACCTGGCGGTCGAACTGCGCGGGCTGCGCGAGGCGTCGCTGACGGGCGCCGCGCTGTTCGCCGCGTTCAGCGCGTTCTGGCCGGTGCTCACGCTGCTGCTCGCCGGTGCGCCGTTCCACCTCGGCCCGCAGGCCGCAGGGCTGTTCGGCATCGTCGGCGCGGCCGGTGCGCTGGCTGCACCGTACGCGGGCCGTTTCGCGGACACGCGCGGCCCGCGCGCGATCATCTCGCTCGCGATCGCGCTGCTCGCGGCGTCGTTCGTGATTTTTGCGCTGTCGGGAACGAGCCTCGTCGGGCTCGTGATCGGCGTGATCGTGCTGGATGTCGGCGTGCAGGCCGCGCAGATCTCGAACCAGTCGCGCATCTACGCGCTGAAGCCCGAGGCGCGCAGCCGCGTGAACACCGTGTACATGGTGTGCTACTTCATCGGCGGCGCGCTCGGCTCGTCGGCCGGCGTCGCGGCGTGGCACGCCTTTGGCTGGATCGGCATGTGCGCGGCCGGCCTGCTGTTTACCGCACTCGCCGGCTGGTCCCACCATCGCGGCGCACGTCGCGACTGAACGCCGCCCCGCGCGCCGGCGTCATGCGTCGGCCCGCGACGCGGCCGGATTGACGGCCGGCGGCGGCGTGAATGCCTGCGCGGGATCCATGACCGCGGCCGGGTCCACGACGGCGGCCGGTGCGGGCACCGCAAGCGGTACCGCGGAAGGCGCGAGGATCGGTGCCGGCTCCGGCATCGCCGCCTGAGCCGGTACTGACGCCGCATCCGCCGTCGGTTCGGCGGCGACGGTTGCCGCGGTCGCCACGGTCACCACGCCCGGCGCGGCATCGGCCGCCGCGCGCACCGCGGGCCGGCGCGCGGGATCGAACAGGAACGACAGCCCGACGCTGCCGAGGATCGCGACGGTGGCGACCACGGTTGCCGTCGTCACGGGCTCGCCGAGCATCAGCGCGCCGAGCGCGACCGCGACGATCGGGTTCACGTACATGCAGCTGCTCGCGATGATCGGGCTCGTGTGGCGAATCAGGTAGCCGTACGCGACGTACGCGGCCATCGTGCAGAACACCATCAGGTACACGAACGCGAACACCGGCGCGACCGCGACCTGCTCGATGCGCTCGCCCATCAGCCACGCCCCGATCGTGGACATCAACCCGCCCAGGCCGATCTGCAGCGACGTCGACAGGAACAGGTCGGACGGCAGCTTGAGCCGCGTCGCGAGATGCGCGCCGCCCGCCCAGAACAGCGCGCCGGCCAGCACGCAGATCGTGCCGAGCGCCGAGTTCGCGGCGGCCGCGCCGCCCGAATTCAGCACGACGATGCCGACCATCCCGAGCGCGACGGCCGCCCACTCGCCCTTCGTCACCGCGCGCCCGGCGACCGCCGCGATCACGGTCGCGAATAGCGGCACCGTCGCGACCATCACCGCGGCCGAGCCGCTGCTGACCGTGCGCATCCCGAGCGCGATCGTGCCCGACGACAGCGCGACCAGCATCGTGCCGACGATCGCCGAGTTGCGGATTTCGAGCAGCGTCGGCCATTCGGGCTTGCGCCGCAGCGCGAAGATGAACAGGCCGATCCCGCCGAGCAGGTTGCGCAGCCCCGACAGCAGCAGCGGCGGGAACGACTGCAGCGCGAAATGCAGGCCGCTGTAGGTCGAACCCCAGACGAAATAGATGAAGACGAGGGCGAGCGCGACGCGGCCGCCGCGGCTTTGCGGCAGGCGGATCCGGATCGGCAGGCGGGCGAGGAAATCGAGGAGGCGGTCGAGCGGGGTCATCGTTCAGCCCGCCCGCACGACGTGTCGCGTGCTCCGCTGAAAGACGCCGGAGAGACCGGCAAACGGCCCTGACTGGACCGGGAAGGCGGAGACGGACGTGCGGAACGACATGGCAGTGCGAACGGCGACGAATAAGAACCGGCAAGCGGCGGCAGAGGGTCGAAAAGCGGGCGCGAGCCGCTTCGGCTACGCACGCTCGGCATTATGGCATCAAGGATTCGAAAGCATCATCAGACCAGTCTGAAAGCTTATCGACTGACGTTTCGGCGCGACATTTTTCGGCATCCGGACCAACCGGATCGGGAGCCGGATACGCGCGGCGCGGGCGTCGCGCGGGCCGCCCGGCATCCCGTCCTGCAGCAGCGATCGCTCCATCGGCCTGATGGCCAGTCATGCGCTTCAGCGGTCGCTTCGCGCTTATGGTGATGATCGGCGACGGTCGGCAGGCGCATCCGGCCGCCGACATTCGCCCTTTCGACCCGCACACCACCCATACAAAATTTTGTATAATTCCACCATTCTCGCGCCGAAGCCCGTCGTGTTCGTCGGCACCGCACTCGACGACCTGCGCGGCTTTCCGCTTCTCGCGCGCCGCGAAGCCGGCCACCAGATCGACCAGGTTCAGCGCGGCCTCGCGCCCGACGACTGGAAGCCGATGCGCACCGTCGGCCCGGGCGTGCGGGAAATTCGCCTGCGCGATGCGAGCGGTGCGTTCCGGATCGTCTACGTCGCGACCTTCGCCGACGCGATCTACGTGCTGCATTGCTTCCGCAAGCAGTCGGCACGCACCTGCAAGACCGATATCGACCTGGCGGCCCGACGCTACCGGGCGCTGATGATGGAGAGGAAACGATGAGCAACGAACGTCATGCGAGCGTCTGGGACGCACTCGAAGGCCGGCCGGCCGAAGCCGAGAACATGAAGCTGCGCTCCGAGCTGATGATCGCGCTCAAGCAGCGCATCGCGCAGCTCGAGCTCAGCCAGGCGCAGGCCGCGCAACGGCTGGGCGTCACGCAGCCGCGCGTGTCCGATCTGCTGCGCGGCAAGATCAACCTGTTCGGGCTCGACGCGCTCGTGAACATGGCGGCGGCGGTCGGCCTGCGCGTCGACCTGCAGGTGCGCGAATCCGTGTGACACGCCGCGACGCAGGCAGCACGCGTTCGCGCGCCGCCGCTTCACGATCCGCCGAACCAGTTGTACCCCTGATCGACCCAGTAGCCGCCCGGGAAGGTATCGGTCACGAAGATTTCCATGATGTGTTTCGGATTCTTGTAGCCGAGCTTGGTCGGCATCCGCAGCTTCATCGGGAAACCGAATTCCGGCGGCAGGCGATGGCCGTCGTAGTCGAATGCGAGCAGCGTCTGCGGATGCAGCGCGGTCGGCATGTCGATGCTTTCGTAGTAGTCGTCCGCGCATTTGAAGCCGACGTATTTCGCGTGCGTATCGGCGCCGGCACGCGCCAGAAACGCGCCGAACGGCGTGCCGCCCCAGCGGCCGATCGCGCTCCACCCTTCCACGCAGATGTGCCGCGTGATCTGCTCCGCGTGCGGCAGCGCATACAGCTCGTCGAGCGTCCACACGCGCTTGCCCGTCACGCGGCCCGACAGCACGAGCCGGTACGTCGATGCGTCGACGTGCGGCACGTCGTCGATGCCGTAATACGCGTTGAACGGGAACGGCCGCGTGATGTCGGCCTCGGTGTAGGTCGGCGCGAGCCGCTCGCCGCTGAAGAGCCACGCCTGCACGCGGTCGTTCATGCGCGACACCTTCTCGAGGAACGTGTTGACCGACGCGTCGTCCTTCAGCGTGCAGCCGGTCAGCATCGTCAGGCCGCCGAGCGTCAGGATGCGGCGATTGAACAGCCGCCGCGACGGCATCTCCAGCTCGCGGCGCACGTCGAGTTCGAGCGACTTGCGGTCGAGCGTCCAGCGCGAATCAGCGCGCCTGTATTCGGAATCCGACATGATGATTTCCTTCACCCGGAGTTGACGGGTCAGCGCCCGCGCAGCATCGCGAGCAGCGAGCGCGGCACCAGCAGCGCCATCGCGACGTGCACGACGAAGAACGCGACGAGCAGCGACATCGCCCAGAAATGCACGACGCGCGCGTTGTCGTAACCGCCGAACAGTTCGCGCAGCAGCGGAAACTGCACCGACTTCCAGATCGTCAGCCCGGACAGCACCAGCACGATCAGATCGACGATCGCGACCAGGTACGCGGCACGCTGCACCGCGTTGTAGACGCTCAGATCGTCGTGCGCGAGCCGGCCGCGCAGCGCGGCGCGCACGTCGCGCCACACGGACGCCGGCGTGACGGGCAGCATCTTGCGCGCGAGGCGCCCGGTCGCGATCGACATCGTCAGGTAGAACAGCCCGTTGCCGACCAGCAGCCACATCGCCGCGAAATGCCATTGCAGCGCGCCGCCGAGCCAGCCGCCGAGCGTGATGCCGTGCGGAAACACGAACGGCGGATAGATCGGCGACGCATCGTAGATGCGCCAGCCGGACAGCGCCATCAGGATCGCCGCGAGCGCGTTGAGCCAGTGGCTCACGCGCACCCACAGGGGATGAATCTTGCGGGCGGGCGGCGTGACGGCCGCGCGCCCGGTAGCGGGAACGGTTTGCATGATGAAGACTCCCGGAACGGGTCGACGAGACGAGTCGAGTCGAGACAAAACGAGACGCGGGCGGCCGTCGTCGAGCACATGCGCCGGCCGCACGCCCTGCCCGGCTCCGTCAGTTCGACGGCGCCATCTTGTCGTCCGACTTCGCCTTGCCCATCTCGTCGTGCGACATCGCGTCTTTCTTCATCGCGTCCTTCTTCATCGCATGCTTCTTCATGGCGTCCTTCTTCATCGCGCCGTCCTTCGCCATCGCGTCGTGCCCCATCGCGTCCTTCGACATCGACGAGCCGTTTTGCGACATCGCGTCGTTCTGCGCATACGCGCCCGTTGCAAGCGTGGCGAAAGCAGCGACACAGGTGGCGATCAGTACGTTTTTCATGACATCTCTCCAAAACATGGGTTTAAGGAGCCGAATAGACGGACGACGTCGCGGGAAATGACAGCCGCTGCGAAATTTTTTTTTGTGAGGTCGCGCGAAGGCGCGCCATGTTGCACCGCTTCGCCGCGGCCGGCCGAGCCGTGGGGCCGCGCGGCGGCGACGCGCGCTGTCATTTCGACGGGCCATCACACCGCCCGCCATGCTGCGGCCGCACCGGGACGGCCGATCCCGTCCCGGTTGAAACCGCCGCCAAGCCAGTGTATCGTGTGCGCTGCTAACGCGGGGGTCCTGCAATGCGTTCGGTCAAACAACCGGCATTGCGGGTGAGAAATACCCTTTGAACCTGATCTGGATAATGCCAGCGCAGGGAAGCGTACGGATTTCACCGCCATCCTTCTGACGAAATCCGCCGCCTCACCAAGCCTCGTCTCCTGCTTAGCTCGAGCCCCACATTCGTCAAGGGCTCCGGGCAAGCGCCGAAGCGCCTGTCCGGCGCTCACACAGGAGATTGCATGAACGCCAATCCGAAGTTTCTGTCTGCCGACGCCCACGTCGACGCCGCGGCCGTTGCCCCGCTGCCCAATTCGCGAAAGGTGTATGTAACCGGCTCGCAGCCCGACATCCGCGTGCCGATGCGTGAAATCACGCAGGCCGACACGCCGACCGGCTTCGGCGGCGAAAAGAATCCGCCGATCTACGTGTACGACACGTCGGGCCCCTACACCGATCCGGACGCGAAGATCGACATCCGCGCGGGCCTGCCCGCGCTGCGCCAGCGCTGGATCGAGGCACGCGGCGACACCGAAGTGCTCGACGGCCTGTCGAGCCAGTACGGCCTCGAGCGCGCGGCCGACCCGGCTACCGCCGACCTGCGTTTCCCGGGCCTGCACCGCAACCCGCGCCGCGCGCAGGCCGGCAAGAACGTCACGCAGATGCACTACGCGCGGCAGGGCATCATCACGCCGGAAATGGAATACATCGCGATTCGCGAGAACCAGCGCCGCGCCGAATACATCGAGAGCCTGAAGTCGAGCGGCCCGAACGGCGCGAAGCTCGCTGCGATGATGGGCCGCCAGCACCCGGGCCAGGCGTTCGGTGCCGCGGCCTTCGGCGCGAACGCGCTGGCCGAGATCACCCCCGAGTTCGTGCGCGACGAAGTCGCGCGCGGCCGCGCGATCATCCCCGCGAACATCAACCACCCGGAATCCGAGCCGATGATCATCGGCCGCAACTTCCTCGTGAAGATCAACGCGAACATCGGCAACTCGGCCGTCACGTCGTCGATCGGCGAGGAAGTCGACAAGATGACGTGGGCGATCCGGTGGGGCGGCGACACGGTGATGGACCTGTCGACCGGCAAGCACATCCATGAAACGCGCGAGTGGATCATCCGCAACAGCCCGGTGCCGATCGGCACGGTGCCGATCTACCAGGCGCTCGAGAAGGTCAACGGCAAGGCCGAGGACCTGACCTGGGAAATCTTCCGCGACACGCTGATCGAGCAGGCCGAGCAAGGCGTCGACTACTTCACGATCCATGCGGGCGTGCGTCTGCAATACGTGCCGCTCACCGCGAACCGGATGACGGGCATCGTGTCGCGCGGCGGCTCGATCATGGCGAAGTGGTGCCTCGCGCATCACAAGGAAAGCTTCCTGTACGAACACTTCGAAGAGATCTGCGAGATCATGAAGGCGTACGACGTGAGCTTCTCGCTCGGCGACGGCCTGCGCCCCGGCTCGATCTACGACGCGAACGACGAAGCGCAGCTCGGCGAGCTGAAGACGCTCGGCGAGCTCACGCAGATCGCGTGGAAGCACGACGTGCAGGTGATGATCGAAGGCCCCGGGCACGTGCCGATGCAGTTGATCAAGGAGAACATGGATCTCCAGCTCGACTGGTGCAAGGAAGCGCCGTTCTACACGCTCGGGCCGCTGACCACCGACATCGCGCCGGGCTACGACCACATCACGTCGGGCATCGGCGCCGCGATGATCGGCTGGTTCGGCACCGCGATGCTGTGCTACGTGACGCCGAAGGAGCACCTCGGGCTGCCGAACAAGGACGACGTGAAGGAAGGGATCATCACGTACAAGCTCGCCGCGCACGCGGCCGACCTCGCCAAGGGTCACCCCGGCGCGCAGGTCCGCGACAACGCGCTGTCGAAGGCGCGCTTCGAGTTCCGCTGGGAAGACCAGTTCAACATCGGCCTCGACCCGGACAAGGCGCGCGAATTCCACGACGAGACGCTGCCGAAGGATTCCGCGAAGGTCGCGCACTTCTGCTCGATGTGCGGCCCGCACTTCTGCTCGATGAAGATCACGCAGGACGTGCGCGAGTTCGCGGCGCAACAGGGTGTGTCGGAAAGCGAAGCGCTGAAGAAGGGGATGGAAGTCAAGGCGGTCGAGTTCGTGAAGACCGGCGCCGAGATCTATCACCGTCAGTAAGTCGGCCAGCGAGCGCGGCGATCCGCACGGACCGCATCGTGGCGCACTGCACCAAGCCCGCTTTCGAGCGGGCTTTTTTGCGTGCCCGCGCATGCGTCGTGCCTGCCGGCGCAAGGGAAACAATTGATTACGAAACCGTCGGAGTCTTAACAAGTCCTTACAGCAGCCCGGTGGGACGGCAGGTAGATTGGTTTCATGCGCGGCCGCAATCCGGCCATGCGACCTTCCGTTCACTACCGCAAGGACAACGATCATGAATGCTTCGATTCGGCGTTTTGGGGTATGCGCGCTGCTCGTCACGACGGTGGCCAGCCTGTCGGCCTGCGATTCGATGACGCGGCGCCAGCGCGATACGGCAATCGGTGCGGGTGTCGGCGGCGTCGCGGGCGCGGCGATCGGCGGCAACGCATTGTCGACGCTGGGCGGCGCAGCCGCCGGCGGCATCATCGGCAACCAGGTCGGCAAATAAGCCGGCCGGCTTACCCGGCTGCCGCGCGACGCGCGGTAAGCTCCGGCCTGACGGCGTTTCCGCGCGGCGGAAGCGCCGTTTTTCGTATGCGGCGCCGCAACACGACGCAGCGGCCCGGAAATGATCCGTTACCGTTTTGCGCATCTTGTCATCGCCGCGCGGCCTAAGCTTAAGCATCTGCCGATTGCCGGCTCCGCCGGAGAGACATCATGAACAGGACCCTCGTCGCACTCGCCGCCGCGGCGCTCGCGTGCACGACGCTCGCCGGCTGCTACTACCCGTACGGCTATTATCCCGGCGGCTATTACGCGGCCGCACCGGTACAGCCGGCGCCCGTGTACGTCGATCCGGGCCCCGCCTACTACTACCCGGCGCCCGCGTATGCGCCGGCATGGGGCGGTTATTGGGGACCCGCGCTGTCGCTCAATTTCGGCTTCGGCGGACGCGGCGGCTGGCACCACCATCACTGAGCGCGCCGCTCCATGCGCAGCCGGTCTCGCGCAGCCGGTCTCGCGCGGCCGGTCGCCCCGGGCCGGCGACCGGCGACATTCCCGTTTCTGGCCGTTTCTTGCCGTTTCATCCGATCGTGAAACGACGGCGCGGTAACGCGGTGTAAGATCCTTTGCATCCCGTCCCCTCGCCCGCCACGCTCGATGTCGCCCAAGAACGCCTTTCTGCTGACCGTCCTCGCCGCCCTGTGGGGCGCGTCGTTCCTGTTCATCCGGGTCGGCGTCGCCGACTTCGGTGTCGCGCCGCTGATGGCGCTGCGCGTGGGTATCGGCGCGCTGTTTCTCACCGGCTTCGCGCTGACGCGCTTCAAGCCCGCCGAGCTCGGCGCGCAGCTGCGCCGTCGCGCATGGCCGTTGTTCGTCGTCGGCGCGCTGAACTCGGGCATCCCGTTCTGCCTGTTCGCGTTCGCCGAACTGACGCTGTCGGCCGGCGTGACGTCGGTGATCAACGCGACGACGCCGCTGTGGGGCGCGCTCGTCGCCTACCTCTGGCTGAAGGACAAGCTGTCGCTGCCGCGCGCACTCGGCCTCGTGATCGGCTTTGCCGGCGTGCTCACGCTCGTGTGGGACCAGGTCGCCAACGCAAACGGCAGCACCGGCGCCAGCGCCACCGCGCTGGCTGCCGCCGCCGCGCTCGGCGCGACGCTGCTGTACGGCATCGCGGCCAACTACACGAAGCGCACGCTCAGCGGCGTCGACCCGCTCGTCAACGCGACCGGCAGCATGATCGGCTCGACCGTGCTGCTGCTGCCGTTCGCGATCGCGACCTGGCCCGCGGCTGCCGTCAGCGCGCATGCGTGGGGCGCCGTGCTCGCGCTCGGCATCGCCTGCACGGGCATCGCGTATTTCATCTTCTTCTACCTGATCGCGCATATCGGCCCGGCCCGTGCGATTACGGTGACGTTCGTGATCCCGGTGTTCGGCCTGCTGTGGGGCGCGCTGTTCCTCAGCGAACATGTGTCGGTCGTGATGATCGAAGGCTGCGCGATCGTGCTCGTCGGCACCGCGCTTGCGACCGGCGTGATCAAGCGGATTCCCGGATTGGGCCCGCGCGGCGGCGAAGCGGCCTGAGCGACGCGCAGGGCCCGCACCCTGCCGGTTGCAGGTTTCCCGCGACGCGCCGGCCACCGTTCGTCGAGCACCGCGCATGGACCGGAGCGCGACGGCGCAGGTCGTTTTGCATCTGATGCCGATGCAGCCGCATGGCTTGTCCGTTTTTCCGTTTTCCTGATCCGCCGGCCTTCTTCGCACGCAATGCACGCGGCACACGCGGCGCTGTCGCCGCGTGCACGACCGGCGGCCCTTGCGTGTCGCGCTTGCGGGCTGACAGCCCGGTCCACGCGACGGTGTAGCGTTTGCGTCTGGAGTTACCCTGATACGCGCGCCGCGCCATTCCCGTTACACTCGTAGCACTCATCCGCAGAAGGCGGTCACGATGCACCACGTTCTTTCGCGTCCACCTGCGCGTGCGACGGCTTCTGCGTGGCGCGCACGATACCGCCCCCCGATCGCCCCAGGGCATCGTTGACATGAAGCCCGCCCGCGACCTCTCGCTCGATTCCCTGCTCGAACGCCTGACACCGACGCCCAGCGGCTGGATCGCCACGTATCGCGACACGACGCTGCGCAGCGTGTTCCAACCCGTGCTGTCGATCACGCACAAGCGCGTGGTCGGCTATGAAGCGCTGCTGCGCGTCGTGGACGAGAACGGTACGCTGGCTTCGCCTGTCGCGCTGTTCGACAAGACGCGCGCTGCTGCCGACGCGCTGCTGCTCGACCGGCTCGCCCGCTGCCTGCATACGGCCAACTTCGTCGCGCAGGGCATCGGCGACGGCTGGCTGTTCCTGAACGTGACGCCACGCGTGCTCGATTCGGGTCTCGTGCAGCGCGAATTCGTCGAGGCGCTGTGCCGTCATTTCGCGCTGCCGCCGAACCGCATCGTGCTGGAAGTCGTCGAGCAGCCGTCGCGCGACGAAGCCGCGCTCGCCCGCACGATCGACATGATCCAGCATCGCGACTTCCTGATCGCGATCGACGATTTCGGCACCGGATTCTCGAATTTCGACCGCGTGTGGCGCGCGCGACCCGATATCGTCAAGCTCGATCGCTCGCTCGTCGAGCGCGCGAACGCGTCGGCCGACGATCGCCGCATCATGCATCACCTGGTATCGATGCTCCACCAGGCCGGCGCAATGGTGCTCGCGGAGGGTGTCGAAAGCGACGACGCGCTGCAGACGCTGATGGAAGCCGATATCGATTTCGTCCAGGGCTTCCAGTTCGGCCAGCCCGATGCGTCGATCGCGCACGCGAGCGCCGCGGCGCCCGCGATGCTCGACGCCGCGTGGCAACGCTTCATCGCGCGCCGGCATACGCCTGCGATCGCCGAGCAACCTGGCTTCGATGCGATCGAGCGGCTCGTGCTCACCGGCGCGGCTGCCTTTTCCGCGAGCGGCAACCTGCAGGACGCCGCGCAGCGCGTATTCGCGGTGCCGGCCGCGCGCCGCGTGTTCGTCACGGACGAGATCGGCGAACAGTTCCTGCCGTCGATCGGCGCGCGCCCCGAGGATGGCCAGGCGAGCGGCACGCGGCTCGCACCGTTGTTCCCGGAGACGCACAGCAACTGGTCGCGGCGCCCGTACTTCCAGCGCGCGATCGCGGCGCCGGGGCGCGTCGCGCTGATGGGCCCGCACTTCTCGCTGACCGAAGGCCGCGACTGCTACACGGCGGCCGTCGCGATTCGCGCGCAAAGCCGCCTCGTCGTGTTCTGCGTCGACTTCGTGCTCGACAGCGCGGGCACCGTGATGCGCTGACGGGCGCGGCGGCGCCCCGCCATGCCGGCCGGGCCGATCTTCCGTCAGTCGATCACCTTCCCTCTTCCGGATTTCACCACGCTGCGGCGCGACTTGTGTTCGAGCCGCCGCTCCTTCGATGCACGCGTCGGCCGTGTCGCCACACGCGCGCGCGGCGTGAGCGCGACGCTGCCGATCAATGCATCGAGCCGCGCGAGCGCCGCCTCGCGGTTTTTCTCCTGGGTGCGGTATTCCTGCGACTTGATCACGACGATGCCGTCGCGCGTGATGCGCTGGTCGGACAGCGCGAGCAGCCGCTCCTTGATGACGGGCGGCAGCGACGACGCGCGGATGTCGAAGCGCAGGTGAATCGCGCTCGATACCTTGTTGACGTTCTGGCCGCCCGCGCCCTGTGCGCGCACGGCGGTCCATTCGACCTCGGCCGGATCGAGCGTGTAGCGGATCATCATCGCGACGTCTCCTTGCGGCGCCGCGCGAGTGCCTCGTCGACGCGGGCCGCGAGGCCCGAATCGCGTTGCGTGCGCGTCGCGACCGCCTGCGCCAGCACACGCCGCGGGCCGATCACCTGCACGCGCGTACGCGCGCGCGTGACGGCCGTATAGACGAGTTCGCGCGTGAGCACGCGGCTGAACGACGCCGGCAGCACGAGCGCGGCCTCGTCGAATTCGGAGCCTTGCGATTTGTGGACGGTCAGCGCGAACGCCGTTTCGTGCGGCGGCAGCGCTGCAGGCGACACGGCGCGCGAGGAGCCGTCCGCGCGGCGGAACCACACGCGCAGCACGCCGTGCGCGTCCGGCAGCGCGATGCCGATGTCACCGTTGAACAGCCCGAGCGCATAGTCGTTGCGCGTCACCATGATCGGCCGCCCGGTGAACCAGTGTGCGCCGACCGCGAGCGGCACGCGTGCGGCATGCCGCACATGCGTGGCCACCAGCGCATTGACGTGCTCGGCGCCGCGCGAGCCCGTGCGCGTCGCGCACAGGATCCGGAAGCGGTTGAGCGCATCGAACAACGGCAACGGGTCGGGCACCGGCGCGGACAACGCGGCGCGCAACGCATCGCGGTAGGCGCCGAACCGGCGCGCGAGCCGCTCGACGGTCGACGCCGCAAGCGTGTCGCCCGCATCGTCATGAAACGACGCGGCCGCGGCTTCGTCCGTCGGCAACGCGTCGAGCGCGCCCTGCACGTCGCCGCGACGGATCGCGAGCGACAGGCGGCCGATCGCCGAATCGAGACCGAAGCGGTAATTGCGTTCGAGCCACACGACGCAGTCCGCGAGCGGTGCGGGTGCGGGGGACGCGGCGGCAACGCCGTCCGCGGCGCGCGTTGCAACGGTCGACGCCCATGCCGAATCGCCCGCAGCGGCCGGATCGAACGGCGTGAGCTCGACCGCGTCGAGCCACGCGAGCTCGCCGGCCTCGATCCATGCAGGATCGGTGGCCGCCGAGGTGCGATCGGTGTCGGTCGGCGCAAGCGCCGCAGGCGGCAACGAAGCCGCAGGTGGCGCGGCATCGGCAGGCGAAACCGCTTCAGCCTGCGGCTCGTCGTCGAACAGCGACGCCTGGCGCGTATCCACGTTCCGCCGCGCCGACGCCTTGCGCGCGGGAGCAGCCGGTAACGGAACGGATGCTGGCGCTGGGATTGGCGCGGCAACCGCCCCGGCCGCCCCCGCCGCCTCGCCGTCCGGCACCGGCAGCGCCGCGACGAACGCCGCCTCGTCGACCCCGAGCGCGTCCGCGATGCGCGTGCGCGCCGTGGCGGTAAACGTCGGCCGGGCGCTGAGTTCGGCGAACACGGCGCCTGCTTCGACCGCGGCAAGCTGGTCCTTGTCGCCGAGCAACACGAGCCGTGCGCCGGGCGCGAGCGCATCGAGCAGATGCGCGGCGAGCGCGACGTCGATCATCGACGCCTCGTCGACCACGATCAGGTCGTACGGCAACGGATTGTCGCGATGATGGCGGAAGCCCGCCGCGCCGCCGCCACCCAGCAGGCGGTGCAGCGTGTAGGACGTGTCCGGCAGGCGCGCGGCAAGTTCCGGCGGCAGGTCGCCCGCCCGCCCGTGCAGCGCTTCCTGCATCCGCTGCGCGGCCTTGCCGGTCGGTGCCGCCAGCGCGATGCGCAAGCCCGGATGCGCGTCGAGCAGGCACGCCAGCACGCCGACGACGGTCGTCGTCTTGCCGGTGCCGGGGCCGCCGCTGACGATCGTCACGCGTCCCGTCAGCGCAACGATCGCCGCGACGCGCTGCCAGTCCACGTCGCCCGTCGCGGGCCCGAAGTAACGCGCGAGACTGTCGCGCAACCGGTCCGGCGACAGCGCGTCGCCCGGCGCGGCGATGCCGGCCTGCGCGACGAGCGCATCGGCGAGCCGACGTTCGTAGTCGAAATAGCGCGACAGATACAGATGGTCGAGCCGGTCGACGATCAGCGGCCGCTCGTCGCCGCGCGCGAGCGTGCCGAACGCCACCACGCCGCTCGCGGCAAGCGCCGCGCGCACATCGTCGACCGGTTCCTCGTAGCGCTGCGCGAGCGCGCCGAGCGACACGCACACGTGACCGCCCGCGGTCGCCCGGCTCGTCGCGAACGCGGCGCGTGCCGCCCAGCGCGCGGCCGCGGCCGGCGCACCCGCGCGGCGCGACAGGTCGCCGATGCGCCGCGCGAACCCTTCCGCGAGCGCGATGCCGAAATCCGCGGGCTCGGGCAGGCGCGCGACGAGGCCACCGGTGAATTCGAGCGTATCGTCGGTGACGTTCATGCGCGCCCCCCTTCCATCATCCGGTCGAGCGCATCGACGAGTTCGCGCGCGGGCCGCCGCGCATGCACGCCGGCCGGTTCGCCGCCGCTGCGCCAGCCAGGCCGCACGCCGCGCACGAACAGGTACAGGTAGCCCGCCATGTGCGTGTCGTAGTCGTAGTCGGGCAGCCGCCCGCGCAGATAGCGATGCAGCGCGACCGTATAGAGCAGTGCCTGCAGGTGATACGCGTGATCGGCCATCGCGACGTCGAGCGCGCGCGGACCATAGGCATCCGGCGTATTGCCGAGGTGGTTCGACTTCCAGTCGACGATCCAGAAGCGGCCGTCGTGTTCGACGATCATGTCGATGAAACCCTTGATGAAACCGGCGAGCATGCCCGCGTCCAGCGCAACGTCCGGATAGCCGTGCGCAACCAGCAACCGGCGCAGCGCGCGCAGCTCGAGCGACGGCGCCGGGAACAGGAAACCCATTTCGTCGAGCCGCCTGGCGGGATCGAGATCCGCAAGCCGCATGCCCGGCACGAGCTCCGTGCGCACGACATCGCCGACGAGCCGCGCCATCATCGCCGGCAGGCGCGTCGCGAGTTCGGGCTCGGCCTCGACCGGCCGGTCGTGCAGCGCGCCGAGCGCCGCCCGGTGCCACGAATCGGGCTCGGTGAACCGGCTGAGTTCGAACAGGCGGTGCAGGCATTCGCCCGCTGCCGCACCGCGCGGAAACACGAGGATGTCATCGTCCGGCGGCTCGACCGCAGCCGTGTCGGCCACGACGAACGCGCCGTCCGGCGCCACGGCGGCAAGCGCATCGTGATCGGGCCGCAGCTCGTCGTCCGGCACGAGCGCGACGCCTGCTTCCTCGCGTGCCATCGACGCGGTCAGCGAACTGAAGCTCGCCATCCGCCACGCGTCGCGCAACACGCGCGTCGCATGACGTGCCGCGAGCGTCTGCGATGCATCGTGCCCGGCCGCGAGCCGCTCGCGACGCGCCGGCACCGGCAACGGTGCAACGCTCACGGGCCCGCTCGCGAGTGCTTGCCACGCCGCGTCGAGCGCCGCTTCGTCGGGCGGCTCGTCGAGCCACGCGTCGAACGACTGGCCGGCGCCGGCCACGAGCCAGTTCAGCACGCTGCGCCTCGCCTCGCGGGTCGAGCGCGACGACAGATAAGGCCCGGCGACGAGATAGCACCGATAGACCGCGCGCGTGAGCGCCACGTAGACGAGCCGCGCGCGTTCGGCCGCCTGTTCGCGCAGCGCCTGGCGTGCGGCATGCTCGGCGGCTTCGTCGTCGCACCCGTAATGCAGCACGGCGTCGCCCGCGTCGTCGTGATACTCGCGGGCGTCGGGCAGCGCCGACGCGGGCGGCTCGCGCAGCCCGCCGTCGTTCAGGAACGGACAGAACACGACCGCGTATTCGAGGCCCTTCGACTTGTGCACGGTCACGATCTGCACGAGGTTGCGATCGGATTCGAGACGCAACTGGGCTTCCTCGCCGCCGCCGTCGAGCCGTTGCGCGGCGAGCCAGCGCAGCGTCGGCGCGATGCCCGGCTGCGCGGACGCGCGCGCCTGCGTCAGCTCGGCCAGATGGTTGATGTCGGTCACGCGGCGTTCGCCGTCCGCGCCGGCCATCAGCCGCTCGGCGATCCGCAACTCGCGCGTGAACGTGCGCCACATCACCGCGAAGCCGCGTTCGCGCCACAGCAGCCGATAACGCGAGAAGCGCTCGACCCAGCTCATCGCGTCCGCACTGTCGTCAGCTTCGCGCGACGCGTCGCCGTCGCCCTGCTCCATTCGCCACAGCGCACCCGCATCGAGGCCGAACCAGTCGGCCGCCAGCGCCGCGCGCAGGCGCCGCAGGTCGCCCGGCGCATCGATCGCCGCCAGCACGCGCTCGAGCTGCTCCGCGTCGCCGGTCGAAAACACCGACGCCTGCGCGAGCTCGACGCTGCCGATGCCCCACGTCGCGAGCACGCGCTTCACGAGGCTGCCCTGCCGGTGCGTCTGCACCAGCACCGCGATGTCGCCCGGCGACAGCGGCGTACGCCCGAGCCGCACGTGCCCTTCGCGCGCGCCGCGCATCAGCCGGGCAATCTCGGCCGCGCACGCCTGCGCGGCCTGTGCCTGTGCGTCGCGCTTGAGCAGCGTGCCGTCACCGCCCGGCAGCGCCCAGATCCGGAAATCGCCGGCCGGGCCCGGATCGGTGCCGTCGACGAACGGTGCACGCACGCGCGTGCCGGCCCGCACCGCGTAATAGTCGAGCCCGTCGAGCACGAACGCGCGCGGGTTCGACATGAAGAAGCGGTTGCACGCATCGACGATCGCCGGCGTCGAGCGCTGGTTGACCGCGAGCGTGTAGCACGCGCTCGCGCTGGCTCGCGCGGCGAGATACGTGTGCAGATCCGCCGCACGGAAGCTGTAGATGGCCTGCTTCGGATCGCCGACGAGAAAGAGCGGGCCGCCCGGCGCGAAGATCCGGTCGAAGATCGCGAACTGCAGCGGGTCGGTATCCTGGAATTCGTCGATCAGCGCGGCCGGATAGCGCGCGCGCAGCGTCTCGGCGAGCCACGGATGCGCATGCAGCGCGTGATACAGGTTCGCGAGCAGGTCGTCGAACGACACGACGCGGCGCGTGCGCTTGCGTTCGGCCAGCGCGCCCGGCGCGGTGTCGAGCCAGTCGGCGATCAGCGCGAGCCAGCGCGCGCGCTGCGCGGCCTCGGCCGCGGCCACCGCCGCTTCGAGCGCATCGGCGACATCGAAGAACGCATGCTCGGGCGTTGCGCCGCCCTTTTTCGTCGCCTTCACGAGTGCGGTGCGCGTGAGCTTGAGCGCCGCCTTCGGCAGCGCGGCCGCGGCATTGCCCTGCGCGAAATGCGCGGACCATGCTGCGAGCGCATCGGCGAGCGCGTCGGGCTTGTGCGAACGCTGGTTGAGCGCGGGCTGCGCGGTGCGCAGCAACGCGTCGATCGCGTCGCGCTCGGCGGCCCACATCCGCGCGGCTTCCGCAAAGCACTCGGCGGCAGCGGCCTCAGCCGATTCGTCCGGTTCGTCGACGCCGTCCCAGCGCAGCGCGGCGAGCGGCTTCTTCAGCCGGCGCGCGAGCTGCGCGTCGAGCGCGGCCGGGCCCGCGCCCGAATCGACGAGCCACGTCGCGAAGCCCGGCCAGCGTGCGGCCAGCGGTTCGACGCGCGTGCGCCAGAAGTCGGCCGCAAGCTCGAAGCGCAGCGCCGCGTCGTCGGCCTGCATGTCGAACGCGAACGGCATCGCGGCCGCGAACGGCGCTTCCTGCAGCGCACGCTGGCAGAACGCGTGGATCGTGTGGATCGCCGCCTGGTCGAATGCGCGCAGCGCACGCCGGATCCGCTTCGCGGCAGTCTCGGGGTCGAGCGCGCCGGCTGCGCCGAGCGTCGTCTCGAGCAGGCGCGCGACGAACGGGTCGCCGCCGTCGTCACCGGTATCGAGCACATGGGCGAGCTGCGCCAGCCGGCCGCGGATCCGTTCGTGCAATTCGGCCGTCGCCGCCTTCGTGAAGGTCACGACGAGGATTTCGTCCGCGCCGAGATCCTTCTCCAGCAACAGGCGCACGTAAAGCGCGCAAATGTTCCAGGTCTTGCCGGTACCGGCCGACGCCTCGATCTGGTTGACGCCGTCGAGCGGGCACGCGAACACGTCGAGTTCGAGCGCCGCCTGCGGCTGGGATGCGGCGCTCATGCGACCTCCTTCAGGTGTTCCAGCATCGGCTCGAACACGAGCCGCGCGAGCGTGCCGAACGGCTCGTCGAGCGATGGATGCGCGCCGCGCCATGCGATCGCGATGGCCGGATCGTCGGCTTCGCTCACCACGCGCTCGTTGATCCATACGCTCGCGGCCTTCGCCTCGCCGTCGGACACGCACGCCCATGCGCTGCGCGGGAAGAAGCGCAGCGGCATGCGCCGCCCCGCGCGAAACAGCGCGGCCAGCGGCGCGAGGCGCTCGAGCGGCGCCGCGACCGGCGTCAGCTCGAAGGCGCCGCCGCTGCCGAACCACAGCGTGCGGCGCGGACCGCCGGGCTCCACCGCGCAATAGACGAGATGCGCGAGCCACGCGGACAGGTAGTCGCGCGCGCTCGGCCGTGCATAGCGATAGATGATCTGGCCGGCCGGCGTCAGCCGGTTCAGCGTGCCGTGCAGCTCGAGCGGCGCACTCACCGCATCGCGCGACAGCATCGCGTCGTCGGCGCCGAACAGCGCCTGGTCGGTGTCGGGCCATGCGGGCGCGATCGCGAGCGTGAACGGCCGCCGTTCCATGCCGTCGGCCAGCGCACGCCGCACGTTCGACGCGAGCTGCGTCATCGAGCCGAGCGCCTGGTCGCGCCACACCGCGCCCGTCGCGCCGCCCGGCAGTTCCGGGCTGGCGTCCGCGATGCGCAGCGCATGATCGTGCACGCCGCCTTCGTCCGATTCGATCAAAAGCGGCAGCACGCGCTCGGCGAGCGCGTCGCTGCCCGCGAAGTCGAGTGCGAACGGCTCCGTGTCGAGCAGTTCGGCCTGCGCGTCGGACAGCACGATGCCGAGCCGCGCACGCAGCAGCGCGCGGGCCGGATGCCGCCAGAAACGTTCGAATTCGCTGAACGCGACGGGCTCGACCGGCTCGGCCGGCAGCGGCTGCGCGAAAAACGGCTGCTCGCGCGTCGCGTCGCGCGCGGCTTCGGCTGCCAGCAGCGACGCGAGTGTCGCGCGCTCGGCGTCGTACGAAGCCAGTTCGCTGCCGGGCCGGAAATACTCGGCCGCGAACGGTTGCAGCGGATGTTCGACGATGAACGCGCGCCGCGCGGCATCGACCGCGTCCGGTGGGGCGTCGTCGCCGGCCGTGACGAGCGCGAGATGGTCGAGCAGTTCGTCGACGAGCGCCGCGGGCGGCAACGGCGCGTTGTCGCGAATGCTGCGCCCCGTATAGGCAATCAGCAGCCGGTCGCGCGCGGCGAGCAGCAGGTCGAGGAACAGGTTGCGCTCGTCGTCGCGGCGCTGCCGGTCGCCGAGCTTCGGCAACACGGCCATCAGGTCGAACTCGTCCGCGCGGGCAAGGCTCGGCAGCACGCCGTCGTCCATCCCGAGCAGGCACACGACGCGGTACGGCAGCCCGCGCAAGCTCGTCAGCGACGAGAACGTGACGCCGCCCCACGGCACCCCGCCGCGCGCCGGATCGTCGAGCGCGGCGGCCAGCCCCGCGCGCACGACGGCCGCGGGCAACGCCTCGTCGGGCGCACCTTCCGTCATCGCGGCGAGCATCGCGTCGAGCGCGTCGCGCACGCCCGAAAGCGCATCGGCATACGCGGCGCCGGAGTCGAAGAACCGTGCGAGCGTGTCGGCGAACAGTTCGCTCCATGCGCGCGGCGTGTGTGCGTCGGCAAGCCGTCGCGAGAAGCCGTCGAGATCGTCCGTGAAGCGCGCGAGCCGGCCGAGCAGTTCGGCCTCGCTGCCGGTTGCCGCCTCGATCGGCAGCCACGCGCCGACCGGTGCCGCGCCTTCGGGCATCGCATAGCCGAGGAACAGCCGCGCGAGCGCATCGGAAAACGTATGGCGCGGCGCAGGCACCGCCGCATCGTCGCTCGCCGTCGGCGACAGCCCGCGCCGCGCGCCGGCGGCCGCGAGCCAGGTCTGCACCGTCTCGAGCGCGGCCGCGTCGATGCCGTAACGGGCCGCCACCGCGTCGACGCGCAGCCATTCGACCAGCTCCGGCGCGCCGACCTGCCGTTCCGGCAACGCGAGCCATTCGAGCAGCACGCGCGCGACCGGGTTCGCCTGCGATGGCGGCAGGCCGGTGATCCGGTAAGGCACGCGCGCGCCGCCGGCGCCCGCCGTGCCGAACACGGCATCGATCAGCGGCCCGGCCGCCGCGAGATCCGCGACCGCCACCAGCACGTCGGACGGCTGCAGCGTCGCGTCCGCATCGAACCATGCGAGCAGGCGGTCGTGCAGCACCTCGAGCTGGCGCGCGAGGCTGTGGCACACGTGCACCTCGATCCCGCGCTCGACCGGCGCTTCTCCGAGCGCGGCCTCCGGCTGCAGGTCGAGGATCGCGTTCTGTACGCGCGCAAGCCAGGTCGGCGCGGGATTCCCGACGAAACGCGACGCATCGCCCGACGCGGCGCTTTCAGTCAGTTCGTGCAACATGTGCAGCTGCGCCTGCGTCTGCCGGCCCCACTCGGCGAGCAGCGGATGGCCGACTTCCTGGTAGTCGAGCCGGCCGGCCGCGTCGAGCGCCTCGGCATGCGCGGCGGTGACGATGTCGAACCAGAATTCGCGGCACGGGTTGAGCGCATAGACGCGCACGTCGATCCAGCGCGACAGCTCGCGCAGCAGCGCGACGTGCAGCGGCGGCATCGTCGGCAGCGCGAACACGCTGACCGATTCCGGCCAGTCGGCACGCGGGACGGTTTCGGGATCGAGGTTGCGCGCCTCCACGAGGAAGCGATGCGCGGGCGGCGTGCCGCTGTCGCTCAGCTCCGCGAGCAGCGCGCGCCACAATGCGGCTTGCCAGCGCTCGTCGTCGCGTGCGGCGTCGCTGATCCCGCGCGGCGCGGCGTCGCCCGCGAGCACCGATTCGCCGGCCTGCCATGCGGCCAGCCATTCGGGCCGGTAAGTCAGGTAATGATCGAGCACGGCCGCGACGCGCTGCGCGAGCTCGTAGCGCATTGCATCGTCGGACGCGGACAGATACGCGGCCAGCCGCGGCGACGCGAGCCACGGCGCGCCGCCCGCGCCCTGCGCGAACAGCCGGTAGCAGCGCCACACGAGGCGATCGGGTGCGAACGGCGAGCGTGCCGGCACCGTCAGCACGCGGCCGATCTGCGCCCACAGCCATTGCGCGAGATACGTGAACTCGACGTTCGCGCACACGCCGTGGCGCGCGGCGATGTCGAGTTCCAGACGGCGGCGCAGCGCCGCGCTCGGCACGATGACCTGCTGCGGCGCCCACGGGCCGTTGCGGGCCGGGAACGCGGCCAGGTCGTCGAGCAGCGCGTCGGCCAGCGTCTCGTGACGGTTCGAATAGAAGAGATGGAGCATGAAGCGGGTGTCGGAGCCTCGCACCGGACGGGCCGGGCGCACAGGAGCACCAAGGATAGCAAAAGGGCCGTCGCGATGAACCTCGTCCGAACGGCCAGGTTTTGCGGACCGCGAAATACGATAGACTCGTCGCCAGTCAATACGCCGCCCCGGGCGTCTTCGTCTGTCATTCAGCCCATCGATGCGCTATTCGGTCGAAATCAGAAAGTTTTTCTACAGCCAGTACTTTTTCGGCGGCCTGCGGATCGCGGTCGGCGTATCGCTGCCGGCCGTGCTGTGCCTGATCGTGTTTCACAACCGGGAGCTTGGCTTCACGATCTCGACCGGCGCGCTCGGCGCGTGCGTCGTCGACATGCCGGGCCCGCTGAAGTACAAGCACAACGAAATGCTCGCGTGCAGCGTGATCGGCTTCCTGGCCGCGCTCGCGACCGGCCTCGCCACGCCGAACATCTTCGCGCTGTGGCTGACGATCGTGCCGCTCACGTTCGTGCTGTCGCTGATCGTCGTCTACGGCAACCGCTGGCCGCAGATCAGCTTCGCGACGCTGTTCATGATGGTGATGACGCTCGAGGAGAAGTTCACGCCGCTGCAGGCGTTCATCAATGCCGGCTGGATTCTCGCGGGCGGCCTCTGGTACACGTACTGGGCGACGCTCGTGTCGCAATGGCAGGCGCGCCGGATCGAGCAGCAGGCGCTCGCCGAAAGCCTGTTCGCGTGCGCCGACTACCTGCTCGCGCGCGCGCGGTTCTACGATCTCGACGCCGATCTCGACGAGTGCTACCGCAATCTCGTCGCGAAGCAGATCACCGCGGTCGAAACGCAGGAAACCGCGCGCGACATCGTGTTGCGCAACCTGCCGAAGCTGCGCCGCGGCAAGCTCGATCCCGGCCGCGCGACGATGTACAACCTGTTCATCAACAGCGTCGACCTGCACGAACTGTTCGTTGGCGCACACACCGACTACCCGCTCATACGCAACACGTTCGGCGGCTCCGACCTGATCATTTTCTATCGCGACCTGATCTGCAAGGCGGCCGCCGATCTCGAGGAGATCGGTCTCGCGGTGCTCGAGAACCGCGCGCCGCATTCGCGCATCAGCGTGAAGGCCGAACTGCGCGCGATCGAGTACGAGATCGAGCTGATGCGCAAGAAGAGCTTCCCGGCCACCAACGCGGAAGCCTACGCGGCCGTGCTCGCGACGTTCCGGCGCATCTGGAGCGCGACGCGCCTGATCGACCGGATGCGCCGCAACCTGTCGGGCCATGCCGACCCGCAGCAGACCGAACTGAAGATCGACAAGGCGCTCACGCGCTTCCTGCAGCGGCGCCGGATGTCGCCCCTGCTGATCTTCTCGAACCTGAACATGCGCTCGCCGAGCTTCCGCCACGCGCTGCGCGTGACGATCGCGGTCGCGGTCGGCTTCTGGCTCGGCCGGCTGCTGCCGCTCACGAACGCGTACTGGATCGTGATGACGACCATCATCATCCTGAAGCCCGGCTACTCGCTCACCAAGCAGCGCAACGCCCAGCGTATCGTCGGCACGCTGATCGGCTGCGCGGCGAGCATCGCGCTGATCTACACGGTCAAGGAGCCGCACCTGCTGATCGCGATCATGTTCGGGTCGATGGTGATGAGCTACAGCCTGCTGCTGTTCAACTACGCGGCGAGCGTCGTATTCACGTCGTCTTATGTACTGCTGATGTTCCACCTGCTCGCGCCGGGCAGCATGCGGATCATCGGCGAGCGCGCGATCGACACGGTGGTCGGCTGCATGATCGCAATCGCCGCGAGCCGCCTGTTCCCGTACTGGGAATACCGGCTGATGGGCAAGCTCGTCAGCGACATGCTGACGTCGACCCGCAAGTATTTCGAGGCCGTCTGGCGCGCCGGGCGCGGTGCATCGCCTCCGCCGGTGCCGGCCGCCGACGGCGCGGCGGTCGTGCCGGTCGTCGCCGCGGCGATCGAGACACCGGCCGCCACCCTCGACGACGACTACCGCTACCGCCTTGCGCGCAAGGACGTGCACATCGCGTTCGCGAACCTCGGCCAGGCGTTCCAGCGGATGATGATCGAGCCGAAGGCGCACCAGCGCTTCGTGCCCGAACTGAACGACCTGCTCGTGCAGACGCACGTGCTCGGCGCGCAGATCACCGCCGCCGCCCCGCTGATCCGAAGCGCATGCGCGGCCGACGCGCACCTCGTCCACGACGATGCGCTGCGCCGCGGCCTGTCCGCCGTGCTCGAGAATCTCGAGAAGGCGGAAGCCGGCGAGCCGCCGCCGGCCGACCAGCTCGACGCGACGAAGCAGATCACGCGTGACCTCGACGCGATGGTCGTGTCCGCGGAAAAATCCGACGCGGTGGGCGCCGAGCTCACGCACGACCTGAAGGTGCTCGCGCACCAGTGCAAGCAGATGCTCGCGTCGTCGCTGCTGATCCGCAAGGACGCAAGCGTCATTCGCCTGCCCGCATGACGGCATGAAGTTGTCCCGCCGCCGGCCGCCCGCGCATGCAGGCCGGCCGGCGGCGCGCCCCGCTCCCGCAATCCCCTTCCGACGCATGCCCCGCCCGCCCCGCACGCCCCACAGGGCCCGCGCGCCCGCCGCGCGATGGCCCCACGCCCGATTCCGCCGGTTGCGCCAGTCAGGGAATACCCGATTCCGGTCACATGGCCCGGCTTGTTATCATTCGTTCACATTTAAGTTGTATAGACAACTTGAGCCATCGGGACCGGCCCCGCTCGCCCGGTCCGTCGCATAAAACGATATCGGAGACTCGATGAAAAACTTGCAGCGCCACCTGAGCGCGCGGCACATCCGCTTTCTCGCGCTGGGCTCGGCGATCGGCACCGGCCTGTTCTACGGCTCGGCGTCCGCGATCCAGCTCGCGGGCCCGGCGGTGATCCTGGCCTATATCCTGGGCGGCGCGGCCGTCTACATGGTGATGCGCGCGCTCGGCGAGATGGCCGTGCGCGAGCCCGTCGCCGGCTCGTTCGGCCACTACGCGACGGAAAACCTCGGGCCGTTCGCGGGCTTCGTCACCGGCTGGACCTACACGCTCGAAATGGTGATCGTCGCGATCGCCGACATCACCGCGTTCGGCATCTACATGGGCTTCTGGTTTCCGGACGTCCCGCAATGGATCTGGGTGCTCGGCGTCGTCGCGGTCATCTGCGGGCTGAACCTGTGCCACGTGAAGGTGTTCGGCGAGCTCGAATTCTGGCTGTCGATCATCAAGGTCGGCGCGATCGTCGCGATGATCGGCGGCGGCGTCGCGATCCTGCTGAGCGGCATGCATTTCGGCCATTCGGCCGACGCGCCGACATTCGCGAACCTGTGGAACCACGGCGGCTTCTTCCCGAACGGGATCGGCGGGTTGATCGCGTCGCTGTCGGTCGTGATCTTCGCGTACGGCGGCATCGAGGTGATCGGGATGAGCGCCGGCGAGGCGAAGGACCCGGAGCGCGTGATTCCGCGCGCGATCAACGCGGTGCCCGCGCGCATCCTGCTGTTCTACGTGCTGACGATGGTCGTGCTGATGTCGATCAGCCCGTGGACCGGCGTCGGCAGCGACGGCAGCCCGTTCGTGCAGATCTTCTCGGCGCTCGGCGTGAAGTCGGCCGCGACGATCCTCAACCTCGTGGTGATCAGCGCGGCGATCTCGGCGATCAACAGCGACATCTTCGGCGCGGGCCGGATGATGTTCGGGATGGCGCGGCAGGGCCAGGCGCCGCGCGTGCTGATGACGACGTCGCGGCACGGCGTGCCGTGGGTCACGGTGCTCGTGATGGCCGGCGCGCTGCTGGTCGGCGTGCTGCTCAACTACCTGATGCCGAAGGACGTGTTCCTGGTGGTCGCGGCGATCGCGACGTTCGCGACCGTGTGGGTGTGGCTGATGATCCTGCTGTCGCAGGTCGCGATGCGCCGTCGCCTGTCGAGCGCGGAAGTCGCGGCGCTGAAGTTCAAGGTGCCGCTGTGGCCCGTCGCGCCCGCGCTGACGATCGCGTTCATGGGCTTCGTGATCGTGATGCTCGGCTGGTTCGAGGATACGCGTGTCGCGCTCTACGTCGGCGCGGCATGGCTCGCGCTGCTCGCGGCCGTGTTCTACGCTCGGATCCGCCCGAAGTTTGCGCCTGCGTCACGATGACGCACGCCTGATCCTTGCATGCGGCGCGCCGGCTTCGGCGCCCGCGTCTCTCCCGGCACGGCGCGACGCCTCGCGCATCGCCCGCCGCGGCTTCTACCCTTCCCGCCGTTTCCGCGCATCGCCGGCTGCCCGACCGGGCCACGAAGCGATCATGCGCATCCGCATCCGCGTTGGCATCCGCGTTGGCGTTGGCGTCGGCGTCGGCGTCAGTGCGACGCGGCGCTCGCGGCCTCGGCCGGATGGGCCTCGTCGTACGCACGCTTCTGCGAGATCGCGTTGTACAGGATCGTCCCGATCACGAACAGCACGACCACGACGATCAGGATGCTCACGTTGCGGACAGGGTTCTTCTTGCGCTGATCGTTCATGGTCGGTGCGGCTCCGTCGAATTCGTTGAAGCGGGCATTCTACGCGCTTGCGCCCGTGCCGCGACGCCCCGTCGCCGTGCCCCTCCCCGTTCCTTCCGAAGCACTTTCCATCACCTTTCATTTGATAATCATTCCCATTTCGATCTAGAATCCGAAACTTTCGCTTTGTAATGTTTCGGGTCGCTCGGGCGGCAGGCTCGCCCCGGAACGCTTCCTCGTCCGCCTGCCTCATTGGAGTCTCCATGTCGAATCCGCGCACATGCCTGCTGCCGCTCGCCGGCGCCCTCGCCCTTGCCGCCGCCACATTCGCGCCGCTGGCCCACGCGGCCGAGGAGGTGAGCCTGTACACCACCCGCGAACCGAAGCTGATCCAGCCGCTGATCGACGCGTTCACGAAACAGAGCGGCGTCAAGGTCAATACGGTGTTCGTGAAGGACGGCCTGCTCGAGCGCGTGAAGGCGGAAGGCACGCAGTCGCCGGCGGACGTGCTGATGACGGTCGACATCGGCAACCTGCTCGATCTCGTCGACGGCGGGCTCGCGCAGCCGGTGCGCTCGAAGGTGCTCGACGACGCGATCCCAGCGAACCTGCGCGGCGCGCAGGGCGACTGGTACGCGCTGTCGCTGCGCGATCGCGTGCTGTACGTGGAGAAGGACCTGAAGGTCGACGCGTTCCGCTACGAGGATCTCGCCGATCCGAAATGGAAGGGCAAGGTCTGCATCCGCTCGGGGCAGCATCCGTACAACACGGCACTCGTCGCGGCGATGATCGCGCACGACGGCGAAGCCGCGACCGAAAAGTGGCTGCGCGGCGTGAAGGCGAACCTCGCTCGCAAGGCGACGGGCGGCGACCGCGACGTCGCGCGCGACATTCTCGGCGGCATCTGCGACGTCGGCCTCGCGAACGCGTACTACGTCGGTCACATGAAGAACGCGGAAGCCGGCAGCGACGCGCGCAAGTGGGGCGACGCGATCAAGGTCGTGCGGCCGACGTTCGCGAACGCGAAGAGCGGCGGCACGCACGTCAACATCAGTGGCGCGACGGTCGCGAAGCACGCGCCGCACAAGGCCAACGCGGTGAAGCTGCTCGAGTACCTCGTGTCGCCGGAAGCGCAGGCGCTGTATGCGCAGGCGAACTACGAATACCCGGTGCGCGCGAACGTGAAGCTCGACCCGGTGATCGCGAGCTTCGGTACGCTGAAGGTCGACCCGCTGCCGCTGGCCGACATCGCGAAGCACCGCAAGGCGGCCAGCCAGCTCGTCGACAAGGTCGGCTTTGACAACTGATGCAGCGTTCGTCCGCGCGCGCCGCCGGCCGCTCGGTTCGCGCGCGGGCAGCCTCTGGCTGGGCGCGGCCGTCGCGATCGCCGCGGTGGTCGCCGCGCCGCTCGCGGTGCTGGTCGCCGCCGCGCTCGGCGCCGATCTCGCGCACTGGCAGCACCTCGCCGAATTCGTGCTGCCGCAGGCGCTCGTCAATACGCTGCTGCTGCTCGCGGGCGTCGGCGCGATTGTCACGGTCGTCGGCACCGGCTGCGCGTGGCTCGTCACCGCGTACGATTTTCCGGGCCGCCGGATGCTGACCTGGGCGCTGCTGCTGCCGCTCGCGGTGCCCACCTACATCGTCGCGTTCGCGTATCTCGACCTGCTCCACCCGATCGGCCCCGTGCAGGGCGCGATCCGCTGGCTGCTCGGCTTCGACAGCCCGCGCCAGCTCCGCCTGCCCGACCTGCGTTCGCTGCCCGGCGCGATCTTCGTGCTCGGCTTCGTGCTGTATCCGTATGTGTACCTGAGCACGCGCGCGATGTTCGTCACGCAGTCCGCGAGCCTGCTCGAAGCCGCGCGCACGCTCGGCGCCGGACGCATCGCGACGTTCTGGCGCGTCGTCGTCCCGCTCGCGCGGCCCGCGATCGCGGTCGGCGTGAGCCTCGCGCTGCTCGAAACGCTGAACGACATCGGCGCATCGGAATTCCTCGGCGTGCAGACGCTGACCGTATCGGTCTACACCACGTGGATCACGCGCTCCGATCTCGCGGGCGCCGCGCAGATCGCGCTCGCGATGCTCGCGATCGTGGTCGGCATGATCGTGCTCGAACGCCACGGGCGCCGCCGCCAGCGCTACGCGCACGGCCGCCGCATGCGTCCGCTCGCACCGCGCAGGCTGACGGGCGCGGCCGCGTGGAGCGCCGCCACGCTCGGCTGGCTGCCGGTGCTGCTCGGCTTCGGCGCGCCGGCCGCGTACCTCGCGGTCGAGACCGGCAAGCGGCTGCATCTCGTCGGCGGCGTATCCGCGCAGTTGCTGACCGGGCTTGCGAATACGCTGACGATCGCCGCCGCCGCAACGGTCGCGACGCTCGCATGCGGGCTGGTCGTCGCGTGGGCGGCGCGCGCGCAGCGCGACAGCGCGCGCGCGGGCCCGGCCCGCGTGTGCGCGCGAATCGCGAGCCTCGGCTACGCGGTGCCGGGCACCGTGCTCGCGATCGGCCTGCTGATCCCGTTCGCGGCCGCCGACCGGCTGCTGAGCGCCGCGCTCGGCCGCGACGGGCTGCTGCTGATGGGGTCGGCGGCCGCGCTCGTGATCGCGTACACCGTGCGCTTTCTCGCGATCTCGGCCGGCAGCATCGAAGCCGGCCTCGCGCGCATTCCGCCATCGCTCGAACAGGCCGCGCGCTCGCTCGGCGAGACGGCCGGCGGCACGCTGCGCCGCGTGCACCTGCCGCTGCTGCGGCCCGCGCTCACGACGAGCGCGCTGCTCGTGTTCGTCGATGCGATGAAGGAGCTGCCGGCGACGCTGCTGCTGCGTCCGCTGAATTTCGACACGCTCGCGACCTGGCTGTATGCGGAAGCCGCGCGCGGCACCTACGAGGAAGGCGCGGTCGCCGCGCTCGCGATCGTGCTGGCCGGGCTCGTGCCCGTGATCCTGCTCGCGCGCACCCGTCACAAGATCGGAGCCTGACACCGTGAACCTGCTCGAACTCGACGACCTCTGCGTCGCCTACGATACGCCGCACGGCCGCCGCTCGGTGGTCGACGGGCTGAGCCTCGCGCTGCCGCGCGGCGACATCGGCTGCCTGCTCGGCGCATCGGGCTGCGGCAAGACCACCGTGCTGCGCGCGATCGCGGGCTTCGAGCCCGTGCGCATGGGGCGCATCGTGCTGGACGGCACGCCCGTCTCGGCGCCGTCGCTCGACGTGCCGCCCGAGCGGCGGCGCATCGGCATGATGTTCCAGGACTATGCGCTGTTCCCGCACCTGAGCGCGGCCGACAACGTCGCGTTCGGCCTGCGGCGCATGCCGAAGGCCGAGCGGCGCGCCCGCGTCGCGGACCTGCTCGAACTCGTCGGCCTCGCCGCGTCAGGCAGCGCGTATCCGCATGAACTGTCGGGCGGCCAGCAGCAGCGCGTCGCCCTCGCCCGCGCGCTCGCGCCGTCGCCGGAGCTGCTGCTGCTCGACGAGCCGTTCTCGAATCTCGACGTCGATACGCGCGAGCGGCTCGCGTTCGAGCTGCGCGACATCCTCAAGCGCACGGGTCACACCGCGATCCTCGTCACGCACAACCAGGCTGAAGCGTTCGCGATCGCCGACCGGATCGGCGTGATGAAGGACGGCCGGCTCGCGCAATGGGACACGCCGTACGCGCTGCATCACCATCCGGCCAGCCCGTTCGTCGCGGAGTTCGTGCGCCGCGACGCGCTGGCGGACGAACGTGCACGCGCCATGTCGCGCGGCCGCTGAGCGGGCCATTACGACGACGTCGGGCCACGGCGGCGGGAACACGCAACCCGCCCGCACCGACGCGATGCGCCACGACGCATTGCCGTCCCCCGCGCTACGCCGGCTCGGCCAGATCGCGCACCGGCAGCGCGGTCGAATACTTGATCTGCTCCATCGCGAACGACGAGCTCACGTCGAACAGCGGCACCGCGCGGATCAGTTGCTTGTACACGCGATCGAAATCGTCGATGCCGGCCACCACCACCCGCAGCAGATAGTCGGTCTCGCCGCTCATCCGGTAGACCTCGACGACTTCCGGCATGTCGCACACGACCTGCGTGAAACGCTGCGCCCACTCCTCGGTGTGCTGGTTCGTGCGGATCGCGACGAACACGGTCGTGCCGACCCCGAGCTTGCGCGGATCGCACAGCGCGACCTGCGCGCGGATCGCGCCGGTTTCCTTGAGCCGCTGCACGCGCTTCCAGCAGGGTGTCTGCGACAGGTTCACGCGCTGCGCGAGTTCCGCGATCGGCAATGTGGCATCTGCCTGCAACAGCTCCAGCAGCTTGCGATCGATGGCATCCATTTACCCAGTCCCTCGTAGATAGAAATTTTTTCTATGCATCCTGCATGACGGGGAACAATATGGAAACCGCTGCGCGGCGTCGACCGGGATAAATACCAATCAGGCGGGGAAGGATCCGCGTCGCGCACGGGTCGCGTGCACGTCGGTCCATGAATCATCGGCGCCCATACGAAAACGGGCGATTCCACCCGTCGAGATGGAATCGCCCGTGGTCACTGCGGCTGCGCTGCCCGCCGCGCGCCGCTCACGGCGAATGCGGCACTTGCGTGCCGCCTCGCCACGATGCCGCTCAATACGCGACGGTCGCGATCTCGCGCACGAAGCTGTCTTGTTCGAGCGCATCGACGAACGCGACCGCGTAGTCTTCCGCCGAGATCCTGCTGTTGCCCTGCGCGTCCACGATCAGCTTGCCGACGCCCGTGCGGAACGTGCCCGTGCGCTCGCCCGGTGCGATCAGCGCGGCCGGCGCGAAGAACGTCCAGTCGAGATCGCCGACCGTCTTCAGATAGTCGAGCGCGTCGCGGTGCGCGAGCGCGACCGCCTTGTACGCGTCCGGGAAACCTTCGGTGTCGACCAGCTGCTTGCCCGGCGCGACCTCGAGCGACCCGGCGCCACCCACCACCACGAGCCGCTTCAGGCCCGCCTGGCGCGTGCTTTCCACCAGCGCCTTCGCCGCGGCGACGACCTTGGCGGGATCGTCCTGTTTCGGGCTGTACGCGCTGGCGACGACGTCGTGGCCCGGCAGCGCGGCCGCGATGCTGGCCGCATCGAACAGGTCGGCCGCCTTCGCGGTGATGCCGTCGGCCGCCGCCGCCGGATGGCGCGACAGCGCGGTCACGCGATGGCCGCGGCGCGCGGCTTCCGCGGCAATGCGCGAGCCGATCATCCCGGTGGCGCCAAACAGTGCGATGTTCAAGGAACGTTGCGTCATGTCGATTCTCCAGAAATAAATAAGTAACTACAGCAATTACATATAAGACCGAAAAAAAACGGAGCCGCACTCCGTCGTGCCGGGCGCCACGCAATGCGCGCCATCCGGCCTCCTGCCCTGCCTCATCCGCTGCCTGCGCTCAGCCGCTCGCGTTCCCCGCCGGCCGGCCGCGCTGCTCCGATGCGAGCACGTCGGCCGTGACGTCCGCGAGCGTGCGCGTGGCAAGCGATGCTTCCATCGCGCGCTGCGCGTCGCCGATATAGTCGATCAGCACGCCCTGGATGTGCCGCCCGACGAGACACGCGGGATTCGGCGCCTCGCGGTGCAGCGCGAACAGCTGCGCGTCGTCGACCGCTCGATACACGTCGAGCAGCGTGATCTCGCCCGGCTCGCGCGCCAGCAGCGCCCCGCCGCCCGCGCCGAGCTGCGACGTGGTCAGCCCCGCGGCCGCCAGCATCGACAACAGGCGGCGAATCAGCGCCGGATTCGTGTTCACGCTGCCCGCGATGATGTCGGACGACAGCGGCGCGCCTTCCTGCATCGACAGCAAGGCGAGCACGTGAACGGCAAACGCGAACCGGCTGCTGGTATTCATTCCTCACTCACTCGGCGACGCCGGCCCGAACGGCAGCCGGCGACAATGTGTAACCACTATAATTACATTTCGCGAATTGCGCAAGGCCCGCTACTCGCCGCTGGCCGGCTTCGCACCCGACGCGTTCTGCTGACTCCACTGCTGAAGCTTCTTGCCGGCCTCCGCGATCTTCGCGCCGGCTTCCGATGCCGCGTGCGCGACGACCGCGGAAGCGGCCGCATCGATCTGCGCCTGCGCGGCGGACGCGAGGCCGCTCGCGGACAGCGGCGGCACGGCCGATGCCGCGCTCGCGATGCCGGCCTTCGCGGCGTTGATCTGCTGGTTGACGGTGCTCGCCACCTGGTCGAGCGCCTTGGCCGCGTTGTTTGCGGCATCGGCGGCCGCGCTCGCGGCCGTATCGGGTTGCGTGGCCGGCGTGCCGGACTTTTCGCAGCCTGCGAGCAACAATACCGCGCCGACGGCCGCGGCCGCCAGCACGGACCCGGGCATGCGACGCGCCCGCGAAGTCTTCATCTTCATCAGCAATCTCCGGCCGTGCGCCGCACGGCCTGCAGGGTTGGACCGGTGTCGATGATACCGCCTGTGGAACAGGGCCAATGCCGACTCCCGATTAAAAATGCCTTTCAATTTCGGACTTGTCTGATTCAATCGCACGCGCGCCAGCACTAAAGTGAGCAGGCTTCCATTCGCTCCACCCGCTTTCCGCTTTCTTCATGGCTTTCCTCATCGACTGGTTCATCACGCTGGCCGCCGTGCTCGCCGCCACCCTGTTCCTGTGCCTTCGCTCACCCTCCGCGGCACGCCTGCGTGACGCCGGGCGCCCGCGCCGCGTCGCCTGCGCCCGGCTGCTCGTGCAGGCGGTGATCGGCTTCTGGACGGCGGCGCTGATCGTGCTGCAAGGCATCCTCGGCCCCGCCGGCGACGACCAGTCGTACGCGGGCCTCGCCGCGCTTTCGTTCGCGGCGCTCGGGCTCTCGGCCGTCGCCGCCTACTGGTCCGCGAGCGCGTGGCGGCTGCGGCGCCCGCGCGCGCTGTTCGCGCGCCGCTGACGCGCCAGACCGGTGCATCGCGGCGCACCACGCCGCACCGCGGCGCGCATCGTACGCACCAGTTGCGCACGTACCGCACCACACACGTGCATCCGTCACGGCATTCGCGCCGCACGCGGCCTGCCCCGTCATCGTGCAGGCATCACCGGAATGCCGCACCAAACGGCGCTTCGCACCAATTGCACGCAGCCGTTCACCAAGTTGGCTCGATACTTGCGTTCCTCGCCCGTTTTTTGCGCAAGGAAGCCACGGCATGGATGGTCTGAAATCCGGCGTCGATACACTGTTCCTGTTGATCGGCGCCGTCATGGTGCTCGCGATGCACGCGGGCTTCGCATTTCTCGAGCTCGGCACGGTCCGCAAGAAGAACCAGGTCAACGCGCTCGTGAAGATCCTGGTCGACTTCTCGGTGTCGACGCTCGCGTACTTCTTCATCGGCTATACGATCGCGTACGGCGTCGAGTTCTTCGACGACATCGGCACGCTGTCGCAGCACAACGGCTACGCGCTCGTGCGCTTCTTCTTCCTGCTCACGTTCGCGGCGGCGATCCCCGCGATCGTGTCCGGCGGCATCGCGGAGCGCGCGAAATTCAATCCGCAGCTCGTCGCGACGCTGATCATCGTCGGCTTCATCTATCCGTTCTTCGAAGGGATCGCATGGAACGAACGCTTCGGCGTGCAAGCCTGGCTCACGCACGCATTCGGCGCGCCGTTCCACGATTTCGCGGGCTCGGTCGTCGTGCACGCGTTCGGCGGCTGGGTCGCGCTGCCGGCCGTGCTGCTGCTCGGCGCCCGCCACGGCCGCTATGCGAAGGATGGCCGGATCGCCGCGCATCCGCCGTCGAACATCCCGTTCCTCGCGCTCGGCGCGTGGGTGCTCGCGGTCGGCTGGTTCGGCTTCAACGTGATGAGCGCGCAGACGCTCGACAAGATCAGCGGCCTCGTCGCCGTGAACTCGCTGATGGCGATGGTCGGCGGCACGCTCGCCGCGTGGATGGCCGGCCGCAACGATCCGGGCTTCACGTACAACGGCCCGCTCGCGGGCCTCGTCGCCGTCTGCGCCGGCTCCGACGTGATGCACCCGATCGGCGCGCTCGTCACGGGTGCCGCGGCCGGCGCACTGTTCGTCGCGATGTTCACCTGCGTGCAGAACAAGTGGCGCATCGACGACGTGCTCGGCGTGTGGCCGCTGCACGGCATGTGCGGCGCGCTCGGCGGCATTGCCGCCGGCGTGTTCGGGCAACCCGCGCTCGGCGGCCTCGGCGGCGTGTCGTTCGTGTCGCAGCTGATCGGCACGCTCGGCGGCATCGCGATCGCCACCGCGGGCGGCACGCTCGTGTACGGCGCGCTGAAGGCGACCGTCGGGCTGCGCCTCGATCGCGAAGCCGAATTCGACGGTGCCGACCTGTCGATCCACCGCATCTCGGCGACGCCCGAGCGCGACTGAGCGCAAAGGCTTGCGACCGGCGTCCGGCAGCCCGCCTGACGGACGCCCGACACATCATTACGTTTTCTATTCAAAAAACTTTCATCTAGCGTCCCTACACTTCTGTCCAGTTTTCAACTTGCCTTCGCCTTGCTTGCTGATCGCCTGCTTCGCGGAAGGCCATTCTTCCAATATCTGAAACTGGACTCCACATGCCCGCGTTGCCCAATGCTTCCCGTCGTCAGGCCCTGAAGATCCTCGCCGGCGCGCCCATGCTGCCCCTCTCCGGCCTCGCGCTGCCGGCCTTGCTGACCGGCTGCGGCGGCGACGACAATCCGGTGGCGGCGACGCCGGCCGCCGCGTACACGTCGGCGGCGTTCTCGGCGATGGCCGCGCCCACGCTCGACAACGCGGCCGCGATGGCCACGACGACGGTCGGCTCGACGCTGTCGGTGTCGTTCTCGGACGGCTCGTCGCGCAACTTCAAGCTCGCGTACCGGCCGTTCTTCGTGACGGGGGACATGGTGCCGGACGGCAAGGGCGGCACGACGCTCGCAGGCGGCTATTACGACATCAACAACCAGCCGATCATCGACCGCTCGGTGGCGGGCAAGGAGCGCCAGTTCTACTCGGACTGCCCGGACGGCAGCTCGCTGCTGACGCTGAAGAACGCCAGCGTCGCCGGCGTGAAGGGCAACACGGTCTTCGCGGTCGTGCAGTTCGAATACACGACGCGCGACCAGGCAAGCGCGTCGCAGTACGGCCAGCTGCCGTCGCCGATCGCGGTGATCACGCTCGACCAGGATCCGTCCAGCGGCGCGCTGAAGGTCGTCAAGTATCACAACGTCGACACGTCGAAGGCGCACGGCCTGTGGATCACGTGCGGCGCGAGCCTGTCGCCGTGGGGCACGCACCTGTCGAGCGAGGAATACGAGCCGGATGCGACGAAGGCCGCGACCGACGCGCAGTTCAAGGCATTCAGCCGGAACACGTTCGGCGACGAGACGAAGGCGAACCCCTACCACTACGGCCACCTGCCCGAGATCACGGTGAATCCGGACGGCACCGGCACGGTGAAGAAGCACTACTGTCTCGGCCGCATCTCGCACGAGCTGATCCAGGTGATGCCGGACCAGCGCACCGTGATGATGGGTGACGACGCCACCAACGGCGGCCTGTTCATGTTCGTCGCCGACAAGGCGGCCGACCTGTCGGCCGGCACGCTGTACGTCGCGAAGTGGACGCAGACGTCGTCCGCCGGCGCGGGCAGCGCGACGCTCACGTGGATCAAAATCGGACACGCGACGAGCAGCGAGATCGAGACGCTCGCGAACACGCTGAAGGCGTCGGACATCATGGACCTGACGACGACCGACCCGAACGACGCGAGCTACACGACGATCCACTTCGGCGGCAAGTTCAACTGGATGCGCGTGAAGCCCGGGATGGAAAAGGCGGCCGCGTTCCTCGAGACGCACCGCTACGCGGCGCTGATCGGCGGCAGCATGGCGTTCACGAAGCTCGAAGGCACGACGGTCAACGCGAAGGACAAGATCGTCTACACGGCGATGTCGCGGATCGAGACGTCGATGGTCAAGGGCAATGCGGTGTCGCGCGACGTCGCGGTGGACAAGAAGATCGCCGCGGGCGCCGTCTACGCGCTGAACCTGAAGGCCGGCCAGCGCGACACGTCGGGCAGCGCGATCGACAGCGAGTGGGTGCCGGTCGACATGAGCGCGCCGGCCGCGCTCGTCGGCGAGGACCTCGCCGCGGCCGATGCGCTCGGCAACCTCGCGAACCCGGACAAGATCGCGAACCCCGACAACCTGAAGTTCTCCGAAAAGCTGCGCACGCTGTTCATCGGCGAAGACTCGGGCATGCACGTGAACAACTTCCTGTGGGCGTACAACGTCGACACGAAATCGCTCGCGCGCGTGCTGTCGTGCCCGGCCGGCGCCGAATCGACGGGCCTGCACGCGGTCGACGAGATCAACGGCTGGACCTACGTGATGAGCAACTTCCAGCACGTGGGCGACTGGGAGACGCCGCTGCACGACAAGGTCAAGGCGACGCTCGACCCGCTCGTGCGCGCGAACTACAAGGACCGCTTCGGTGCCAGCGTCGGCTACCTGACCGCCGAGCCGACCAGCATCAAGCTCGCGAAGGCCTGAGCCACCTAACCGGGCGTCCCTGGCCGGGCGCCCCTGGCCGGGCGCCTCTTTCTTCATCACGTTTCATTCGTCGGCGCTCCACGCCGTTTTACGCGCGATGCCCGTTGCGGGCGTCGCGCTTTTTGCGTGCGGCCTGTATCGCGTGGTGCCGAATCCGCGTCAACGCAGGCCCGTCGGCACCTGTCCGGGCAGCGAGCCGCCCGGAAAACCGGACAGGCTCGGCGCACTGGCCGGCCGCGCCGGCGCCGCCGGCGACGCTTCGTCGGCCGATGCGGCCATACCCGGTGCGAGGTAAAGAAACTTCCATTGCCGATAGGTTTCGAGGCCCTCGAAGTCCCTGTATCGATCCGGGAATCCCGCGCGCTTGATCGGCGCGCCATCCGAGCTGCTGGATACGCCGTAGAACCGGTCGGCCCGCCACAGGAACGACCAGTCGTTCTTGCCGCTGACCGGATCCGGATATGCGCGGCGCAGATGATGCATGGGCGTGGCAAAGCGCGTATCGTCCAGCAGGTCGTCGACCGTTTGCGGATATACGCGCCCGACACGGTAGTACGCGACGATGGCCCTGCGGTACTGGTCGCCGACGAACAGCAATTGCCGCTCCTGTTCGCGGCGCCGCTGCAGCGACCAGACGTCCAGCGCGCCGGCCAGCGCGATCGACATCAGCATCAGCGCGATCAGCAGCGCGAGCAGCACGAGCCCGCGCTGCCGCCCGCCGCGCAGGCGGGCATGCATCGCACGCGCGCGCGCGGCCCGGCCGGACCGGCTCATTTCACAGCTCCGGCCACGCCCGCCGTTGCCGCCGTTGCCGCCGTTGCCGCCGTTGCCGCCGTTCCCGCCGTTCCCGCCGTTCCCGCCGTTCCCGCCACGCCCGGCGGCGCGCCTTGCACACCGCTCGCGGGCCCCACGTCGTAGACGCCCGGCTTGGTCTCGTCCGGCGATGCGATCGTCGCCCATTTGTCGTCGCCGTTCACCGGATCGACCGGAACCGCCCGCAAGTAGTGCTTCGCGACCAGTTCGTCGAGCGTGTCGGGGTATTGCCCGTTGTCACCGTAATACTGGTCGATCGCATTGCGCATCACCGCGAGGTTCTGCCGCCGCACCTGTTCCTTCCCGCGCTCGATGCTGTGCATGTAGCGCGGCACGGCCAAGGTCAGAAGCAGCCCGATGATGGCCATCACGACCACGATTTCGATCAGCGTAAAGCCGCGGATCCTGCGCATGCGAGCGGGTTTCATGATGAACCGTCACCATTGTTTGTACGGAATGCCGTTGATGCCGACACGAGCGGATTTCGAGGTCACGTCGAACACGTCCTTGCCGGGCTCCATGGCGGCAGGAGCCGCGTCGGCCGACGGGTCCGGCGGCGTGCCGTACGCGCGCACATCCCAGGTGTCCTCGGCCGGCGTATCGGGATCGCCGGCGAAGAACGGATCGCGCGGCACGCGGCGCAGGAACGTCATCATGCCGCCCTTCGGGTCGCGGACGTTCTTCACGCCCGTCACGAGCACGGCCAGCGACGGCGGATAGCCGGACGCTTCCGCCTCCTTTTCGATCTGCCCCGCATCGCTCGCATCCTTGTACGCATCGAGCGCCGTGCGAATCTCGCGCAACGCGGCACTCAGTTCCTGCTCCTTCTGACGCTGCACGATCAGTTCGGAGAACGGCATGATCGCGAGCGCGAGGATCGACACGAGCGCGAGGGTGATGACCATCTCGATCAACGTGAAGCCGCGCCGGCCGACGCGGCCAATGCGAGGCGCTGCGCGGCGGGCGTTCACGGCTCACTTCCCGATCGGGCGAAGCGGGTTTTCGTTCGGGATATCGCCCGCCGGCATCTGCAGCGTCGGAGCGGGCGACGCCGGCGCGGCGGCCGGCGCATTGGCCGCCGCGGCCGCCTGCTCGGCCGGTGCCGGCGACGCAACCGGCGTCACGGTGGTGCCCGGCGCGGGCGCCACTTCATTGCCCGCCGGCGCGGCCGCCTGCGCCGCGCCGCCAGCCGGCTGCTCCGCCGCGGCGGTCC